>NC_010681.1:2552878-2871988 GCF_000020125.1 Paraburkholderia phytofirmans PsJN
AGCCGACCACCAGCACCTTGCCTTGCTTGCCCGCTGCGCGCACGGCCGAGACCGCGCCGATCGCCATGTTGTCGTTGCCGGCGAGGAGCGCCTTCAGGTTCGGATACTCGTTGAGCATGGCCGAGGCCACCGCGTTGCCCTTGTCGATTTCCCATTCACCCGATTGCACCGAGACGACCTTGGCGCCGACCTTCTGCATCGCGTCCTTGAAGCCCGCGGTGCGCTGCTGCGCGTTGGTAGTAGTCGACACGCCTTCGATGATGCCGACCTCGTCGCCCGCCTTCAGCTTCTTCGCCAGGTAGTCGCCGACCTTCTGCGCGCCCTTGCGGTTATCCGGGCCGACGAACGGCACGTTCAGGTCTTTCGACTTGAGCACCTCCGGGTCGAGCCGGTTGTCGATGTTCACGACGATGATGCCCGCGTCCACCGCTTTCTTGACGACCGGCACCAGCGCCTTCGAGTCGGCCGGCGCCAGCACGATCGCGTCGACCTTCGACACGATCATCTGCTCGACGATGCGGATCTGGTTCGCCGTATCGGTCTCGTCCTTGATGCCGTTGGTGATCAGGTCGAACTGCGACGGGTTGTGCTTCTGATAGTCCTTCGCGCCGGTCTCCATCGTGAGGAAGAACTCGTTGGCGAGCGACTTCATCACCAGCGCCACCTTCGGCTTATGAGCCGGCGCGCTCTGCGCGTAAGCGGAGGACAACGGCAAGGCGGCGGTAGCGGTAGCGAGGACGGCGGCCGTCAGGATGCGGCGGCGAATGCGTTGGCTCATGCATATCTCCAAGAGTCTGTCAGGCTCGCGACGGAGCCTTATTTTTAATTAGTGCGCAAACGTTTGCGAGGCTCATTCTCAGCGCAGTCTATTCTGATTGTCAACGACGCGCGGTGTTGCAGTGCATCGGCACGTGGCGCCGCGCGGCGCGGATGTGCGCCTCGTCGAATCGGAGCGGCGCGCTGTTTTGGCGCGCCGGCAGGTGGCGTCTGGCAAGGTTCCTCGCTTGGTCCGTGCGTGGCGGATTGACCGTCGGCTGCAAGATCGCAGGCCGACGGGCCGCCTATGCTGGACTTTTATTGCGCGCGATGCAAGCGCGAAGCGGCGCCGGGGAACGCCGGCCAACGCAGCCCCGCCCGCATCAAAGCCAGCCGGCCTTCCGGAAGCGCCAGTACAGCACGAGGTCGACGCTCAGCATGACCAGCAGACAGATCGGATAGCCGTACTGGTAGTGCAACTCGGGAATGCTCTGGAAATTCATCCCGTAGATGCCGGCGATCATGGTCGGCACCGCGAACAGCGCCGCGAACGAACCGAGCCGTTTGGTCACCTCGCTCTCGGCCAGCGAAATCATGCCGAGGTTGACCTGCACGGCGGTGACGACCATTTCGCGCCGCCCGTCGATGATCCTGACAATCCGTTCGAGGTGGTCGTAGACATCGCGGAAGTACGCCTGCATGCCTTCGCAGATGCTCGGAATGCGGCCTCCCGTCAGTTTGCTGATCGCTTCCTGCAACGGCGCGATATGGTGCTGCAGGATCACGAGGCGCCGCTTCAGCGAGTACAGATCCTGAATGATCGCGCGCGACGCCGCCGAATTGTTGCGATCGAAAATGCGGTCTTCGAGCGCTTCGATCTCGCTGTTCATCGCCTCGATGATCGGGAAATAGCGATCGACGATGTCGTCGGCAAGCGCGTACAGCACGAACGCCGAGCCTTCCTTGAGCAGTTGCGGCTCGCGCTCGCAGCGGGCACGCACGTTCTGAAAGCCGGCGCGGGTGCCGCGCCGCACCGACAGCACGTAATTGTCGCCGACGAACACGTCGACTTCGCCGATCAGCAGTTCGCCCTCTTCGTCCATTTCCACCGTGTGCATCACGGCGAACAGCGACTCGCCGTACTCCTCGATCTTGGGACGCTGATGGCCGTTCTGCGCATCTTCAATCGCGAGTTCGTGCAGGCCGAACTCGTGTTTCATCACGCCCAGTTCGCCCGGGCCCGGGTCCTTCAGCGCCACCCAGACGAAACACTCGGGCCGCGCCACGTAGTCGCTGATGCTATCGATGTCGATGTCTGCCAGCTTCCGGCCGTCCTGATAGGCGGCGCAATTGATCAGCATGTTGGATTACCTTGAAAACGGAACAGACCGGCCACACGCTTACGATACGTAAGCCTGGCGGCGGCTCTGCATGAACGGACTTGCGTTAGCCGCCATGTTAAGGGCTATGCGTGAAGGCCATGTATCGAATTGTTAAGCCTCGCGGCCGACGCTGCGCCACGCCCGGCACGCGGGGCATTTCTATTGCGTCTATCACACTCCATCGCTGCTATTGCGCGACCCGGCGCAGCGCGATGCGATGATCGTCGCCGAACGTGACCGACGCGCGGTTGGAGTAGCGCGTATCGGCGATGACCGTGAAGCGCATTTCAACCACCGGATCGAACTGCGTCGACACGCCGATGCGATGCACGCCGGGGCTCAGATAAAAAACCACATGCTCGCCGTTCATCAGGTCAGTGACCTGCTCGCCGTCGATGTAGACCAGCGCGTCGCGAAACCGGACGATCACGTCGCGGGAACGCTCACGGCGCACGTCCACGGCGACCAGCCCCGCGCCCGGCTCCGTGTAGCCGGGCTGGACGATGCGCGCGGCCGGCACCGGCTTGAACGGCACCGGCTCGGCGGGCGTCGAGGCACAGCCGGCGAGCACGCCGAGACTTAGCGCGGCAAGCGCGCCCAGCTTCGCGAATGCGGCCAATGCGGCCGGGGCGGCTTGGCGGCGGTGGTCCGGATGCGTCGGCATGCTGGTCTCCCGTGTTGTTGGTTTTGGTCCTGCTCGTGGAGGTCTTCTTTCCGATCGGGATGCTGAACGATGCCTGGCCGTCCTGATTGCTGCTGCCCGTTGCTGCCCGCTGCTACTGCCCGACCTTTGCCATGCATCATAGCAACGCGCGCCCGTTCTGCCAGCCTGGCCGAACGGCCGACCCCGCGACCTCTTGCACGGCGGCGAGTTCTTCTTCATGATCGTTGCAACGGGCGATTCCCTCGGCTGCCGCGTGCAAGCTCCACGTTGCGGACTTACCCTTGCTTCCGGCGCACACCTTCACCCGCCGGCATCTCGCCATCGCTCTGACGGCAATGTGAAACGCTTCAGGTCCGGCCTCGTCCGACATACGACCAAGGAGACTGCAATGTGGTATTTCACCTGGATTCTGGGCATTGGCGTGGCGTTGGGCTTCGGCATCATCAACGTGATGTGGCTGGAGGCCGGCGACAAGTTCACGCGTGACCCGCAACGCGCCCGCGCCGTACCCGCCACACCCGAGGACGCGCCTTCGTGACTCATCTGGTTTTCATCTGCGGTCACGCGGGCACCGGCAAGACCACGCTCGCGAAGAAACTGCTCGGCCCGCTAATGAAAGCGAGCGCGACGCCCTTCTGCCTGCTCGATAAAGACACGCTCTACGGCGGCTACAGCGCGGCCGCCATGGCCATGCTGACCGGCGATTCGAACGACCGCGACAGCCCGCTATTCCTGCAGCATCTGCGCGATCCCGAATATCGCGGCCTGCTCGATACTGCCCGCGACAATCTCGAACTCGGCGTCAGTGCGCTCGTGGTCGGGCCGCTCTCGCGCGAAGTACGCGAGCGGCGTCTGTTCGATCGCGCGTGGCTCGGTGTTGGTACGGACGTGACGCTGCGGGTCGTATGGGTCTTTACGTCGGAAGAGATGGCGCGTCAGCGGATTCTGGCGCGCGCCAATCCGAACGACGCGTACAAGCTTGCGCACTGGGACGAGTACCGGCAGCGCCGTTTCGAGCCCAGCGGCGACATCCGCGACGACCTGTTGATGTTCGACAATACCGCGCCTGCTTCGGCGGACTATGAAGCTCTGCTCGCGCGCATCGTCGGCGAGCCGCGGGCGGCGACGCTCATGCCGCCGGTGCCTGTGTAGCGCAGCGTCGGCATCGATAAAAACGAAAACGCCCCGAGAATATCGGGGCGTTTCCTCGGCTCTCTGCGAAGCCTTCCTGGTTGCTCACGGCAGACATTTCATGCGCGTTGCCGCATTGCCGCGTTGTCGCACGGCCCTCGGTGCCGATCCTTCAGACCGTCGCCATCGTCTCCAGTGCCTGCCCTTCGTACAACTGGCCGAAGCGGTTCGCGAGGAAATCGCGCAGCGACACCTGCTCCTGGCGCACGAAGCCCTTCTGCGGCAGCTTCTGTTCGCGGAACAGATCGAGCACCGCGCACATCGCGCCGGCCGTGGTGATCTGGATCGCGCTCATCGGCACGCCGCACACCGTCTTCGCGAAGATCTTGCGAGTGAAGACTTCCTGCACCAGTTGACCGTCGCGCATGCCGCTCACCGTGATGAACACCAGCACCACGTCTTGCGCCGTGGAGGGCACCGAGCGGCGCATGATGGTCTTGAGCGTGTCGCGGTCGCTGGCAAGACGCAGGTCTTCGAGCAGGAACTGCATCAGGTTGCGGTGACCCGGATAGCGCACCGACTTGTAGTCGAGCGACTCGACCCGTCCCGACAGCGTCTCGCACAGCGTGCCGAGGCCGCCGGAGGTGTTGAAGGCTTCGTATTCGGTGCCGTCGAGCGAGAAATGTTCGAGGCCTTCGAGCGGCTGCACCCACTGCGTGCGGCTGTCGCGAATCGCTTCGCACGGCTGGCAGTACTCGTTGATGAGACCGTCGACGCTCCACGTCAGGTTGTACTTCAGCGCGTTGGTCGGGAATTCCGGCAGCGCGCCCACGCGCATCTTGACGTCGCGGATTTCCGTGAAGCGGTTCGCCAGTTCGTGCGCGGCGATGCCGATGAAGCCCGGCGCGAGACCGCATTGCGGCATGAAAGCGTGATCGGCGTCGTCGGCGATCGCACGGATCGCATGCGTGGCGCGCACGTCTTCCGTCAGATCGAAGTAATGCACGCCCGC
Source organism: Paraburkholderia phytofirmans PsJN (assembly GCF_000020125.1). NCBI lineage: Bacteria > Pseudomonadati > Pseudomonadota > Betaproteobacteria > Burkholderiales > Burkholderiaceae > Paraburkholderia > Paraburkholderia phytofirmans. The sequence goes on from NC_010681.1 coordinate 2,557,824, forward strand.
GCCCTTGGCCGCCGAGGCCACGTTCACCGCGAGGTAATACGGCAGCGCGTTGATGAGCGCGTCGAAGCCTTGCACGGCGGCGCGCAGCGCGGCGGCATCGGCGGAATCCACGCGGTGGGTCGGAATGCCCTGGGCGGCGAGTTTGTCGAGCGCGTGCTGGTCGCGGTCGAATGCGACGACGTCGTAGTCGCCGGTCTCGCGCAACATGTGGGCGATGGTGTGACCGATCAAACCTGCGCCAACGATGGCTACTTTCATGCGCTTCTCCTGATTATTGTGTGCTGTCTCCAGCTCTGGGAAGTGCGCTGCGCTCGTGGCGCGGCGCCCGGCGGGCTGTACCCTTCAGCAACAGTTTAGGGAGAAGCAAAAACAGTTCATACGCGCAAAATGCTGCGGTATGACCATGAGGTTCGACGTTATGACGAACCAGTCAGTCAATGTGTCGAAAAAGTATAAAAATGGGGTAAACGTCAGGCGTCGCTCACACCATGCCGCGATCGATCTTGCGCGCCAGAATGATCGAAGTCGTGGTCCGCTCCACGCCTTCCAGTTCGCCGATCTGATCGAGCAGATCGTTCAGGCGATCAGGCGAATCGGCGCGCAGCCACGCAACGTAATCGAACTCGCCGCTCACCGCGCACAGCAACTGCACCTCCGGCATCTTGCCGAGGCGTTTCTGCACGGCAGGCCCATGCTTCGGCGCGATGATGATGCCGACATAAGCCACGATGCTCGAGTCGAGCACGTCCTGGCCGAGCCGCACGCTGTACCCGGCGATCACGTTGCTGCGTTCGAGCCGCGCGATGCGCGCGATCACCGTGGTGCGCGCCACGCCGAGCTGGCGAGCGAGGTTGGCGACGCTCTCGCGAGCGTTCGCTTGCAGCAGCGCAACGAGGTTGCGGTCGAGGTCGTCGAGTTGGTCGAGGCGCGGTGGTCTCATCGAGGGGAAAGGAAGTGGCTCAGGTGAGGCGGATTATCGCGCGTCTTTATCGGCAAATGGAGAAGTCGGCGAGTCGATTGCCATCAACACGCCGACAGGGATCGCACGAGATGTCACCAAATGGCAGGCGTTCTGCGCATCACGGCAGCGCATGCGCCGCGAGGCTCATACACCGAACCGTTCGACCACGAAATCGATAAAGCTGGTCAGCTTGGGCGTGGCGCGGCGATCGCGCGGATACAGCAGATGGACCGGCGCGCCATCGGGCAAATAATCTTCCAGCACCGACACCAGTTCGCCGCTGGCAATCTCTCTCGCCAGCAGCGCCTCCGGCTGCAACACCAGCCCGAAGCCATGCAACGCGGCCACCTTGAGCGCCTGGCCGTTGTTCGCGCGAAACCGTCCGGCGCGCAACTGGCATTCGTCCGCGTTGTCGCCGCCGAGACGCCACAAACCTTCGCGGCCCCAATGCAGAAATCCGAGACATTCGTGATGCATCAGATCCTCCGGCGTGCGCGGCGTGCCGGCCCGCGCCAGATACGCGGGCGACGCGCACGCGCGCATCCGGTAAGGCTTCAACGGCCGCGCCACGAAACTCGAATCCGGCAGGCGGCCAATGCGCACCGACGCGTCGAAGCCCTCTTCCACCAGGTCGATGATACGGTTCGACAGATCGAGTTCGAGCGTGATGTCGGGCCATGCGCTCAGGAACTCGGTCATCGCCGGGGAAAAGACTTCCACGCCGTAGGTGAGCGGCACCGTCACCTTGAGCACGCCGCGCGGCGCGGCGGCCATCGCCTCGGCGAGCGACTCGGCCCCTTTCACGTCGGCGAGAATGCGCCGGCATTGCTCGTAATACTGCCGGCCGATCTCCGTCAGACTTTGCCGCCGTGTGGTGCGCGTCAACAGCCGCGTGGCGAGCCGCGTTTCGAGCGAACGGATATGCTTGCCCACCATCGCCGACGAAATGTCGAAGCGCTCGGCGGCCGCGGTCAGGCTGCCCGCCTCGACCACGGCGACGAAGATTTCCATGCTGACGAATTTGTCCACCCGCTATTTCCTGTTCGTTTCGGTTGTAAGCGTTTGTCGCATAAGAGCCGCATTGTAGGGATATCGTGATACTAATAGCGGCGACGGCAAAGTGGGCAGCCGGCCGCCGTGCATCGTCATGACTCGCGCATGACTGACGCACCACGGGCCGCTCGCTCGCAAGCCTTGTCCCAATTCGAATAGACATCAGGAGTTTCGATGAAAAAAGCACTGGTAATGCTGGCCACCGCAGTCGCCATGAGCGGCGCATTCGCACAAACTTCCGCGCCGGCGTCGGCACCGGTGAGCGCCGCTTCCGCACCCGCCGGCAAGGCCGGCCATGAGCGCAACGTCGAAGACCGCATCGCCTACCTGCATTCGCAACTGAAGATCACCTCGGCGCAGGAATCGCAGTGGAACGCATTCGCCGACGTGATGCGCGGCAACGGCCAGACGATGGGCCAACTGTTCCAGCAACGCCGGGCCGCCACCAACGTGTCGGCGCTCGACGACATGAAGCAATACGCGACGATCGCGCAAGCGCACGCGGACGGCATGAAGAAGCTCGTCGATGCGTTCGATCCGCTGTACAACAGCTTCTCGCCGGAACAGAAGAAGCTGGCTGATGTGACCTTCCATCAGCCGGGCGGCGTGGAAGGCCGTGGTCATCATGGCAAGGGTAAAGGCGGCAAGGCCGCGCCTGCTCCGGCAAGCGACGCCACGGTGAAGCCGTAAGTATCGAAACCCGCTTGCGCGCAGTGCCGGTTGTTCACGCTGCGCGCGGCGGATATTTTTTGCCATGTGCGGCAGAGGTTCGCCCTCACGCTTGCCGCACGTCGAACTTTCCTGCCGTCCACACCACGGTCCGGTTCGTCCCGCACCTGCGATTTCCGCGCGGCAAACAGACGATCCGCGCCGCCATCCATCGCAAAAGAAACCGGTCGCCAGATGCATCTGGCATGATGCGAGTCGTACGCGGCCCGAAGACTTCAAGTCCGGCGCGGCCGTCAAACTCTCCACACCTGCTCGCTTCATGACCGAACTGAAAAATCTCGACCTGAGTCAAGACGCCGACGCCTGCCGCGTCGTCAAAGACGAAACGGTCAGCGTTGAATTCGCCGCCGCCGAAGGCGAACTGATGAGCCTCGAAGGCCCCAACCGCTATGTCCGCGGCGACGCGCTGATCACCGGCTCGACGGGCGACCGCTGGGTCGTCTCGCGCGCACGCTTCGACGCCAAATACGTCCCCGCCGACGCCGCCGTCGTGCACGGCGAAGCCGGCGCGTACCGCAACCGCCCCGCCGTCGTGCTGGCCAAACAGATGCACGAGGCGTTCACGCTCGCGCGCTCGGCAAACGGCGGCGACGTGCTGCGCGGCGTCGCCGGCGACTGGGTCATGCAATACGCGCCGGGCGACTACGGCGTGGTACAGGCAGCCCGTTTCGCGAAGGTCTACCGGCTCGCCGATTGAGCGGGTTGAGCCGATTGAGCCGATTGAGCCGGTTGCGCATGGGCATCAGGCGAACTCGTCGCCGAGGTCCACGGTGACATCGCGCGGCACCGCCTCGCCATTCGCATACTGTTCTTCGAGCGAGCCGATGCTCGCTTCGACATACGCGCGCAGCACCGCGAAACTGCGGCCGCGCAACCGCGCCGGCAACGCGCGATAACGCGCCAACGCGGCCGGGGCGGTCACCACGGTCATCACGATACGGCGCGCGGTAGAGCCGAAACGCATCGCCACCCAGTGAATCGCCAGCGTCGGCGTGCCGTCTTCCGCGGCGCGCTGAATGAACTGTGTCTGCTCGGGAAACAGATCGCTGATGACACGCGCCAGTTCCTCGAACTCGGGATTGGCGCAGTCGTATTGGTAAGCTTCTTCCATTGAAGTGTGCCGAAAGGGTGGCCTTGAAAAGAGGCCGATTGTAGAGAACGGTTGACGGTGCAGGATGGGGCGCGTTTCATGCGCGCCATCGCGCGGTCTTCAAGCAGCCTTCACGCCGTCTTCGCGCCATCGTCACGCACGCACAAAGCGGCCATCAAGCGGCCACCACAGGACGCCTGTACGCCCGGAACAACAACCCCGCGACGATCACCGCCCCCACTGCATACAAGGCGTCCACCGCCGCAAGCGGCACGAGCTGCGCCTGAAACATCGCCGCAGGCACATCCACCAGCGCATGCAACCCGATCGCGAGCGGCAGTATGCCGCGCCAGCCGGCCCGCAAGCCGCGCCACATCAACACCGACAAGCCGATCTGGAACACCAGCGCGGCCACTCGTTCGAGCGCGAAAATGCCCGCCGTCTGCGGCGTCAGGCTGGCGAGAATCAGGTGAATGCGCATCAACGAATCGGTCGGCAGATTGCTCAGATAGCCGTCCAGTTGGCCGCGGTTTTCGAAGACCGCGAACAGGATCCATTGAATCTGCACCAGCACGCCGACAAGCCATGCTTCGGCGCCGCCGTGGCCGAGGCCGTAGGTCAGCGCGGTGCCGTCGTTCGTGCCCGCCGCGAGCGACGTGGAGCCGGCCTTCGCCGCCGCCCGCCTGAGCAGCAGCCGCATGCCGATGAAGCGCCCCACTTCCTCGCAAATACCCGCGGCCAGCGCGCCGTACACCACGAAGGCGAGCGGATTCGACAGGAAGTTCGCGGTCGCTTCGTTCCGATGCAGCACGTAGTCGTTCAGCGCGCGCTCGATCACCATGGCGAACAGCGCGAACACGGCGATGCCGGTGATGGCGTCACGCGGCTTGAGCGCGAGCGGCCGGCGCAGACGGCGGTAGATCAGGAAGGGTAAAGCGGCGACGAGCAGCGTCGCGAGGGCGAGGCTCGAGAGGGTAAGCGGTGCAACTACCATGAGTTTCCTTGCGATGACCGGCGCGCACCCGCTGCGCGCCGCAGCCCGAATGATCGCAGATCGGCGGGCATTCAGCGCAAAGTGGAGGCGCGGACGATCAATTCGCCCGGCAGAAGACAGTCGCGCGCGATGGTCTGTACGCCTTCGATACGCTCGTGCAGGAACTCGACCGCACGGTAGCCGATCTCGTAGGTCGGCTGGCGGATCGTGGTGACGCCGGTCAGTTCGGCCCAGTCGGGGTCGTCGATGGAAAGCAGCGCGACGCGGGCTTGCCAGTCGGCGCCGTAGCGCGCTTTCAGATGCAAGGCGAGGCATAGCGCGACGGGCGCATTGGCCGCGAACAGGGCGATGCGCGCGGCGTTGCCCGTGGCGGCGGCGGCATCGCTCGCTTGAGCGGCTGCGTCGATCGCGCGGTCCAGTTCAGCGAGGCTGCGCGCCACCTCGTCCGCGTCCGCGAGGTTGAGCACCAGCGTGTGACCACGCGCCGCGCTCTTGCCGCGTTGCTCGCCTTGAGCACTCATCGCCTCACGAAACGCCGCTTCGCGCAGTTGCCGCGAACTGACCTGCTCGAAAGGCTGAACCACGAACCAGATCTCGTCGAAACCATTGTCCAGCAGATGCCGCGTACCAAGTTCAGCCGCCGCCCGGTTGTCGAGCCCGACCATATCCGTGACGAGCCCATCCACCGAACGGTCCACCAGCACCGCCGGAATCCCGCCGCCGCCCACCGGCCGCAGCGTTTCCTCGCGCACGCCGAGCGCATTGACGATCACGCCTTCCACCCTGTACGTGGTGAGCAGTTGCAGATAGCGCCGCTCCATCTCGACTTCGTTTGCCGCGTGACAGATCAGCGGCATCAGCCCGAGCGCGTGGCATGCCGCTTCCACGCCTTGCAGCACTTCGACCGTGTAGGGATTCGTGAGGTCGGCGAGCAGCATGCCGATCAGGCGGTTGCGGCCGCGCTTGAGGCCGCGCGCCATCTGGTTGGGCTGATAGTCGAGGCGCGCAATCGCGGCTTCGATGCGCGCGCGCAGTTCCGGCGACAGCACGCTCATCTCGCCGTTCAGATAGCGCGAGATGCTGGTCTTGCCGGTGCCGGCTTCGCGCGCGACGTCGGTGATCGTCGCGCGGCGCGGCGCGGCCTGCGGCGTGGTGCTCATCGGCTCCTCTTCGATAGGCTCATTTGGAAAGCACTTCGCGGTTGACGATATTGCTGGTCAGCGTGCCGTCGAGCGCGGCGACCAGATTTTCCGCCGCATTGCGCGCCATCGCGTGACGGGTTTCATGGGTCGCCGAACCGATATGCGGCAGCGCGACCACGTTCGCCAGCTTCAGCAGCGGCGAGTCGGACGGCAGCGGTTCGGTCTCGAACACGTCGAGACCGGCGCCGTGGATCGTGCCGTTCTGCAGCGCCTCGATCAGCGCCTTTTCGTCGACGGTCGCGCCGCGCGAGGCGTTGATCAGGATCGCGCTTTTCTTCATCGACTTCAGCTCGGCCGCGCCGATCAGATGCTTCGTTTCCGGCGTCAAAGGCACTTGCAGGCAGACAAAATCTGCCGTGGCGAGCAGTTCCGCCAACTCGACGCGCCGCGCACCGTAAGCCTCTTCGGCCTGCGGGTTCGCGCTGCGGTTGGTGTACAACACCTTCATGTTGAAGCCGAGCGCCGCGCGCCGCGCCACCGCGCCGCCGATCCGCCCGAGCCCGACGATACCGAGCGTCTTGCCCTGCACGTCGACGCCGAACAATGCCGGGCCGATGCTGTGCTGCCAGTGCCCCGCCTTCACCCATTCGGCGAGTTCGACCACGCGCCGCGCCGAGGCGAGAATCAGCGAGAACACCGTGTCCGCGGTGGACTCGGTCAGCACGTCCGGCGTGTTCGCGAGCACGATGCCGCGGCGCGTGAGATCGGCCACGTCGAACTGGTCGAATCCCACCGAGATGGTCGACAGCGCCTTGAGCCGCGTCGCGCCTTCGAGCATCGCCGGCGTGATCTTCACACTAGAACCGATGCCGCCGTCCGCGTCTTTCAGCGCGGCCACGAAAGCGTCGTGCTGCGTGGCATCGACCTGCACGACTTGCGCATGCTGTTGCAGATAGGCGAGCACATCTTCGGGCAACGACTTCCAGGCGACGATCTTCTTCATCAGCTTATTTTCCTTGCGACGGGGTGGCGTGCGGTGGCCGCATTGCTGCTTTCCTGCTGCTGCGGTTTGACGATCAGCGTCAGAATCACGGCGGTGACGAGCGCCACGCTCATGAATGCATACGACGCGGCGGGCGAACCGGTCGCGCCGTTCAGATAGCCGACCACATACGAGCCGACGAACGAACCGAGCGCGCCCATGCTGTTGATCAGCGCCATCGCGCCGCCCGCGACGTTCTTCGGCAGCAGTTCCGGCACGATCGCGAAGAACGGGCCATACGGTGCGTACATCGCGGCGCCGGCGATCACCAGCAAGGCATACGAGAGCCAGAAATGCGTGGAGCCGAGCGCGTACGACGCCGCGAACGCGACCGCGCCGACCAGCAGGAACGGCCACACGAAGACCTTGCGGCGGTTGAGTTTATCCGATGCCCACGAAGCTGCAAGCATCGCGATAGTCGCGGCAAGATAAGGCAGCGCCGAGAGCCAGCCGGTTTCGACCATGCCGAGCGTCGAACCGTTCTTCAAGATGGACGGCAGCCACAGCACGAAACCATACACGCCGATGCTCCAGCAGAAATATTGCGCGCACAGCTTGATCACCGCAGGCGTTTTGAACGCGTCGCTGTAGTTGCGCACCGGCTTGATCGCGGCCTGCTCGGCGCGCAGCGTTTCGGCGAGGTCGTCCTTCTGCTGCTGCGTGAGCCACGACACCTGTTGCGGCTTGTCCTTCACGATGAACCACCAGCACACGGCCCAGAGAATCGCGGGCGCGCCCTCGGCAATGAACATGTGGCGCCAGCCGAACGAATGCACCAGATAGCCCGACACCACCGACATCCACAGCACCGTCACCGGATTGCCGAGAATCAGGAACGTGTTGGCGCGCGAGCGCTCGCTCTTGGTAAACCAGTTGCTGATAAAGATCAGCATGGCCGGCATCACCGCGGCTTCGACCACGCCGAGCACGAAGCGGATCACCATCAGCGAGGGGATATTGCTGACCATGCCGGTGAGCGACGCGCAAGCGCCCCACAGAATCAGGCTCCAGAACACGAGTTTCTTGACGCTGCGGCGTTCCGCGTAGATCGCGCCGGGAATCTGGAAGAAGAAATAGCCGAGGAAGAACAGCGCGCCGATCAGCGACGACAGTCCCTTGCTGATGCCAAGATCCTGGTTGATGCCGGCGGCCGACGCGAAACCGTAGTTCGCGCGATCCAGATAAGCGAGGCTGTAGGTGATGAATACGATCGGCATGATCGTCCACCAACGGCGAATCGCAAGCGATGAGGTCATGGGGTGTCTCCTTGGACGGCTTCCCGAAACAATGATGGACGGTCTTGGGGCGCTCTGTTCGAGCGCTCTTGCTGTTATCGAAGTGGCTTGGTTCAACGCGGCTTGCGGTCTTGCGGTTTTGCGAGCCGCGCGGTGCTTTCGGGCCTTTTCGGGCTTTTCTGTCGTCAGGCCGCGGCCGCGACGGACGGCGCTTGCGCGGCTTCCAACGCGTCGAGTTCGGCGCGGCTCGGCAACCCTTCCGAATCGCCGATCACCTGAATCGCAAGCGCACCGATGCGGTTGCCGCGCGCCACCGCTTGCGGCAGCGACTTGCCTTCGAGCAAAGCGCTGACCACGCCGACGGCGAAACCATCGCCCGCGCCGACCGTGTCCACGACTTTCGCAACCGGCTGACCGGCGATCATGGCGGCATCGTCGGCGGTGCGAAAGTACGCGCCCTGCGCGCCCAACTTGATGATCACGCCGCGCGCGCCCTGCTCCAGATAGAACTTCGCGATGTCATCCGGCTGCGTGTAGCCGGTCAGAATCTCGCCTTCGCCGATACCGGGCAGCACCCAGTCGGCCAGCGCGGCGAGCGCATTCAGACCTTCGACCATCGCGGCGCGCGACGGCCACAGCGTCGGACGCAGGTTCGGGTCGAACGAAATCGTCTTGCCAGCGGCACGCATTTCGCGCGCCAGGTGAAACGCGAGTTCGCGCGAGCTCGCCGAAATCGCGGGGGCCACGCCGGTCAGATGCAGGTGACGCGCTTGCAGGACGTAGTCGGCCGCATAGTCAGCCAGCGAGAGATGGCTCGCCGCCGAACCCTTGCGGAAATACTCGATCGCCGGGTCGCTGCCGTCGTCGTTTTTCGACTTGAGCTGGAAGCCGGTCGGGTAGCGCTCGTCGGTCGTGACACAGCCCTGGTCGATGCCCTCTTTCGTCAACGTGTCGCGCACGTACTGGCCGAAAGAATCGTTGCCGACGCGACTCATCCAGCCGACCTTGAAGCCGAGGCGCGACAAACCGATCGCCACGTTCAGATCGGCGCCGGCGACGCGCTTCGTGAACTGACCGACACCCGCGAGCGGGCCGGTTTCGGCGGCCACAAACATGGCCATCGCTTCACCGTAGGTGATGACATCGAGTGATGTGGTTGTCTTGCTCATGCTTTGCTCCTGCGGATCCTTTTTGCTGCGTGTTTTGCGTGTTTTGCGTGGGTGGTTGTCGCTTACGATATGCAGCGCGAGGTTGGCAGCGTGTCGTTTGGGCCTACCGCTTAGCGCACGCCGTTCATGCTTTCCGTTTGCGCTTTCCGTTTGCTTTGCGTCTGCCGCTTGCCGTTCGCTACTTTCCGTTAGCTGCCTTCCGTTTGCCGCTTCCCACGCCGCTTTCCATTGCTGCGGCCCGTTTGCCGCGTGCTTGTTGCCGCGTGCTTTTCTCGGTGCCGCTTCTATCTCTCAGGTTCCACATGCCGCTCACGCGGCGGCCAGCCACGCGACGTAATGCGCCGCGTCCGCATCCGTACGGCTCGTATCGAACGGAAACTCGATGCCGCGCGGCACATGACGCGGCAATTTGTCGAGGACGGCTGCAAACTGCGCGTCGTCGGCGGCCGGGGCGGCGGGAAAGCGTCGTGTGCCCTCACCCACCGTAGTCTTGCAATGGATGTAGTCCACATGCGCGGCCAGCGGCGCGGCTGCGTCGAGCGGCATTACCTCGCGCCAGGCCCAGTTGCCGATGTCGAAGGTCATGCCGAGCACATCGGCGTGGCCCTCGCGCGCCAACGCGTCGAACAGGCCGGTGAACTGCGCGAGCGAACCACCCTCGGCCAACTGCCCGTTTTCGACGACGAGGCGCAGTTCCGCGCAGCGCATGTGATCGGCGATCACGGCGGCATTGGCGTCGGTGGCGAAACCGCCGAGTTGCAGCTTCACGAACCGCGCGCCGAGCGCGAGCGCTTCTTCGATCGAGAGACGCAACGCTTCGGCGTCGAGCTTGCCCTGCGCCGTGTACAGCGAAGCCGGCGTGGAATACACGGACCACAAGCCCAATTCCGCGATTTGCCCGCCGAGTTCGCGCAGTTTGTGCGGCGCGGCGTCGCTTTCGTTGGCGAACAGTTCGCGGCGCACTTCGAAACCCGCCGCGCCGGCCTGTTTGCTCGCTTGCGCCCACTTCAGATGACCGTCCGTGCGGACCGCGTCCATCCCGAATGCGCTTGCGACGATCACCACGTCCACTGCATCAGCCATGTCGAATTTACTCAAACCTGTCTCATGATCGGCATTTGGAACCGGTTCCAAATGCACTTCCAAAAAAAGCGCCGAGGCGCTTTCGTTGCCCGAATAGTGCGCCGAGGGCGCCGTCATGCACCATAGTGGAAATCCCCAGGCGCGGGCTGGCACGGTGTGGGAGTTGCGGGAGGGATTGGTCAATTTGGCGGCTCTCGACCGGGAAAATTTATCCGGCGGTTAGCAGCTCTAACAGCACCAGCGCCGACCTGCGGCGCAAGCCGCGGCGCCACTCTCTACCGTCTCGGGCTGCACGCCAGACCGCGACGCGTTTTACGCAAAACCACCCGCACGCGGCGCGCCGATTGCCGGCGCCGAAGACTCAGAGCTCGTCCGCGAGACACAACGCGAGAAACTGCTCCACCACCCGCGACGGCGCGCTCGCATGCGGCACCAGAATCGACAGGCGCCGCGTGAGCGGCTCCGGGCTGAGCGACAGCAGACACAGCGCGCGGTCCTCATGGCGCATCGACATGGCCGACACAAAGCCGATGCCCATGCCCGCGCGCACCGCTTCCTTCACGCCTTCGACGCCCGCGATCTCCAGCGCCACGCGCATCGGCACGCCGGCCCGCGCGAACGCCCGCTCGACGATCTGCCGCACGCCCGAGCCCGCCTCGCGCAACACCAGCGGATATTCGCCGAAAGCCGCGAGCCCCGCCTGGCCGCCCTGGCCCACCTCCGCCGATTGCGCCGACAGCGCCAACTCCGCCAACGGATGCGTGCGCGGCATGATCGCGACGATCTCGTCTTCGCGCCACGAGTGCACCGCGGTGTCCGGCGGCAGATCCACGCCGACCGGCCCCTCGATCATCGCGATGTCCACCGAATCGAGCGCGCCGACGATCTCCGTGGTGTTGCCGTCCGCCGTATGCAGCGTCACGTCCGGATAGCGGCGATGGAAGTCGGCGATCAGATACGGCAGCAGGTAGCTCGCGGGCGTGGTGCTCGCCCCGATCCGCAACGTGCCCTGCTCCAGGCCGCGCAAGGCGTCGCGGTACGCATGCGCCTGCCGCCAGGTGTCGCGCAGGCGCGTGGCATAGCTGGCGAGCTGCTCGCCCGCCGGCGTGAGCCGCACGCCGCGGCCGTCACGCTGATACAGCGGCTCGCCGAATTCGTCCTGCAACTGCCGAAGTTGACCGGACACGGCGGGCTGCGACAAATGCAGCGCCACCGCCGCCCGGCTGATGTTGCGATGCTCGGCGACGGCAGCGAAAGTTATAAGTTGATCCGGGGTCATGGAGGTCAAAGTATCGGCTGAGACGATACCTTACATTCTAAATCACGATTTTTCATATCGATATCTCTAATTTAGGATTAGCCCCATAGAATCTTCGTCAGTTACAGAAAAGGGCTGCTCCATGTCCACCGCTCATCTCACCGCCGCGAGTACCCCGCACGCCGGGTCTTCCACCCGAGGGCAGCTCAACGGCGTCCTGTTCGTCGCGCTGTTTGCCGCTGCCGTCACGCGCATCGCCGCGATTCCCGCCATTGCCGGATTGGGCTTGAGCCCGCTGATCGTCGGCATCGTCGCCGGCGCCATTTACGGCAACGCGCTGCGCGACGGCATGCCCGCCAGCTGGGCGGCTGGCGTCAATTTTTCGGCGCGCAAGTTGCTGCGCATCGCCGTGGCCTTCTTCGGGCTGCGCGTCAGCCTGCAGGAAATCGCTCAGGTCGGCGTGCCGGGCCTCGCGGAATCGGTTCTGATCGTGGTCAGCACGCTCGTGATCGGCACGTGGGCCGGCATGAAAATCATGAAGCTCGATCGCGACACCGCCTTGCTGACGGCCGCGGGCAGCGCGATCTGCGGCGCCGCCGCCGTGCTCGCCTTCGAATCGACGCTGCAATCGAAGCCGCATAAAAGCGCGATGGCCGTAGGCAGCGTCGTGCTGTTCGGCACGCTCTCAATGTTCCTTTACCCCGTTCTCTTCAAGGCAGGCTGGCTGCATCTGGACACCGTCGGCGCGGGCCTGTTTTTCGGCGGCACGATCCACGAAGTGGCGCAGGTGGTCGGCGCGGCCAGCAACGTGAGCCCGGAAGCGACGCACATTGCCACCATCGTGAAGATGACCCGCGTGATGTTGCTGGTGCCGGTGCTGCTGGTGGTCGGCATGTGGGTGAACCGTTCGGCGCGGCGCGATTCGGCCGCGGCCGGCGCGCAGGACGGCGCCCACGGCAGCGCGCCGCGCAAGCTGGCGATTCCCTGGTTCGCGCTCGGCTTTCTCGCCTTCGTCGTGATCAACTCGCTGCATGTGCTGCCGGAAGCCGCGACCAGCACGCTCAACACGCTGGACACCTTCGCGCTGACCATGGCCATGACCGCGCTCGGCATCGAAACGCGTATTGCGCAGATCCGTCAGGCCGGCCCCCGCGCGCTGACTACCGGTTTCATCCTGTATGTGTGGCTGATTGCCGGCGGGCTCGGAATTACATGGACTGTCCAGCACCTGTTCGGCTAAGCCGCCCTCGCCTTCAAACCCACCCCGCCGCGCGCGGGGTTTCGCGCATTCTGGAGACCCAATCTGCCCGCTCGCGCGGCATACTGGTCGCTGGCGTTGTCAGCTCATGCAGCATGCTTATGCGGCCCGCTCCCGCGCTCCGCTTGGCGCGCCGTCTTCGCGTCTGTGTCAATGCAACCGGAATGAGGATCGATCGATGAGCGTGGAACTTTACTACTGGGACGGCCTGCAAGGCCGCGGCGAATTCGTGCGGCTCGCGCTGGAAGAAGCCGGCGCCGACTACGTGGAAGTGGCGCGCGGCGAAGCATCGGAAGGCCTCGGCACCAAGACGATGATGTCGGTGATGAAGAGCAAGGACGAGCCGTATCCGCCGTTCGCGCCGCCGTTTCTTAAAGACGGCGACCTGGTGATCGCGCAGACCGCCAACATCCTGTTCTATCTCGGCCCGCGGCTGAACCTCGCGCCCTCGGTGGAGAGCCTGCGCTATGTGGCCAACGGCCTGCAACTGACCATCGCGGACATGGTCACCGAGGCGCACGACACGCATCACCCGCTCGCCAGCGCGCTGTACTACGAAGACCAGAAAGACGCCGCCAAGGTACGCGCGCACGACTTCATCGACAACCGCATTCCGAAGTTCATGTCGTACTTCGAGCGCGTGCTCAAACAGAATCCGGCCGGCGATCAGTTCATGGTGGGCGACGCGCTCACTTACGTCGACCTGTCGATGTTCCAGCTGATCGACGGCCTCTTGTACGCGTTTCCCCGCGCACTCAAGCGTTTCGGCGAACACTACCCGCGGCTCGCCGCCCTGCACGACGCGGTGATCGAGCGACCGAACATCGCTGCGTATCTGCAGTCCGAGCGGCGCATCGAACACAACGAGGCCTGCATCTTCCGGCACTACCCGGAACTCGACAAGGCGGCGGCTTGAGCTGCGCCTTCTTCCCGCGTTCGCTCGACGTTTCGCGCCCGCCGTCCAAAGCGGGCGCGATGCTGTTACCGTGCGCGCTGTTCAACCTACTTTCACGACCCGTACCGTCGACGTGCTTTCATTCCTGCTGAAGCTGCGCACCCGCGCCCAAAATCTGTTCCGTCTCTCCGACGCCCACACGATGCTGATCTGGTCGGTCGTAGTCGGCGTCGCGGGCGCCTTCGCGACCATTGCCTTTCGCGAAGCCATCGCGCTGCTGCAATTCGCGATCGTCGGCAAGTCCGGCAGTTTCGTCGAAATGGCGCGCGGCCTGCCGTGGACCGTGAGGATCTGGCTGCCCGCGGCAGGCGGCCTGATCGCAGGCTTCCTTCTGCTGATCGCGCGGCGTTACGAGGACAAATGCAATCACATCGACTACATGGAAGCGGTCGCGATCGGCGACGGCGTGGTGCCGGTCAAGCTGAGCATGTGGCGCAGCGTGTCGTCGCTGTTCACGATTTCGAGCGGCGGGTCGATTGGCCGCGAAGGTCCGATGGTGCAACTCGCGGCGCTCGCCGGTTCGCTGATCGGACGCTGGGTGCATTTCGATCCGCCGCGGCTGCGCCTGCTGGTGGCCTGCGGCGCGGCGGCCGGGATCACCTCCGCGTACAGCGCGCCGATCGCGGGCGCGTTTTTCGTCACCGAGATCGTGCTCGGCTCGATCGCGATGGAGAGCTTCGGGCCCGTGGTGGTGTCGGCGGTGGTCGCCAACATCACGATGCGTGAATTCGCCGGCTACAAGCCGCCGTACGAAATGCCGGTGTTTCCGCCGGTGGCCGGCCTGGAGGTGCTGCTGTTCGTCGCGCTCGGCGCGCTGTGCGGCGCGGCCGCGCCGCAGTTTCTGCGGCTCCTCGACCTGTCGAAGCAAAGCTTTCGCAAGTTGCCGGTGCCGCTGCCCGTGAGGCTCGCGCTCGGCGGCCTGGTGGTCGGCATTCTGTCGGTCTGGACGCCCGAGGTGTGGGGCAACGGCTACAGCGTCGTCAACGCGATCCTGCATTCGCCGTGGACGTGGACCGCGCTCGTCCTCGTGCTGGTGTTCAAGATCGTCGCCACGGCGGCTACGGCGGGCTCCGGCGCGGTCGGCGGGGTGTTCACGCCGACGCTGTTCGTCGGCGCGGTAGTCGGCTCGCTGTTCGGCCAGGGCATGCACGCGCTGTGGCCGCACGGCACGTCGGCACCGTTCGCGTACGCGATGGTCGGCATGGGCGCGTTTCTGGCGGGCGCGACCCAGGCGCCGCTGATGGCGATCCTGATGATCTTCGAGATGACGCTCAGCTATCAGGTCGTGCTGCCGCTGATGCTCTCGTGCGTGGTCGCCTATTTCGTGTCGCGCGCGATCGGCAAGAACTCCATGTACGAAATCACGCTGCGCCGCAATCACGAGGAACAGGAGCGCTCGCGACTGCGCGCCACGCAGATGCGCGAGCTGATCCGCCCCGCCGAAACCGTCGTGCCGCCCAACGCCACCGTGCACGACATGACACGCGTGTTCCTCGAATATCCGGTGAAGTATCTCTACGTGGCGAACGAGTCCGGCGCGTTTCTGGGCGTCGTCGCTTTGAAGGACATCACGTCGGATCTGCTCGACGGCAGCGACACCTCCGCGAAGACCGCGGCGAACTATTTGCAGCCGCATTTCGACGTGCTCACGCCGGACATGCCGCTCGGCGTCGCCTTGCAGCACTTTCTCGCGTTTCAGGGCGAGCGCCTGCCGGTGGTCGAGAGCGCCGCGCACCCCACGCTCGCCGGCGTGGTCTACAAAACCTCGCTGCTCGACGCCTATTTCCGCATGAATCCGACGCGTTAGGCGCCACGCTCAATTCGCCTCCAGGCCGAGCCCGCGGTCTGTTTGGGGCCCGTGCAAAGCGCGGCAAATTCTCTACAATGGACAGACCGCTGCGGGTTACGCCGACAGCGCGCGTTACGCCAGAACGGGCGCACCGAGACGCCCGTCCTTCGATCGGAGCGAAGATGAGCGAACCGTCCCTCGATGCCGTGCGCCGCGACCAGGCAGGCTGGATTTTCCTGCATATCGAGGGCGAACCGTACGATCGCGGCGAGCAACACGGCCAGTTGCTCGCCAATGAAATCCGCAACGCGATCCACACCGCCCGCTACCTCGCGAAATGGGACACCGGCGAAGATTTCGACACCTTCGTCAACGCCGCGGTCTCGCAGTTCGCCAACAAACTCGACACCGAATTCGCCGACGAAATCCAGGGCATCGCCGACGGCGCGAAGCTGCCGTTCGCCGAAGTGCTGGCGTGGAACGGCTACATGGATCTGCTGCAAAGCTGGTGGCCGGCCCACGCGTCGCAGAAGCAGCCGAACCTCGGCGTGAAGCCGTGGCGCGGACGGCGCGGCCACCACTGCAGCGCGTTCATCGCCACCGGCCGCGCAACGCGCGACGGCCGCATCGTGATGGCGCACAACTCATGGGATCGCTACGCTGCCGGCGACGCGTTCAACGTGATCTTCGACATCGTGCCCGACGAGGGCAACCGCATCCTCATGCAAGGCTTGCCCGGCTGCATTTCCAGTCTCACGGATTTCTGGGTCACTGCCGCCGGGTTGATGGTGACGGAAACCACCATCTCCAACTTCGCGGGCTACAACGCAGCGGGCGCGCCCGAGTTCTACCGCTCGCGGCGCGCGTCGCAGTACGCGAACAGCATCGGCGAATGGTGCGAAATGTTTGCGATCGCCAATAACGGCGGCTATGCGAACAGCTGGTTGCTGGGCGACGCCAAGACCGGCGAGATCGCGCGCTACGAACTCGGCCTGCACTTCTCCGGTTTCGAGAGCACCAAAGACGGTTTTTATAGCGGCTATAACACCGCCACCGACCTGAAGATCCGCAACCAGGAATGCCTCGGCGAAGGCGAAGACTATACGGACGTGCGCAAGAACGGCGCGCGGCGCCTGCGCTTCATGCAGCTCGAGGAAATGCATCGCGGCAAGATCGACGTGGAACTGGCCAAGGAGATGATCGCGGATCATCACGACGTCTATCTCGACCGTAACGACAACCCATGCTCGCGCACCATCTGCGGGCATCTGGAACTGGACGACGCGCGCTTCGGCGGTACCGATCACGGGCCGTTCAATCCGTGGGGTGCCAACGACGGCAAAGTGGTCGACAGTGAAATGGCGCGCGAGATGGCGTTCAGCGCACGCTGGGGCCACCCTTGCGGGCGGCCGTTCGACGCGCAGGCGTTCATGAAGCGGCATCCGCAGTGGAACTGGCTGAACGGCTATATGCGCGATCGGCCTTCGTGGCCATGGACGCGCTTCGACGTGCTGCGTTGAAGCGCACCTGCCGCACTGCAACATCGCCGGCGCACGACCGTTCGCAATGACGCTGCTGCGCTGTTGCCGCGTTTCTGCCATCATCTGAAATCGACAATACGGTTTTGCCGCAAACATGCGCGCTCAGAAGAATTTGCGCGCATAAGATGGAAGATGCGTGTTAGCGGCCGGTCGCAATACCTCGGCCCCACCGCGCGGAGCATGCGCCGTCCTTTCGACGCGGGGACGGCACAGCGCTTGCTCAACTGTCAGCGCCGCATGAGCTTAGGAGGTCGGGATGAAAACCTCGACACTGTTGACCATGGTGACCCTGTCAGCCTCGTGTTTCGCCGCGCCGGTTCACACCGCACCGGACAGCACGAACGCCAATAGTCTCGCCGAACGTGCCAACGCAGCACCCGTCGCCCCGGCGGCGCCGGATGTTGCCGCCACGGACAATAGTCCGCAACAATGGCAACATATCGCGCTGCCCAAGTCGCGGCATCTCGATCGAAGCTTCAGCGGGCAGAACGAGCATTTGCAGACCTGACGCCGGCATGTACGCAAGTGCGCGCCGCTTGTACGCCTGAGACTTCGCAGCCCTGCATCGGCGACGATGGCGAGCGCGCCTGTGCACTTTCTCAAGCGGAATGCGGCGAACAACGCGGCCTCCGACGTTTCGCTCAGCGGCAATTCAGCGGCAACACCCACGTCCTCATCACCTCCAACCGTAATAACAGGAGCGTTTGCATGACCGCATCGGCTATTCCCGGCGAATCGATCGACCTGCAGATCAGCGATCTTCTGAGCGAAGTCCAGTTTCCGACCTACAAGGACGCGCTAGTCGACGCCGCGCGCGAAGCCGGCGCGAGCAACGAAGTACTGTCGATGCTCGACGGCCTGCCAGAACAGGATTACGCCGACGTGGCCTCCGTGACGCGCTACATCAGCGGCAATTTCGGCCCGGGGCTCGGCGGATGAGCGGAGAACCGGCTCCGTCGCTGCCGCGTTCCCAGCCGTTTTCCCCTTCGCACACGCTGTCGTCTGCCCAGAACAAGCGCGGTTCCGACTGGATCTATCGCTCGCCGCAAACGGGCGGCGCGAGCGGCATCGAACGGATCGAGGCGTTCTTTCATCAGGCCGGCTACGCGATGCATCGCCACGATACTTATGCGATCGGCCGTACGCTGTCCGGCGTGCAGAGTTTTCGCTATCGCGGCAGCACCCGCAACAGCTTGCCGGGCGGCACGATGGTGCTGCATCCCGACGAACCGCACGACGGCCAGGCCGGCACCGGCGACGGTTTCCACTACCGCATGATCTATGTCGATCCGGCGTTGTTCCAGCAGGCGCTCGGCGGCAAGCCGCTGCCGTTTCTGGAAGGCGGGCTGTCGAACGATCCGCGCCTGTTCGCCGCCACGCAAAGCCTGCTGCGCGCGATGGACAGCGCTATCGATCCGCTCGAACAGGACAGCGCGCTCTACGATCTGGCCGTCGCGCTCGACACCGTGGCAGGCGCACCGGATACACCGCGTCCGGTGGATTACCGCGCGTCGACGCTGGCGCGAGACTACCTGCTGGCGTCGCTCGATCGCGCCGTCACGCTCGATGAACTCGCTGCCGCGGCGGGCCGCGACCGTTGGAGTCTGTCGCGGGATTTTCGCGCACTGTTCGGCACCAGCCCGCATCGCTATCTGACCATGCGGCGACTCGATCTCGTGCGGCAACTGGTGCTCAAGGGCGTGTCGCTCGCCGACGCCTCGGCGGCGAGCGGCTTCGCCGATCAGAGCCACATGACGCGGCACTTCAAGCACGCCTGGGGCGTCGCACCAGCGCAGTGGCTGAAGATGCTCGGCTCGCCTTCGGCCGGCGCGCGCTGAGCGAACGCGCGCCTGAACGCGCCGCGCCGGAGAAGCGCGCACAAACGTTCAAGACCCGCATCCCGCTTGCGCCGTACGCTCCTGCCTGACACAACCGCTCAGGAGGAGCACTGCGATGTCCGACGCTCAGGTCACTCAACGGCCGTATCAGGCCATTAATTTCGCGCAGAAACTGGGGCTCTTCAACGACCAGTGGCAAGCACGCGTGGTCGCCGAAATGAACGACTATCAGTTCAAGCTCGTGCGAATCGAAGGGGACTTCATCTGGCACGAGCACGCCGACACCGATGAGACGTTCATCGTGCTGGAGGGGCAATTGCGCATCGACATGCGCGATGGTTTCGTGCTGATTTCAGCGGGGGAAATGTTCGTGGTGCCGAAGGGCATCGAGCACAAGCCGTACGCCGAACGTGAAGTGAAGCTGCTGCTGATCGAGCCGCGCGGCGTGAAGAATACCGGCGAGGAAATCAGCGAACGGACGGCGGCGAACGACGTCTGGATTTGAGTGAGTTGAGTTGCCGGCGCGGCTTTGCGGCCGTGCCTGAAGGCGAAGCGCGTCACGTGGAAACGGACCGCAAAGAGCACGTTCCAACGCCGCGCTTTCCCGCTTCGATATCCGCTCGCACCCGCCATCAAAACGGCGACGAAGCCGCGATCCGCGAGCGCGCGGCTTTGTGCAAGGGACGCGCTGCGTCGGCCGTCAATTCCGGTACGGGCAGGTCGTCGTCCATGCCCGCTGCAACCTCCGCCGCCCCGTTCCCGGAACGCACCGGCATCACAGCACGCGGATCGCGTGTCTGCTGCCCCGGCTGCTGAAAATACTCGACGAGGTGATCGATGAACGTGCGCACCTTCGCCGGCAAATGCAGGCGGCTCGGATAGGCGATCGTGACTTCGATCTGCGGCAAACGATACTCGCGCAGCAGCGGCACCAGCCGCCCGGACGCGAGGTCGCGGCCGATCAGATAGCTCGGCAGCATCGCCACGCCCATGCCCCGCAGCGCAAACTGCCTGAGCATCTCCGTGTTGTTCGCGACGATCGCATTCGTCGGACGCACGCGGACTTCGCCGTCCGGTCCGGTGAACACGCGCTCCTCGCCGCCCTGCTCGGACGGCCGGCTTAGACAAGGATGCGAGAGCAGATGCTCGGGCCGCGTGGGCGTGCCGTGCTGCGCCAGATAAGCGGGCGTCGCGCACACCGTCATGTAGCCGGTCGTGAGCCGTCGCGTGACGATGCTCGCGCTGCGCATGTGCCGCGCCACGAAAATGCCGACGTCGAAGCCCTCTTCCACCAGATCGACATGGCGATCCGCGAGCGTGACGTCTGGCACCACATCCGGATAACGCGCGGCATAAGACTGCACCACCGGGGCAAGGCTGTGCAGCCCGAACACCACCGGCGCGACGATGCGCAAGGTGCCGACCGGCTCGTGATTGCGCGCCACCACCATCTGCTCCACGCCTTCCAGGTCGTCGAGAATGTGGCGCACGCGCTCCAGATAGGTCGTGCCGGACTCGGTCAGCGACAGCCGGCGCGTGGTGCGATTGAGCAGGCGCGTGCCGAGGCGCGCTTCGAGGTCGGCAACGTGGCGCGTGACGACCGCCGTGGAAAGATCCAGCGCGCCTGCCGCGCCGACGAAACTGCCGAGGTCGGCCACTTTGACGAATACACGCATCGACTGCAATTGGTTCATGGGACGACTCCTGCCTCGGTAAAGCCGGGCCGGCGCACCCCGCGCGCCTGTGTCGACCCGCGCGGCAAGGCGCGCGCGGATTTGCCCAACGATCCGATTGTATCGACCCGATCATGTCCCAACCCTGACCCGAACATGACAATCCGGACAGGTTTCCGAGACGCTCACGCCACGCTCGTGGGCTGCGCTTCTGAGCTGAACAAGCGCTTGATGGCGAGCATTATTGCGGATTTCGAGTAGGTATAAACCCTAGTATTCTGGTAACATGGCGTCCGAAAGAAATCAATCGCATTCAATCCGCCATGACACACCGTTTTCAGCTTCTCGAAAAAATCGCGTTCTCGCTGGTCTGCTGGTCCGCCGCGGCCTGCTCGGCATTCATCGCTTATGAGCGCTGCCCGGACATCAAGGTGGTCCTGCACGTGGGCGAAGAAGTGTTGCGCTACAGCGGTCAGTATTCGTACGCATGCGCCACGCCGGTTGCCGACGCCTGCACCCAGTTGCCCACCAACTGATCGCGCGCGCCACCGCGCTTACGCATCGCGCCCGAACACCACGCGCGCGAAAAATCCCGCCAGCACCGCTTCAACTCTCTCCGCCGGCACGTTCTGCGGGTCGACCGTGTAGAAGAACTGCAAGCCGTCGCACAAGCTCATCAGGCCGATCGCCAGCGTCTCCGGCGGCATCAGCATTGGCGTGCCGACCCGCGCCGAAAACTCGCGAATGTATACGCCCAATTGCTCGAGCTTGTCGTGCATGAACGCGTTAAAGCGAATCCGGAAACGGCCGTCGCGCACCGCGAGCAGCTTCGCCTCAGCCCACAGCAAGAAGCACTTATTCTCGCGATGCAGGTTGCTGTAATAGCGCAGCACGCGCTCCTCCATTTCCTCACGCGATGCCGCGTTCGCGAAAATAGCCTGCAGCCCTGCCTGCATGACCTCGTGGTCGCGCCGCAATAGTTCGAGAAACAACTCGCTCTTGCTGCCGAAATTCGAATAGAACGCGCCACGCGTATATCCCGCCGCCGCAGCGATGTCTTCGACACTCGCTGCGACAAACCCTTTCTTCATAAAAATTGCTTGCGCAGCGTCGAGCAGACGCTCGCGCGTCTGGTCCTTGCTCTGCTCGCGTGTCAGTCGTTGCCGTTTCATGGCCGCAAGTCTAGCACTGAAAAGAATTCGAATTCACTCCAACATTCAGATACAGGTGTGTATTAGAATGCACTTCGTCATTCCGAATCAGTCGCGTATGCCAATTGCATGAAACGGCCGGCGCGTCTTCGCTGGCGGGCCGCTGCGGCTTGCCCTGTTCGTTCGCTGTCTCCAGTTGGGGTAATTGTGAAGCGTCCCGGTCTTCCCGCATCGTCCGCGATGCGTCCGCAGTCCCATCCGTATCGTCATCGCGCGCGCTTGCGGCGCGCCGCATTCGTACTGGTTCTGGCCGGCGTCGTCACGCTGGCCGCGTGTTCGAAGAAGGAAGCCGCGGCGCCCGAGCCGCGTCCGGTGGTGGCCGTCGCCGTGCATGCGGACGGCAGCGCCACGCAGGCGGCTTCCTTGCCCGGCGAGGTGCAGGCGCGGTATTCGACGCCGCTGTCGTTTCGCGTCGGCGGCAAGATCGTCGAGCGGCGCGTTCGTCTCGGCGATGTGGTGAAAAACGGGCAGATCGTCGCCCGCCTCGATCCGGCCGATCAGCAGAAGAATGCCGCGAGCGCGCAGGCGCAACTCGCCGCCGCGCAGCACGCTCTCGTGTATGCGAAGCAGCAACTAGATCGCGATCAGGCACAGGCCAAAGAGAACCTGATCGCGCCCGCGCAACTCGAACAGACCACCAATGCGTACGCATCCGCGCTCGCGCAGCGCGATCAGGCCGCGCAGCAGGCGGCGCTGTCGAAAGACCAGTTGCAATACACCACGCTCGCCGCCGATCACGCCGGCGTGATCACCGCCGAACAGGCCGACACGGGCCAGAACGTCTCCGCGGGCCAGGCCGTCTACAACCTCGCGTGGAGCGGCGACATTGACGTGGTATGCGACGTGCCGGAAAGCGCGCTCGCCGCGCTCTCGGTCGGGCAAACCGCCAACGTCACGCTCGCCGCGTTGCCGGCGCGCAAATTTACGGCGCGCGTGCGCGAACTGTCGCCCGCCGCCGACCCGCAAAGCCGCACCTATCGCGCCAAACTCACGCTCGACAATCCCGGTCCGGACGTGCGCCTCGGCATGACCGCGGATATCGAACTCGCCGCGCCAGCTAACGCCTCGGCCGGTCAGCACGGCTCGTTCACTGTGCCCGCCACGGCCTTGTTCCATGACGGCACGCAGCCCGCCGTGTGGATCGTGCGCGCCGCGGATAACGCGCTGGAACTGCGCCGCGTAACGGTCACGCGTTACAACGAACGCACCGTGGTAATCGGTCAAGGTCTCAAGGACGGCGAACGCGTCGTGCTGCAAGGCGTGCATACGGTGACGGCCGGCGAAAAAGTCCGCGCGATCGCGTCGCTGCATCCCGAGGACTTCGCTTCATGAGCACGCCGCACGAAGAAGGACGCTTCAACCTGTCCGCATGGGCGCTGCGCCACCAGGCGCTGGTGGTTTTCCTGATCGCGCTCGCGACCGCGTTCGGCATCCTCGCCTATACGCGGCTCGCGCAATCCGAAGATCCGCCGTTCACGTTCCGCGTGATGGTGATCCGCACCTTCTGGCCGGGCGCCACCGCGCGCCAGGTGCAGGAACAGGTGACGGACCGCATCGGCCGCAAATTGCAGGAGACGCCCGCCATCGATTTCGTGCGCAGCTACTCGCGCCCCGGTGAATCGCTGATGTTCTTCTCGATGAAGGACTCGGCACCGGTCAAGGACGTACCCGAGACCTGGTATCAGGTGCGCAAGAAAGTCGGCGATATCGCGGCGACGCTGCCGCAAGGCATTCAAGGCCCGTTCTTCAACGACGAGTTCGGCGACGTCTACACCAACATCTACACACTCGAAGGCGACGGCTTTTCTCCCGCGCAACTGCACGACTACGCGGACCAGTTGCGCACGGTGCTGCTGCGCGTGCCGGGCGTCGCCAAGGTGGACTATTTCGGCGATCCGGACCAGCACATTTACATCGAGATCGCCAATACGCAACTCACGCGCCTCGGCATCTCGCCGCAGCAACTCGGCCAGGCGATCAATTCGCAGAACAGCGTCTCGCAAGCCGGCACGCTGACCACGGCCGACGACCGCGTGTTCGTGCGCCCCACCGGCCAGTTCAAAGACGTCAACGCGCTCGCCGACACGCTGATCCGCATCAACAACCGCTCGTTTCGTCTTGGCGACATCGCCACGATCAAACGCGGCTACGACGACCCCGTTGTCACGCAGATGCGTGCCGGCGGCAAGGCCGTGCTCGGCATCGGCGTGACGATGCAGCCGGGTGGCGACGTGATCCGCCTCGGCAAGGCGCTCGATCAGCAGATGGCGCAGTTGCGAAAGGCGCTGCCCGCCGGCTTGCAACTGGTTGAAGTGTCGAGCATGCCGGACGCGGTCGCGCGTTCGGTCGACGACTTTCTCGAAGCCGTCGCCGAAGCGGTGGCGATCGTGCTGGTGGTCAGCCTGGTTTCGCTCGGCCTGCGCACCGGCATGGTGGTCGTGATTTCGATCCCGGTGGTGCTGGCCGTCACCGCGTTGTGCATGTATCTGTTCGACATCGGTCTGCACAAGGTGTCGCTCGGCACGCTTGTGCTCGCGCTCGGACTGCTCGTCGACGACGCGATCATCGCCGTCGAGATGATGTCGGTGAAGCTGGAACAAGGCTGGAACCGCACGCGCGCCGCGGCCTATGCGTACACCAGCACCGCTTTTCCGATGCTGACCGGCACGCTCGTTACAGTCTCCGGTTTTCTGCCGATCGCACTGGCCAAGTCGAGCACCGGCGAATACACGCGCTCGATTTTCGAAGTATCGGCGATCGCGCTGATCGCCTCGTGGCTCGCCGCGGTCGTGCTGATTCCGCTGCTCGGCTATCACCTGCTGCCCGAGCGCAAACGCGAGGCGCACGAAGCGCATCTGCCGGACGATCACGAGCACGACATCTACGACACGCGTTTCTACCGGCGCCTGCGCGGCTGGATAGGCTGGTGCATCGAGCGGCGCTTCGTCGTGCTGGCGATTACGGTCGCGCTGTTCGCGCTGGCCATGGCGGGTTTCACGCTGGTGCCGCAGCAGTTCTTCCCGAGTTCGGACCGTCCCGAGTTGCTGGTGGACGTGCGCCTGCCCGAAGGCGCGTCGTTCGAAGCCACGCTGCGCCAGGCCCAGCGGCTCGAAAAAGCGCTGGTGGGCCGCCCGGAAATCGATCATACGGTCGACTTCGTCGGCACTGGCGCGCCGCGTTTCTATCTGCCGCTCGATCAGCAATTGCCGCAGCCCAATTTCGCGCAGTTCGTGATCACGGCGAAGTCGGTGAAGGACCGCGAGAAGCTCGCGCAATGGCTCGAACCGGAATTGCGCAACAACTTTCCGGCAATTCGCACGCGCCTGTCGCGCCTCGAGAACGGGCCGCCCGTCGGTTATCCGGTGCAGTTCCGCGTGAGCGGCGACGATATCGCCACCGTGCGTTCGATCGCCGAGCGCGTCGCCGCGACCCTGCGCGCGGACCGCGGCACCCGCAACGTCCAGTTCGATTGGGACGAACCCGCCGAGCGCTCGGTGCGCTTCGAAGTCGATCAGAAGAAAGCGCGTGAACTGGGCGTCAGCTCCGACGACATTTCGAGCTTCCTCGCGATGACACTCTCCGGCTACACCGTCACCCAGTATCGCGAACGCGACAAACTGATCAGCGTCGATCTGCGCGCGCCTAAAGCGGAGCGCGTCGACCCCGCGCAACTGGTCACGCTGGCCATGCCCACGCCGAACGGTCCCGTGCCGCTCGGCACGCTGGGCCACTTGCGCAACGACCTCGAATACGGCGTGATCTGGGAACGCGACCGTCAGCCGACCCTTACCGTGCAGTCCGACGTTGCGCCGGGCGCGCAAGGCATCGACGTCACGCATGCGGTGGACAAGGCGCTCGGTCCGATTCGCGCGGCCCTGCCGGTCGGCTACCGGATCGAAATCGGCGGCTCGGTTGAGGAAAGCGGCAAAGGCCAGACCTCGATCAATGCGCAGATGCCGATCATGATCATCGCCGTACTCACGCTCCTGATGATCCAGCTGCAAAGTTTCGCGCGCGTGCTGATGGTCGTGCTGACCGCGCCGCTCGGGCTGATCGGCGTGGTGCTCACGCTGCTGCTGTTCGGCCAGCCGTTCGGCTTTGTCGCGATGCTCGGCGTGATCGCGATGTTCGGCATCATCATGCGCAACTCGGTGATTCTGGTCGATCAGATCGAACAGGACATTGCGTCGGGACATAAGCGTTTCGATGCGATCGTCGGCGCGACCGTGCGGCGCTTCCGGCCGATCACGCTGACCGCGGCCGCCGCCGTGCTCGCGCTGATTCCGCTCTTGCGCTCGAACTTCTTCGGCCCGATGGCGACCGCGCTGATGGGCGGCATTACGAGCGCCACGATCCTCACGCTGTTCTATCTGCCCGCGCTGTACGCCGTGTCGTTTCGCGTGCGTGCCGATGAACGCGAGCCGCAGACGTCCGGTCCGAAGCATACGGGGAATTGAGCATGGCCACTTTCATCTTCTCCCGATACTCGCGCGGCGCCGCCCTCACCGGCATGGCATGCGCGCTCGCCGCGTGTTCGTTCGGGCCGAGCGGCGAGCCGCCCGCGATGCCGCAACCGGCCCACTACGGAGCACAGGCGCAACCGACGCAAACCGTGCCAGCGCAAGGCGTCACCCAACAGTTCGTGGTCGGCGCGAAGCCGGTGCCGGAGTGGTGGAAGCTGTATCGGTCGGACGCGCTGAATGCGCTTGTCGATGAAGGCCTGCGCAACAGCCCGACGCTCGCCGCGACCGACAAGAGCCTCGCCGCCGCGCGTGAGCAGTTGCGCGCGCAGATCGGCAGTTCGATGCTGCCGACCGTCGACCTCGGCGGCCAGGCGACCCGCAATCGCGCGCTGGCGATCCCCGAGGCTGGACCGAACACGTTTCTCTACAACATCTTCGTCGGCCAATTGCAGGCGCACTATACGTTCGACCTGTTCGGTGCCGCGCGTCTGGCCGACGCCGCGCTCGCGGCGCGCGTCAACGTTCAGGCGTATCAGTTCGACGCCGCGCGCCGCGCGCTGGCCGCCAACATCGTGACGGCCGCGATCACGAGCGCCGCGCTTCATGCGCAGATCGAGACGACCGAACGGCTCGTGACGATCGCCAACGATCAGGCCCGCGACACACAGCGGCGCTATGCATTGGGTGCTGTTTCGCATGCGGATCAGTTGAGCGCGCAGCAAAGCGCGGCGAGTCTGTCGGCGAGTTTGCCGGGGCTGAAGCAGCAATGGCTGAGCACGCGGCACGCGTTGGCGGTGCTGCTGGGCCGCACGCCGGATGCGGCGCCGGATGATCTTGAACTCGCGCAGTTGCGTGTGCCTGAGCAGGTGCCCGTGGTGGTGCCGTCAGAGTTGCTGCGCGCGCGCCCGGACATCCAGGCCGCCGATGCCGCCTTGAAGGCCGCGGCGGCCGACGTCGGTGTCGCCACCGCGCAGATGTTCCCGAGTCTGTCATTGAGCGCGTCGATGGGCCAGGGCGGCTTTAGCTGGCCGGTGGCGCTCTCCGGCGCGGGCGCGATCTGGAGCATCGGTGCGTCGCTGTCGCAGCCGCTGTTTCATGGCGGCGCCCTGTTCGCGCAACGGCGTGCGGCGGTCGATACCTACGATGCCACGGTCTCGCAGTACAAACAGACGGTGTTGGCCGCGTTCCAGAATGTCGCCGATACGCTCGCCGCGCTCGAGCACGACTCGCAGGCGTTGGATGCCGCGAACATTGCGGCGCGTTCGGCGCAAGGGATCTTTGATGAGACCTCGGGGCGTTATCGATTGGGGGCGTTGCCCATCGCATCAGCACGTTCGAGCGAGCAGCAGTTTCGCAACGCGCAGCTCGATGAGATCCGCTATACGAGCGCGCGTTTGACGGACACGGCGGCGTTGTTTCAGGCGATGGGGAATCCGCCGGTGGGGACGGCGGCGGATTCCGCAGCCGCTTCGACTGCGGCTTCGGCTTCGGCATCCGCGATTCCTGCTGCAAACGCGGGCATCTCCGAATAGCTTAACTTGGGATTCCGTACTGATTGCAGCGAACTTATCCCCATTTTTTGTTGATGAGCCTGTTGAAAACTATCTGACAAGCGGGCTAACTCATTGAACGCGTGGAGATTCGTGCGGGCGGTACGGAATGTACCAGCGGGGCGCGGAACGATGACTCTTCCACTGAACGAAGATCCTGGGATGCCTCAACGTTATCCCCAGTTTATGTTGACAGGGTTGTTGATAACTCCATGGCTACCCACTTAAGTGTTTGACCCGAATGGGTTTGTTACGCGAGCTGCCGGTGGATGCAGCGGCCTTGCGCACCGCGGGAATGACTGACAGCGCTGCCGCTTATCCACAGATTGTGTTGACAGGGCTGTTGATAACGCCAGGAGATCCTACCTAAGTACTTGACCCCGCACCACATTCACCCGCAGACCCGTCTGACACCTACCCACATCAATAAACCCCCGCCTCCCCCGCCGGCCGATTCTTAAACCGCTTATGCACCCAATAATATTGATCAGGAATCCGCCTCACCTGCGTCTCGAGAAACTCGGTAATGCGCCGAGCGTCGACGGTCACGTCGTCGGACGGGAAATCGCTCAACGCGTCGAAAATCGTGAGCTTGTAGCCGCGATAATCCGGCAGCACTTCCGTCACGAACGGCACCACGCGCGCATTCGCCGCGCGCGCCATCCGCGAGACGGAGGTCAGTGTGCAGGCCGGCACGCCGAAAAACGGCACGAACACCGAATCGCGCAAGCCGAAATCCATGTCCGCGGCCAGCATCACCGGCTTGCCGTCACGCAACGCGCGTAACGCGCGCCGCACGCTGTCGCTGCGCGGAATCATCTCCGTGCCGAAGCGGCCGCGCTGTCGCTTGGCCATCGCGTCGAGCAGGAGATTGGACATCGGCGTATAGAGAGAAGCGACCGGATGCCGCGTCGAATACATCATGCAGCCCGCCTCGATACCGACGAAATGAAAGCCCACGAAAATCGTCGGCTTCCCTTCCATGTCGGACAGATCGATGGCGCTTTCCACTTCGACGAGTCGCGCCAGCGCCTGCGCATTGCCGAACCATTGCGGCCCGCGCTCGACATAGCTGCGGATCACGTGACAAAAGTGCGCGCGCGCCAGACGCTCGCGCGCCTCGTCGTTCATATCCGGGAAACATAGCTTCAGGTTGGTGTGCACGACGCGCCGCCGCGTGCTCGGAATTCGGTACAGCAAGGCGCCAATGCCGGTGCCGATTCGCGCGACAAGGCTATACGGCAAAAAGGCAAACGCGCGCAGCAGACCTGTCGTCAGACAGATCAGAATTCGACTTTTCACAAGGCGGGACCCGGTGGATGCTGGATGGCAAACACGCCGGCCGTGGCAACTCGACATTGCCAGCGGACGAAGTGACAGGCGCGCGCGTCATACCGGGTCTCGCGCGGCGCGGGGGTTCGAGAATGGACATCTCGCTCGCGGCGAGACGCAGTGGTGCTGGAGGCCGAGAAACCGTCTAGGGATCAGGCGTCCTTTAGGACCCTTGAGAAAGCACCGCCGGCGTGATTAAAACACATCGCGCGTGGCGAACACAGATTCTCCTGGTCGCACCACCCGACGAACGGCGCGCATGCCGTCCGGGGCGGCGTTTTCCTGTTCTTTCAAAAACTTGCCTGCGTGCGCGGCCGCACTCCAAGGGAATGCCCTTGGAGAACATCACGGCTTGTTCGATTCGAACAGATCCATGATCTGCTTCTTCTCATTCGACGAGACACTCGGCGGCGGCACCGCCGGCGGTGTCATTCCCGCAGGGCCGACGCCACCGACCGCATCGCTCACGCCGGCGGTCGGATTCGCCGAGTCCAGACCGATGCTGGCGACGAAGCCATTGCCCGGCGTCATATCCGTATAGAACAGTTCACCGTCGACGGAAGTCACGCCGTCCGGTTGCGCCGGTTCGCTTTGCGGCACCCCGCGCAGCGCGCGCTGCATGTATTCCACCCAGATCGGCAATGCCAGTTGCGCGCCGAATTCGCGGCTGCCGAGGCTCTTCGGCTGGTCGTAGCCCATCCACGCCACCGCCACCAGCGACTGCTGATAACCGGCGAACCAGCCATCTTTCGCGTCGTTGGTCGTACCAGTCTTGCCCTGCAAGTCGGTACGGTGCAGCGCGTTGGTGCCCGCGCCCGTGCCGGCCGTGGCCACCGAATGCAGCAGACTGTTCATGATGTAGGCGTTACGCGGTTCCAGCGTGCGCGGCGCATCGCGCCCGGCCGTCAGCGGCTGCGCCTTGGAGAGCGGTTGGCCGCGCGCGTCCGTGACCTCGTTGATCAGATACGGATTGATCCGGAAGCCGCCGTTCGCGAACACCGAATACGCACCCGCCGACTGCAACGGCGTGACGAGGCCCGCACCGAGCGCCATCGGCAGATATGGCGGGGTCTTGTCGGCGTCGAAACCGAAACGCTGCGTGACGAAGTCTTGCGCGTACTTGGTGCCGATGAACGACAGAATGCGGATCGACACGAGGTTCTTCGACTTCTGCAACGCGAGACGCATAGGCATCGGACCGTCCGGCTGGTCGTCGTCCTTCGGCTCCCACGCATCGCCGCCCGGCGTGCTCGACGGGAAGTACAACGGCGCGTCGTTGATGATCGTGGCCGGTCCGAGACCCTTGTCGAGCGCAGCCGAATAGATGAACGGCTTGAAGCTCGAACCCGGCTGACGCCACGCCTGCGTGACGTGGTTGAACTTGTTCTTGTTGAAGTCGAAGCCGCCCACCAGCGCGCGAATCGCGCCGTCCTGCGGCGTGAGCGACACCAGCGCGCCTTCCACTTGCGGCAGTTGCGTGATCTGCCAGTTGCCCTTGTCGTCCGCGATGAGGCGCACGATCGAGCCGACCTTGATCTTCGTGGCGGCCGTGGCGCGCGCGCTCAATGCGCCGGCGGCAAAACGCAGGCCGTCGCCACTGATCGTCACCTGCGTTCCGTCCACGAGTTGCGCCTTGACCTGCTTCGGAGCCGCCTCCGTCACCACGGCGGCGATGATCTCGCCGTTGTCCGGGTGATCGGTGAGCGCGTCGTCGATAGTCTGGTCGCGGTCGTCGCCCGGCGCGGGCAGTTGCACGAAACCTTCAGGCCCGCGATAGCCATGGCGCCGCTCGTAATCCATCACGCCCTTGCGCACCGCGCGATAAGCGGCGTCCTGATCCGCGGAGTCGATCGTGGTGGTGACGTTCAGGCCGCGCGTGTAGGTTTCGTCCTTGTATTGGGCGTACATCATCTGCCGGACCATTTCGGCAATGTACTCGGCGTGCACGCTATATTCGTTGCCCGGATTCTTGGTGTGAATCTCTTCCTTCACAGCCTGATCGTACTGATCCTGGCTGATGTATTTCAGTTCGAGCATGCGCCGCAGAATGTACTCCTGACGGATCTTCGCGCGCTTCGGATTGACCACCGGGTTATACGCGGACGGCGCCTTCGGCAAGCCGGCCAGCATTGCCGATTCCGCCAGCGTGATGTCCTTCAGATCCTTACCGAAGTACACGCGCGCGGCCGCGGCAAAACCATAAGCGCGTTCGCCCAGATAGATCTGGTTCATGTACAGCTCGAGAATCTGATCTTTGGTCAGCGCGCGCTCGATCTTGTACGCGAGCAGCATTTCGTAAATCTTGCGCGTGTAGGTCTTCTCGCTGGAGAGGAAGAAGTTGCGCGCCACCTGCATGGTGATCGTGCTCGCGCCCTGCGAGGCGCCGCCGTGCGAGAGGTCGGAGACACCCGCCCGCAGAATGCCGATGAAGTCGACGCCGCCATGCTCGTAGAAGCGATAGTCTTCGATCGCGAGCACCGCTTTCTTCATCTGATCGGGAATGTCCTGGAAGCGCACGAGCGAGCGCCGCTCCTCGCCGAATTCGCCGATCAGCACGTGGTCCGCCGTATAGACCCGCAGCGGCACCTTCGGACGATAGTCGGTCAGCGCGTCGAGCGACGGCAGTTGCGGCCCCATCACCACGAGTGCATAGCCAACGATCAGCGCGCCCACCACCGCGATGGTCGCGAGCAGGCTGGCGAACCAGATGACGAGCGTCGTGCCAAGGGAACGGCGGCCGGCCTCGGCATCGCGCGAAGCTGCATTGCGTCCTGGCGTGCGTTGGTAGGAATCCCGGTCTTCACCAGACGGAGAATTGGATGAATGCGGTCGTTTGATGATTGGCATGACTGGAATAGTGGGCGCATGACTGAACGCCTTTCTGCACGCGCTCATGGCGCGCACACGGATCATGTTCGAGGATCGTAGCCTGAGGCGCAAACCACCGCGCGGCCCTGAGCCCCCGGCCGGCCGCACGGCGCGCCCGGGTCGAGTCCGGCGCAACGTAACAGCGCATTTTAAAAGAAATCAAGCGCGGTCCAAGTTAGTTTTTTTGTAAGAATTCCCTTCGCGCGAAAGGAATCTGTAGTTTCGGGTGGTGCTACGAGCGCTTTCCCACGCGGTCAGAGTTATTCACAGAAAATGTTGAAAGGCCTGTGGACAAGCCGCCCGCAAACGCTACAACTCATTGATGTCACGGGATTTTCATGTCGCGCCCGTTTCGCATCGGGGCAACTCGTCATATGATGGACTCGGCGCGCGCTAACACGTGCGCGCGCCGCGGCGTCCGCCAAACGCCCGCTTTGAACCGCCCATGCCAACAAGTATGCGAGCCGACTATGAATAAGCCCAGCGAACGCATCGTCGTATTCGTCACGACCGCGCAGAAACGCGCGATCACCACCACCGCCGAGAATATGGGCATCAGCGTCAGCGAACTGATGCGGCGCGCGGTCCTGAGTTTCGGCGCGACCAGTGAACAGGTGAAAGCGGCCAGCATCGTCGACCGTTTGCGCGCGCCCCGCGCGCCGGACGCGCTCGACGCCGCATTGCAACGGGTCGCGCGCGGCACACGGCACGCACGCGCCGCATTGCCGCCGGCTTTGCAGACGCACGTCGATAGCGCAACCGGCGCGTCCACGGATGGTGCGGTGGGGGTCAATGCGCCTGCGCCGGGTGCATCGACGGATGCATCGACGGATACATTACCGAGCGCAGCAGCCGGGCAGGCAGAGCCCGCGCCGCTGTTACCCGCTGGTCTTGCCGCCGCCCTCGCCGCCGGCATCGACGAGGAAGCCGCGGCAACCGCTGAAGCCGTCGCGCGCATGGCAGCGGCCGAAGCGGCATCGGCGGAAGGATCAACACTTCGGACGGATACGGAAACGCAACTGCGCAGCGTGCTGAAACGCCCACGCGTCGACACCCCGCGCGACGACGATGATCCGCTCGGCGATCCCAGCACAAAGGGCGGCCGTTTCGCGTAACGAGGTTAGCGATGCATATCGCGCGACGCGCAACGCGCGTCGGCACGTTGCATATCGTTACATTAGCGTCGCTCAAAATGCGCGAGCTTTCGGCATTGCAAGCTTGGTATTCATCCCGCGATTAAAGGCGGCTTGTTGCGCATTAAAAATACGCTCGGCATGCACGTCTTTCATGTCGTTGAATGCACGGCTGCCAGACGTGCTCAGCCATGCTCAGGCACGAGCAACAATAGACGCAAACCGTGCGCACGCGCACCGCGCCTATTCACGCCAGCGACACTTGCCGCGCGCAAAGTTGTCCAATTTGTCATCGCGCCCTTTAAGTCGGTTTTAAGAGAGCCCGTGGTGTAATATCCGCGAGCGGCTGAATGACGCGTCGCGCGATTTAACCTTTGAGCTGTTTGCCGCTCGATATTCGAATCGAACAATTTACGTCGCCGCTATTGCAATCGGCGCGCGCGCCCCGAACTCCGGTCCGAACGTTGCGCAGCTTCGCGTGCAGCGGCGTAAAGTAGCAGTTGAATGCAGTTGAGCGCGCGGGATCATTCAGCGCCGTTTACATTCTTTGGAGGTTTTCATGTCGCTTTTCGACAGCATTTCCCGCACGCTTAAAGGTCTCCTGAACGACGCAGCCGACTCCGTGCAAGATCCGTCGCGCGACTCGCGCCAGATCGTGCGGGAGCTCGATGAGAGCATCGCCAAAGCCGAGAACTCGCTGATCGAGATTCAGGCGCAAGTGGCCACGCAGCAAAGCAAGCGCGATGTTGCCGCGGACAAGGCGAAGAAATACGAAGACGGCGCGAAGCGCGCGCTGCAATCCGGCGACGAAGCGCTCGCGCGCGAAGCCCTCGGCGCGCAAGCCACGGCCGAAGCCGAACGCGATGCGCTCGCCAAGGAACTCACTACGCTGGAGCCGTCGGTGGCGCAGCTCAAGAGTCAGATCGAAGACATGCGCACGCGTCGCAACGACCTGAACGCCCGCTCGAACATTCTGCAAGCCAAGCAGCAGATCGCTCAGGCGAAAGACGTGGCGGCCACGGCGTTGGGCGGCATTGGCGGCAAGAATCTGTCGGAAGATTTTCAGAAGCTCGAAGACAAGGTCGCGCTGTCCAATGCCCGTTCGGACGCCCGCCTGAATTCGGCCGACGTGAAGAGCGGCAAGGCGCTCGACGACAAGCTCGCGGATCTGAACCGCGGCCCGTCCGTCGAAGATCGTCTCGAAGCATTGAAGAAGCAGATCAATACGCCGGCCCAGTAATTGCGTCGACAGCAGTACATACCGGCGGCCTTCGTGTGAGCCGCCGGAATCGACTGAAGGAGACGGGCGCAACGCGTCCGGTCCGCAAATGAAAAAATTTCTCGCAACCGCGTTTGCCTCACTGCTGTTCGTGTCGGCCGCGGCGTTCGCAGTGCCCACCGTTCAGCAAATCGAATCTGCCATGTCGCAAGGCAACTGGCAACAGGCCGACGCCGGCCTGAGCGAAGTGCTGCAGGCGCATCCGAACAATGCGCGCGCGCACTATCTGTATGCCCAGGTGCTCGACCGCGAAGGCCGTTCCGCCGATGCGCTCGCCCAGGTGCAGCAGGCCAAGACCCTCGACCCGCAGATCCGTTTCACCGATCCGACCCGCTTCGCGCAGACCGAAGCGCGCATCCGCAAAGACGCGGAACGCGCAGGCGCTGCGGGTGGCAACACGACCAGCCGCGCACCCAACCCGTTCGCGCAGCAGCAGACCGCGCCGTCCGTGCAGCAACAGTCGGCCATCGTGCCGCAAGCGCCGCAACGGCATGGTCCTGGCATGGGCATGTGGATCGGCATTCTGGTCCTCGTCGGCGTGATCGCGCTGGTGCTGCGCTGGACCTTGCGGCGCGCCCGCGCACAAGGCGATACGCGCGCCGACGACGACCGTCGCGTGCAACTCAAGCGCGCCACGGAGATGCTCAACACTGTGCGTTCGCTCAAGCTCGACGTGAAGCTCTCAACCGTGCAAGGTCATGAGGCGCTGGAGAAGGAAGTCGAAGCAACCGAAGACCAGTTGCGCGGCCTCGTCGAAACGCTGTCGAATAGCAAGAATCCGCTGCCGCCGTATCAACTCGACGAACTCGAACAACGGCTCGGCAGCATGCGCGCGCGCCTCGAAGGCCGGCCCGATCCGTATGCCGCTCCGGCCGCCAGCGCGCAGCAACAGTCGCCATATGCGCAGGAAGCCGAACGCTTCGGTAATCCGCCGCAAGCGCCCTATCCGCAGCAAGGTCCGTATCAGCAACAGCCGCCGGTTATCGTGCAGCAAGGCGGCGGGGGTTTCGGCGGCGGCATGGGCGGTCTGCTGACTGGCGTGCTGCTTGGCGAAGCGCTGAATTCCGGACGTGAGCGCGTGGTGGAGCGCGACGTGATCGTCGACGACGAAGCGCGCCGTCGCGGCAACGACGGCGGCAATGGCGGCAATGGCGGCAATGGCGGCGGCCTCGACTTCGGTCAAGGTTCGAACGACTGGAACGACAACGGCGGCGGCGTCGATCTGGGCAGCAACGACGACTCTGGCGGCTGGAACGACAACACCTGAGCTTCGCCGCGCGGCTGAAGTCGAATCAGGCCGCACAAGCGTGCGTCACGGAAACAGGCTCCTTTACGGAGCCTGTTTCGTTATGGCGATTCGTCTCTGAGGCTTCACGCCCGCATCGGCACCACTTCACTGACCGGCTCATGCTGCGCCAGCACCGCCGAACCCGCGAACAGTCTGACGATGAAACGCTCCGCATATGCGATCAGCGCAGTACGGCGCGCGTCGTCCGCATCGATATATTCGGCTGAGAGATGAAAGAGTTGCAGCACGATCTGCGTGCAGACTTCGTCGACGGTTTCACGCGAAAGTGTCGGCATCAATGCCAGTTGAACGACGTCGTCGGCCATTTCCGCCGACACCTCGTGCAGGTTCGCGCGCACGGCCTCGCGCAACGCCGGCGACGTACCATGATATTCAGCGAGCGCGCTCAGAAACGCCGCGCGGTTTTCCAGCGCGAACGCAAAGAACGCGACGCAGGCGCGACGCGGCACGCTATGCGGCTCGTCGTGCGCGGCGAGCCAGCGCTCACGCCGCAGCATCGGCCGCAAACGGCGGCTCACCGATTCGACGGCTTCGCGCGCAAGGTCGTCGAGCGTGTCGAAATGACGGTAGAACGTGTTGGGATTGAGTCCGGCCTCGCGCGCCAGTTCGCGCAAACCGAGGCTCGTAAAACTGCGGCCGCTTGCCGTCAAGCGCAATGCGGCTTCAATCAGTTTGCGCTTGCCGGCCGGCAATTCCTGCTTGACGGCAACGTGGTGTTCGACGGCAGCAGCCGCGTCCGGTACGGATGTCATGTGTTTTCAATCGGTGCGCGCCAGGCGCGTTTAATAGCCGTACTCTAAACGATCTTGACGCCAGGTGCACAGTTGTCTACCCTGCGCGTTATACCGCAGTAGACACATGTAGACGCCTGAAACTCGCCCCATGCCGGAGACCGCCGTGACGCCTGCCTCATCTGCTCCGCCTGCCGCGCCGCGCATCGCGATCGTCGGGGGCGGCTTTGCCGGCATCGACATGGCGATTCGCCTGCAGCGAATGGGCATCACGTCGTTCACGATCTACGAGGCGGCCGGCGATATCGGCGGCACGTGGCGCGACAACACCTATCCCGGCGCGGCCTGCGACGTGCCCTCGCATCTCTATTCGTTTTCGTTCGAGCCCAATCCGGCGTGGTCGCGCGCGTTCGGCGGCCAGGCGGAGATTTTCGCCTATCTGAAGCACTGCGCGCGCAAATACGACGTAGAACGTTACGTGCGTTGCAATGCGCGCGTGGCCGCGTCGCGTTTCGACGAAGCGCGCCAGGTCTGGCATGTCGACGTCGATGTGAACGGCGTACGCGAAACCATCGAGGCCGATGTCGTGATCGCTGCGAGCGGTCCGCTGTCGCGCCCGGCCATGCCGCAAATCGCCGGGCTCGAACGCTTCGAAGGCAAACTGTTTCATTCCGCGCGCTGGGACCACGCGTATCCGCTCGAAGGCAAACGCGTCGCGGTGATCGGCACGGGCGCGAGCGCGGCCCAGTTCGTGCCGAAAATCCAGCCGCGCGTCGCGCATCTCGATCTGTTCCAGCGCACCGCGCCATGGGTCATGCCCAAGCCCGACAAGCCGATCGACGCCCGCGCCCGCTGGCTGTTCCAGCATCTGCCGTTCACGCAGCGCTTCTTGCGCAGCGCGATCTACTGGCAGCTCGAATCGCGCGCCATCGCATTCGTCGTCAGTCCGGAACTGCTGAAGGTGCCGATGAAGTTCGGCCTGAGCTACCTCGAACGACGCGTCAAAGATCCAGAACTGCGCGCCAAGCTCACGCCGAACTACCGGTTCGGCTGCAAGCGCGTGCTGCTTTCGAGCGACTACTATCCCGCGCTCAGCCAGCCTAATGTCGACGTGGTGACGAGCGGCATCCGCGAGATCGTCGCCGACGGCATCGTGACCGAAGACGGCGTGCATCGCCCCGCCGACGCCATCATTTGCGGCACGGGTTTCCAGGTCAACGACGTCCGCGCGCCGTTCGAAGTGACCGGCCTCGACGGCGCGGATCTCAGCACTCAGTGGCTGCGCGACGGGCCGGAAGCCTACCTCGGTGTCAGCGTGGCGAACTTTCCGAACTTCTTCATGATCGTCGGCCCGAATACGGGCCTCGGCCACAACTCGCTGCTCTACATGATCGAGTCGCAAGTGCAGTACATCGCCGATTGCCTGCGCGTCTTACGTCGCCGCAAGGCTCGCACGATGAATCTGCGGCCCGACGTGCAGCGCGATTTCAACGCGCGTTTGCAGAAGGACATGCAGCACTCGGTGTGGGCGAGCGGATGTCGTAGCTACTATCAGACCCGCAGCGGCAAAGTGACCGCGTTATGGCCGGGCTTCAGCTTCAGCTTTCGCAAACGCACGCGCCGCGCGCGTCCGCACGACTATCGTTTCGCGCCCTGACGCCCTGACGCAGTGAACGGCGGCCGACAACCCAAGAGAACACGACGCCGTCGATGCAATCCGCTTCAAAGCCACGCGAACCAGAAATCGAACGACAAGGGAGATAACAAACATGGCAAGCATCGACTCCGGCACGCCCGCCTCGACATCCTCGCTGCCGCCGCGCTCGCTCGCCGCGCGGCTCGGCATTACCAGCGTGCCGCGCGACGAATTACGCCGGCGTTATACGCAGAGCGGTTCCAGTTTCGTGAAGATCATGGGCGCGGACGTGCATTACGTCGACGAAGGCAGCGGCGACATCATCGTGATGATCCACGGCTTCGCGTCTTCGCTGCACACCTGGAATCGCGTCGCCGACGAACTCAAGCGCGAGCATCGCGTGATCCGCCTCGACCTGCCGCCGTTCGGCGTGACGGGACCGCTGCGCTCCAGCAGCGGCGCAATCGAAACGATGAATCTGCCGACTTACCGGCGTTTCATCGACACGTTCATGCAGGCACTCGGCATCTCGCGCGCGACCTTCATGGGCAATTCGCTCGGCGGGCTGATTGCGTGGGACTATGCGGTGCGGCATCGCGATGCGGTTGAACGGCTCGTGTTGATCGACTCGGCGGGCTTTCCGATGAAGCTGCCGATTTACATCGGCCTGTTCAACAGCGCGCTGGTGCGCGTCAGTTCGCCGTGGTGGCTGCCTGAGGTCATCGTGAAAAGTGCGGTGCGCAACGTGTATGGCGATCCGCGCAAGATCGATGCGGTGACGCTGCGGCGCTACGTCGAGTTCTTCCACGGCGAAGGCACGCGCACGGCGATCGGCAAGATGGTGCCCACGCTCGACTTCGAGGATGTCGACACCGACGTGCTGAAGACACTCGACGTACCGACGCTCGTGCTATGGGGAGCGAAGGATCGCTGGATTCCGACTGCGCACGCCGCCGAATTTGCGAGCCGCATTCCGGGCGCGAAGTCGGTCATGTATCCGGGGCTCGGCCATATTCCGATGGAAGAAGCGCCCGAGCGCGTGATGGCCGATCTGCGTGCTTTTCTCGGCACGCGTGGCGCGCGTGTTCCGGTTGACGAAGGCACTCGCCGCGCACCGGCCTGACCCGGCTGCTTTCGTCACTGCGATCATTTGATCGATGCTTCGCGCGTGCTCGCGCGTTCTAAGCGCATATATCGCGCGCGCGAATCTTGCGCGCCCTTCCCTCGCGTCGCGTCGACGCGTTCAGCCGCCGCCCAGCAGACGCAACAATCCCCAGAGAAACTTGCAGAGCATGACGATCAGCTCCCACAGATGATAGAGCTGTTGCCAGCCCGAAACGCGTGCGAACGAGTCGATCATGAAATACCGGTAAGAAACGGAAAGGCCTGCGGATAAGGGTGTGGATCGCAGTTGGACCGCACATGATAACGACTGCGGGATACCCCGTATCAAGTCGCTTGAAAGATTGCCGTAAAGGCGGCGAGGAGACGCTGTAGACGCGTTGGGTGATTCGCCGATTGAATGCGCTGAGCGCGCCAGTCGAAAACAGATTGCATGGGAGACGAGCATGACGCGTTTCAGCTTTCGCCGTTCGGCCCGTTCGCACACGGTCGTCGGCGATATTGCCGCGCAAGCCGGCAAACTGGGCATCGAAATCTGCGACGTATCGGGCCACGTCGAGGAAGTGGCCGCGCGCGTGCAACATCAGGCGCAAGTATGCCGCGCGTTGCGCGAATCGGCCGCGCAGACGCTCGCGGGCAATCATCGCATTGCCGCGGCCGCACGGAAAATGAGCCACGTATCCGCCGAAGCCGCGACCGGCGTGCAGGACTCGCAGCAAACGCTCGAAGCGTCGCTCGCCGACATTCATGGACTCGTTGAAGGCGTGACTGTCATCGAAAGCCAGATCGGCGCGCTGCGCAGTGCGCTGGCGCATGTGAGCCGTGTCTCCGAGGAGATTTCGCTGATCGCGCGTCAGACTCATCTGCTGGCGCTGAATGCCGCGATCGAAGCTGCGCGCGCCGGCGACTCCGGCAAAAGTTTCGCGGTCGTCGCGGCCGAAGTGAAGAACCTCTCGGCGAAGACCGCGCAGGCCACCGGGCAGATCGAGACGACGCTCGCGCAACTCACGCAGCAGACCGAGCAACTGATCAGCGAGGGATCCGTGAACACCGCGCGAGCGCACCGCGTGCGCGAAGGCACGCGCAAGATCGGCGACGTCGTGCATGCAACCGGCGATGCGATCGCGCATCTGAATGACGAGGCGGGCCAGATCGCCGTGCTGACCGGCGAGATCGAATCGCAGTGCGACGGACTCGAGGCGCAGGTGTTGGAAATGGCGAGCGGCGTCGAGGATTCGAGCGAGAATTTCGTGCAGGCGAAGGACCGGTTGGGCAATTTGCTCGGTGTGTCCGAAACTCTGATCGAGCTGACCGCCGCGACAGGTGTGGAAACGGCGGACACGCGTTTTATCAAGGCCGTGCAGCGGGCGGCGGCCGCCGTGAGCAAGGCATTCGAAACGGCGGTGGCGCGTGGTGAAGTGTCGCTTGATGACCTGTTCGACCGGCATTATGTGCCGGTGGCCGGGAGTAATCCGCCGCAGTTTTTGACGCGATTTACCGCGTTGACCGATCGTGTTTTTCCGGCTATTCAGGAGCCTCTGCTCGGTCTCGATCCGCGCGTCGCGTTTTGCGCGGCGGTCGATTTGCGGGGTTATTTGCCGACGCACAATCTGAAGTTTTCTTTGCCTCAGCGTGATGGTGATGTCGTCTGGAATACGGCGAATTGCCGGAACCGGCGGATGTTCGATGATCGGACCGGGATTGCCGCGGCTTCACATACGAAGCGGTTTTTATTGCAGACGTATCGGCGGGATATGGGGGGTGGCGAGTTCGTGTTGATGAAGGATGCGTCTGCGCCGGTTTTTGTCGGTGGGCGGCATTGGGGTGGGGTTCGGATTGGGTATCGGGTTTGAGGGAAGGCCGAACCTGTCCGCATTTTTGTGTGCGAGGCGGTTAGCGGATTTAGCCGCGTGCGTTGGTGAAGCGCTCGCCAAACAGGATGGCAAACTGGTTCATGGCTGATTTCCAGTCGAAGGTGGTCCGTACGGACTTTGCCAGCACGTTGCGAAGCGCCAGCCACAGCAGCTTGATGGCCGCCTCGTCATTCGGGAAGTGACCACGGGTCTTGATGATCTTGCGCAGTTGCATGTTCAGACTCTCAATGGCATTTGTGGTGTAAATGACCCGGCGTATCTCCGGCGGAAACACAAAAAATGGCGTGACGTTTTCCCACGCCCGCCGCCAGGATTGCACGATAGTCGGATACTTCGTTCCCCATTGTCCTTCGGCAAACGCCTCCAGCGCCTGCCGCGCGGCCAGCTCGTTCACAGCGGTATAGATGGGCCTGAGCGCGGCAGCGACGGCCTTGCGATCCTTGTAGCTCGCGTACTCCAGGCTATTGCGCATCAGGTGCACGATGCAGGTCTGCACGGCCGTACGCGGGTACGCCGTGCCGATCGCTTCGGCCAGTCCCTTCAGGCCGTCGACCACGGCGATCAGGATGTCCAGGCAGCCGCGCGTTTTGAGCTCGTTGAACACCTTGAGCCAGAACTTTGCGCCCTCGGTCTGTTCGATCCACAGACCGAGCACGTCGCGCTGGCCGTCAGCCTGGATACCCAGCGCCAGATAGACGGCCTTGTTGCTGACCACGCCCTCGTCACGGATCTTCACGCGCAGCGCATCGAAGAACACGACCGGGTACATCGGCTCGAGCGGACGGTTCTGCCAGGCGAGCGTTTCGGCCATCACCTCGTCGGTAACCGAGCTGATGAAATCGGGCGACACCCCGGTGCCATAGGTTTCGGCCAGAAACGCCTGGATCTCGCGCACACTCATGCCGCGCGCGTACATGGCGATGATGCGCTCATCGAAACCGGTGAAACGGCGCTCGTGTCTGGGGATCAGGATGGGCTCGAAACTGCCGTCACGATCGCGCGGCAGATCGACCCGCAGCGGGCCATAATCGGTGAGGAGCGTCTTGCCACTGGCACCGTTACGTTCATTGCTCTGGCCGTCGGGTTTGGGCTGACCCGCCGGGTAGCCCAGATGCATCTTCATCTCGGCGCCCATCGCGCGCTCGATGAGTGCCTTGTTGAATGCCAGCATCAGGTCCTGAACCTCGTTGGGCGTCATCGGGCCTTTGACCAGGTCATCAAGCAGACCTTCCGGCAGGACAGGCAGCGGCCCTCGGGCCGCTGCCTGAGAAGCGACGGTGCGTTTTTTCTTCATCGGCATATCCATGACTTTTACCTCTCATGATATGCCTCGCCCACAAAATTACGGATAGGTCCGGAAGGCCAAAACGTAAAGCCACCCTCGCCACCCTCCACCAAAACCCAAAAAAATCAAACCGCCATCACCGCCCGTTTCCTCTCCGCCCGCTGCATAAAATAATTAGCCGCCACCACCCCAACAGTAACCACGGCAATAAAGAGCGTAGCCAACGCGTTCATCTCAGGATTCAGTCCCAGCCGAACACGCGAGAAAACAACGAGCGGCAAAGTAGTCGATCCAGGCCCAGATAAAAACGCCGACAGCACCAGATCATCGATCGACAAGGTGAACGACAGCAGCCACCCGGAAACAAGCGCCTGAGAAATCAACGGCAACGTAATAAAGAAAAACACGCGCAACGGCGTAGCCCCAAGATCCAGCGCCGCCTCTTCGAGCGAGGGATGCAATTCCTTCACCCGCGACTGCACGATGATCGCCACATAAGAAATACACAGCATCACATGCCCGATCCAGATCGTGAAAATGCCGCGTCCGGCCGGCCATCCCAACCACTTGGCCATTTCGATGAACAGCAACAGCAGCGAAATCCCCTGAATCACTTCTGGAATCACCAACGGCGCATTGATCATCCCCGTATATAACGTGAAGCCGCGAAACCGCCCCATCCGCGCGAGCACGAAGCCCGCCCACGTTCCAATGACAACAGAAGCAAACGCCGTCAACAAAGCCACCCGCAACGACAGCCACGCCGCCGCGATCAATTCGTCATCCTGCAGTAATGCCGCATACCAGCGCGTCGAAAACCGCGTCCACACCGTAACAAGTTGCGATTCGTTGAACGAATACACAATCAGACTCACGATCGGTATGTACAGAAACAGAAAACCGATCCCCAAAGCGATCAACTGCAAAATCCGGTTCGGTTTCATCAGCGTCTTTCCTCCATCGCCTTCGCCTGCGCGTACTGGAAAAACGCCATCGGCACCAATAACAACAACACCATCGCGCACGTCACGGCGGACGCCATCGGCCAATCGGCATTGTCGAAGAACTCATTCCACATCACGCGGCCGATCATTAGCGTATTCGCGCCGCCCAACAATTCGGGAATCACGTACTCGCC
Source organism: Paraburkholderia phytofirmans PsJN (assembly GCF_000020125.1). Taxonomy (NCBI): domain Bacteria; kingdom Pseudomonadati; phylum Pseudomonadota; class Betaproteobacteria; order Burkholderiales; family Burkholderiaceae; genus Paraburkholderia; species Paraburkholderia phytofirmans. The sequence continues at coordinate 2,601,565 of NC_010681.1, forward strand.
CACCGCCGGAATGAACACCAGCAAACAGCCGGCGATAATGCCGTTCTTCGAGAGCGGCAAGGTGATCTGCCAGAACGCCTTCCACGGCTTCGCGCCGAGGTCGTACGCGGCTTCCAGCAATGTCATGTCCATCTTCACGAGATGCGCGTACAGCGGCATCACGAGGAACGGCAGATACGAATAGACCATGCCGATATAAACGGCGGTATTCGTGTGATACAACTCGATCGGCGAGTGAATCAGTCCGATCGACATCAAAAAGTTATTCAGCAAGCCGTTGTTCTTCAGAATCCCGATCCACGCATACACGCGAATCAGAAACGACGTCCAGAACGGCAGCATCACGGCCATCATCAGCAGATTGCGGCTGCCCGGATTCGAACGCGCGATGTAATACGCCATCGGATAGCCGATCAGCAGACACAACAGCGTCGAGATCGCCGCGACCACCACGGAATTCACGTAGGTCGCGAAGTACAGACTGTCGGTCAGCAAAAACGCGTAATGCGACAGATCCAGAGTGATGTGAATCGCGCCGTCCGCGAAGTTCGTCAACTCCGTGTACGGCGGAATGCCGAGTTGCAAATCGGCGAAGCTGATCTTCACGACCAGCAGGAACGGCACGAGGAAAAACAGCAGCAACCAGATAAACGGGCCGGCCACCACCGCGGTGCGGCCGCTCAGTTTGAAGCGCCGCACCGGCCACGTGGCTAAGGAATTGAACGAGCGCTTCATGACGTCAGCACCACACCGGCCGATGCGCTCCAGCGTACGTACACTTCGTCGCCCCACGTAGGCGGATCGATCTCGGTCAGCGCGAGGCTGGTCACGTTCGCGATCACGGTTTTGCCGGCCTCGAGCTTCACGTGATAAAGCGAATAGCCGCCCATGTAGGCGATATTCGTGACGACGCCCTTGCCCCAGTTGTAGGCGCCCTCAGGCGGTTTGCGCGTCAACGCGATGCGCTCGGGGCGCACCGAAATCGTCACCGGCATGCCGAGCGGACCGGTGATGCCGTGGCTCACATACAGGCGGCACGGCAGGTCCGGCGTTTCGATGAACACGTAATCGGGCTCGTCTTCAACCGTATGGCCTTCGAACAGATTCGTCGAGCCGATGAACTCGGCCGAGAAACGGCTATTCGGATACTCGTACACTTCGTGCGGCGTGCCGAGCTGCACGATCTCGCCTTCGCTCATCACGGCAAGGCGGCCCGCCATCGTCATCGCTTCTTCCTGATCGTGCGTCACCATCATGCAGGTCACGCCGACCTTGTCGAGAATGTTGACCAGTTCGATCTGGGTGCGCTGACGGATCTGCTTGTCGAGCGCGGACATCGGCTCGTCGAGCAGCAGCAGCTTGGGCCGCTTGACCAGCGAACGTGCGAGCGCCACGCGCTGCTGTTGACCGCCGGAAAGCTGATTCGGCTTGCGCTTCGCGAAGCGCCCCATCTGCACGAGTTCGAGCGCGGTCTGCACGCGGTCCTTCAGTTCGGCCTTCGGCACGCCTTCCTGCTTCAGACCGAAGGCGACGTTTCCTTCTACCGTCATGTGCGGAAACAGCGCGTACGACTGGAACATCATGTTGACCGGCCGACGGTACGGCGGCAATTGCGCGAGGTCTTCGCCGTCGATCAAAATCTTGCCCGAGCTCACGCTTTCGAGCCCGGCCATCATGCGCAGCAAGGTCGACTTGCCGCAGCCGGAACTGCCGAGCAGCGCGAACAGTTCGCCCTTCTTCACCGACAGGTTGACGCCCTTGACCGCCACGGTCTCGCCGAACTTCTTCACGACATCGACGACCTGGACGAAGTTGTCCGTGGCGTCGCCCGTAACGGCGTTCAGGCTCGGGGACGGCGCGACGGCCCCTGCCAGCGCGCCCGACTGGTCACTACTCATCACAATGCTTGACTCCGGCGTTTGACGAACAAAGCCCCCGGTGAACACCGAGGGCTTCTTGATGATGCTTACCTGTTCACTCTGGCCGCGGGTCAGCGGCCGGACTTGAACTCAGTCCACAGCCGCGTCTGCAGCCGCTGGATTTCCGGCGGCAACGGCTTCAGCAGGAACAGGGTCTTGATGACTTCAGGCGGCGGATACACGGCCGGATCGTTCGCCACGTCCTTGTCCACGTACTTGCGCGCTTCGAGGTTGGCGCTCGGGTAGTAGACGGCGTTGGTGATCGCGGCGTGAACCTGCGGCGTTTCGATGTAGTTGATCCACTCGAGCGCGGCTTCCTTGTTCTTCGCGTCCTTCGGAATCGCCATCACGTCGAACCACACCGGCGCGCCGCCCTTCGGAATGTAGTACTCGACCTTATAGGGCTTCTTCGCCTCGACCGCGCGATGCTTGGCGATCACGACATCACCCGACCAGCCGTACGCGAAGCACACGTCGCCGCCGACCAGGTCGTTGATGTAGCCCGACGAGTTGAACTGCGTGATGTACGGGCGGATCTTCTTCATCATGTCGAGCGCGGCGCGGTAGTCGGCCGGGTTCGTGCTCATCGGATCTTTACCGATGTAATGCAGCGCGGCGGCGAACATCTGGTCCGGCGCGTCGAGCACGGACACGCCGCAAGCCTTCAGCTTCGAAATGTTTTCCGGTTTGAAGAGCACGTCCCAGCTATCGAGCGGCACGTTCTTGCCGAGAATCTGCTGTGCCTTGGTGACGTTGTAGCCGAGGCCGGTCGTGCCGTAGGCCCAGGGCACTGTGAACTTGTTGCCCGGATCGGCGCCGGCGACGAGCGCCATCAGCGAAGGATCGAGGTACTTCAGGTTCGGCAGCTTCGACTTGTCGAGCGGCGCGAAGATGCCGGCGGCGATCTGCTTGCCGGCGTAATTGCTGGTCGGCACGACGATGTCGTAGCCGGAATTGCCGGTGAGAAGCTTGGCTTGCAGCGTGTCGTCGCTGTCGTAGTTGTCGTACTTGACCTGGACGCCGGTCTGCTTGGTGAAGTTCGGAATGGTGTCCTTGGCGATGTAATCGGACCAGTTATACACGTTGAGCTGCGTGTCTTTCGCAGCAGCCGTCAACCACGGCGCCGCGCACAAGACCAGCGCCGCCACTTGCCCCACTACCCGTCTTTTCATTCCGTTCTCCGATCCTGACCGGCCTGTTGCCGGCCGCCCTCACCAGCGCCGAGGCACTGCGCCCGCGGCTCCCCTGAAAAACCCGAAAAGTACCATCAATTATTGCGCGCTCCAAAAAAATTGCCAGGCTGTCGCGCAAACGGTACAGCGCAAGCCGTATCGCTAGAAAATTGGCCGCAATTTTAGCGGGTTATGCGCGCGTGTCCACCCGAAAAAAACACCCGCACCGGCGCGCTGTTATCCGGTCGTCAAATTGACGCTGTGCAGGGCGCGCCGCGTTCGTGCAAACGGTGGTGGCCCACGACCGCATTCCGTAGCTTCGATGCCGGACGGCTAAGGTCGAAGCGCACTCAAGCCGCGAAGCGTTCGACGGTGCACAATAGCTCTCAAAGGCTCTCACGGGCCAGGCGCCGCCCGCTGCGCGCGCAGCGGGCACGTGGCTTGCAAGAGGATGCAGTCTTGAACCTCAGGCATCGATGAACACGAATCCGTTCGCATTGCGTCCCAACCGCCGCCGGCGTCTACCGGCCGATGGGGGCGCACGTCCGCCGCACTGGTTCTCGTTCGTCGGCGCGGGCGCACTGATCGCGGTCGGCTATATCGATCCGGGCAACTGGGCGACCGCGCTCGGCGCCGGCGCGGGCTACGGCTACCGCCTGCTCGGCATGGTGCTGCTGTCGAGCCTGATGGCGATGCTGCTGCAGTGGCTGTCCTCGCGCCTGGGCGTCGTGACCGGGCGCGATCTCGCGCAGGTCTGCCGCGAACGCACGGGCCGCCGCGGCACCCTGTTCCTGTGGCTGACCAGCGAGGTCGCGATCATCGCGTGCGATGTCGCCGAAGTGGTCGGCAGCGCCGTCGCGTTGCAAATGCTACTCGGCGTGTCGCTCACGGTCGGGGTGTTGATGTCGGCGGTGTGCACCTTCGCGCTGCTCGCGCTCCAGCAGAAAGGCCGCAAACTGGAAGCGGTGATCGCGGTGCTGATCGGTTTCGTCGGCCTGTGCTTCGTGGTCCAGCTCGCGCTGGCGCGCCCGGACTGGCACGCGGCGCTCGCCGGCACCGTGCCGAGCGTCGAACTGCTGCGCAACGCGGGCATGGTGTGGCTCGCGGCGGGCATCGTCGGCGCGACGGTCATGCCGCACAACCTCTATCTGCACTCGGCGCTCGTCAAGCATCACGCGCCCGACGGCAGCGACGCGCAGATCAAGGTCGCGCTGCACGTGGTCAATCTGGACACTTTCGGTTCGCTGTCGTTTGCTTTCGTGATCAATGCGGCGCTGCTGATCGTGGCCGCCGCCGTGTTCTATGTGAGCGGCCATCGCGACGTGACCGATCTCGCGGATGCCCACCGCCTCATCGCACCGCTCGTCGGCACGCATTGGGCGGGCATTCTGTTCGCTGCGGCGCTGCTCGCCTGTGGACTGAGCGCGACCGTCACCGGCACGCTGGCGGGCCAGGCGGTCATGGAAGGCTTTCTTCGCATCCGCCTGCCGCGCTGGAAGCGCGCCCTGCTGACCCGCGCGCTGGCGATCGGACCGGCGCTGTTCGCGGTCGCGCTGTTCGGCCAGCACGGTTCCAATCAGTTGCTCGTGGCAAGCCAGGTGGTGCTGAGCCTGCAATTGCCGCTCGCGGTCGTGCCGTTGATCCGCTTCACGTCGGACGCCACGCTCATGCGCGGCTGGCGCGTGCGCGGCGTACCGCTCGTGCTCGCGTGGCTGTCCGCCGCGTTCATCATCATGCTCAACGGCGCGTTGTTGTGGCAACTGGCATTCGGTAGTTGAACGGCCGTTTTTCGACCGGCTGCCACTGAAGTGACTTTGTAAGTATCCTCTGAGTATTTCGCATGACCTGCAACGCCGCCCGCTTTCGCGGCACGCCGGCCATGCGGCCTGTTTCATCGCGGCTGCCGGGTTTTGTCTGCGGCAGCCGTTTTTGTGCCCATTTTTGCGCCCTTCAGCGCTTTTGCGAGATCGATCCGGTGAGCATTGCGGAGGTCGTCTTTCGATGCCTGCCGCGTCCGGTTCGCTCGCGGCCCTTGCTCCAGGACGACAGCCCCATGCGCTTTGACGCCTCAACCGACCACCTTGCCCGCAACGCCTTCCCTCAGTTCCGTCAACTCGTGACGCGCTTCTCCCGCGTCACGCTGCTCGCCACGCTGGTCGTGTGCGCCGCACTGTCCAACGAGGCGCGCGCGACGGTCGCGATGCTGCAGCCCGCGCGCGTGGCCGCGGCCAACGAGCCGCTGCAGATCACGCTGCTCTACTCCGCCGACGACGCCAAACCCCTGACCATCACCGTCCCGCGGACCATCCGCGTGACGCTGAGCGCGGGCGATCAGTCGCCGCAGCCGCTCGATCTGAAGCGCGAACCCGGCGTGGCCGACACGCTGCGTCTGCGGCCAGGTCAGTTCCGCAAGGTGCGTTTCTCGGCGCCCTGGCCGCAGTCGGCGCGGGGCGAGGTGCGCATCGACCCGGTGGGTTTCGATGCGTCGCCGGCGCTCGTCGCGATCAATCGCGGGCCGCAGCAGGACGCGATTGCCCAGGCGGAACGCGCGGAGAGCCAGGCGACCACGCCCGCTCAAGCCGCCGCGACGGCGGCGGTAGTCGGCGGCCCGACCGGCGACGCCATTGCGCCGCCCGGCGATTCGCTCGCGACCGTCGGACGCGGCGTGTTCTCGCACCTCTCCTATTACGATCCGATGTACATCGCCTTCGGCCATAACGGCGACACCAACGCGCGGCTGCAACTGAGCTTCAAATACCGCATCCTGATACCGGACGATCTGCGCTCCAAAGCCTTCCTCGACAACCTGTACTTTGCGTACACGCAAACCTCGATCTGGGATCTGTCCGCCGATTCGCGCCCGTTCCGCGACACGAGCTACTCGCCGCAATTGTTCTACTACGTGCCGGACACCGGCTGGCAGAGCCCGTTCTTCACGCGCATGGGTTTCGCGGCCGGCGTGGCGCACGAATCGAACGGCAAGGCCGGCGCGGACTCGCGCAGCATCAACATGCCGTTTATCCGGCCGACCTGGGAATTCGGCGATCTGACGGCCAACCACCTGACCGTGTCGCCGAAGATCTATTACTACGTCGGCACGAGCAGCAACCCCGATATCGCCGACTATCGCGGCTACGTGGACTTGCTGGTCAAATATGGCAGCCCGGACGGCTGGCAACTGGCGACCACGCTGCGCAAGGGCACCAAGCACTGGTACGGCAGCGTGGATTCGCAATTCACCTATCCGCTCGCCAAACTGCTGGGCAGCGCGTGGGGCGGCTACGTGTGGGTGGGCTATTTCAACGGCTACGGCGAAGACCTGCTCGACTACAACAACCGTCAACACTGGATAGCGCGCATCGGTTACAGCATCGCGCGCTGATGTTGATGTGTGCGGGCAAATTCGCGCGTCGAAGGTGGCGTCGAAAACATGCGGTGGATGCTGCCAACCGTGCGCGAGCCGCGGCCATGACGGTCGCGCACGGCGAGGTGCACGGCGCGCATCGGCTAACATAGCGGAACTTTGCTTCTCCGCCCCAAGGTTTCCGATGGCTTCGAATCTCCACGATCTTCCCGACAGCCCGTGCATCGGCGTCTGTTCCACGCTGTTCGACGACGTCTGCAAAGGCTGCGGCCGCACCGCCGTCGAAGTGTCCAACTGGGTTTTCCTCAGCGACGAGGAAAAGCGCGCCGTATGGGTTCGCATCGAGCAGGAAGGCACGGCGATGCGGTTCGCGAACGACAAGCTGTAGATTTGCCTCACGGCCTGCGTCCCCTGTTGTAATCAGAAGCGCATCCCGACACCCAGACCGACCACCACCGGATCGATGCTCAAGCGGCCCAGCGGCTGCCCGCCGAGCGAGGCATCCGTATGCATCCAGATCTTCTTGATGTCCGCGTTGACGAACAAGGATTTAGTGACCTGCACGTCGACGCCGGCCTGTAACGCCGGTCCCCAACTGTGATTGGTGATCGAGATCGACTGGCCACCCGCGTTCAGACCGTTGTTGTAGAACAGCGTGTAGTTCAGACCCGCGCCGACATACGGACGAATACGGCCCGCGTGATTGAAGTGATATTGCAACAGCAGCGTGGGCGGCAACACGTTCACGCCGCCGAGCCCGCCGATGTTCGAAGTCACTTGATGCCGCGAGGTGCCGAGAATCAGCTCGACGCCGAGGTTGTCGCGGATCATGTATGTCAGATCCAGTTCCGGCACGATCGCGTTATTCACGCCGACGTTTAGCGCGCTCAGCGATTGGGTCGTGCTCACGTTCGGCATGATGCTGATGGCGCGCAATCGCACCAGTACGTCGCCGGCGTGAATGCCGCTCATCGCGTCGTCTCCCGCTGCATGCGCCTGCGGCGCAAGTGCGCCCGCGAACAGCAGGCTTGCTGCGATAGCGGCGGTTCCGATTCTGTTTCTTTTTCTGTTTCTGGATGCGTGCTTCATGTGTTTCCCCGCTTTGTTTGTTTGCATGCGGGGATTGTCGAAGTTCTCGTCGCGCGTCAGGTTGACGCGTATCAACCCAGCGAGAAAGCCCAGCGGCCTGCGACAGCCGGTCGCGTCGCGCCCGTCAACAGCAGTTCGAGCAGGTCGTGCACGCTGCGAATCGCCGTGCCGAACGGCAACGCTTCGCGGCCGCGAAAGAACAAACCGTTCGCCACGTCGCCGCGCAATGCGGCCGCGAGTCGCGTGTCGATGCAGAAGTGGCCGAACTTCTCGATACCATCGCGCCAACCGCACGCGCTGAGACATTCGAGCGCGGTCGGGCAGATATGTTTGAGCGCGCCGACTTTTTCGCGGATCTTCGTTTCATGCCGCAGATAGCGCATCAGCCACGGCGTTTTCACGGCGCGCGCGGGCAGTCCTGTCACGCTGACGAATTCGACAATGTCTTCCGGCGTAGCTTCAGCCAGTACGCGCTTGAAATTCGGATGCGCGTCGCCTTCCTCGGTGACGGCGAACGGCGTGCCGAGTTGCACGCCGCTGGCGCCCGCGTTCAGCAGTGCGCGCACGGCCTCATGACTATTGATGCCGCCCGCGACGATCAACGGCACGTCCTGACGGTTCAGGCCGAGCGAGACGAATACAGCGTCGAGTTCCTCGAGGATGCGCAAGAAATCGAAGCGCCCGTCGTGTTGATCGGCCAGGTTATTAACGCCGAGATGGCCGCCCGCATGCGCCGGATGTTCGATCACTACCGCATCGGGCAAACGGCCTTTTTTCATCCACTTCTTCAGTACGAGCGCGACGCCGCGGCTGTCCGACAGAATCGGAATCAGCGCAATGTCGTAGCCTTGGGTCATGTCCGGCAGATCGAGCGGCAGGCCCGCGCCCATGACGATCGCATCGGCGCCGCTCTCGCATGCGACGCGCACGTAGTCGGCTTGCGCGCTGACCGCTTTCATCACGTTGACGGCGATCATACCGCGGCCTTCGCTCAGTGCCTTGGCAGAGTGGATTTCGCGGGCCAGCGCGGTGAGATTGGCTTCTTCGAGCGTCGCGCGGTCAGGCGACTCGCGGCAGCGTTCCATCAGATCGCGATGATGATGCCGCAGGTCGATACTGGCGATGGTGCCCAGCGCGCCTTCGCGAGCGACACTGCCGGCCAGCCGGTGCGCCGAAATGCCGACGCCCATGCCGCCTTGCACGATCGGCAGTAACGAGCGGCCGCGAATGACGAGTGGCGGGAACGAATGAGAGGTGAGCATGACTGGCCCGATGGAGGATTATCGAAACGCTGATAATCGTCGGTCGGGCGCAGCCTGCGTTGCTTCAGGTCAATGAGTGGGCAAGTGTCCGGTCATGTGTGCCCTTCTATTGATGCCGGTCAGTCGAATCACGCTTTGAATTGCATGGACTTGAGTGCATGCTGTAGAAGGCCGGAGGCTATGCGTGCGCCATGAAAAAAGCCCGCTTCGGAGAAGCGGGCTTTGAGGTGCGGCGTGATCGCGGCGTGGAGTTCAGCCGTGCTTACTGCACGCCTTGGCTCAACAAAAAGTCTTCGTAATTGCCACCAAAGTCATTCAACGTGCCATTCGTCTTCACTTCGATAACCCGATTAGCAAGACCACTCACGAACTCACGGTCGTGCGAGACGAAAATCAGCGTGCCGTCGAACTTGTCGAGCGCGATCTGCAGCGACTCGATCGACTCCATGTCCATGTGGTTGGTCGGCTCGTCCATCAGCAGCACGTTGTGGCGGCCCAGCATGAGCTTGCCCCAGATCATGCGGCCTTTCTCGCCGCCGGAGAGCACCTTGACCGACTTGCGGATGTCGTCGGCATTGAACAGCAGCCGGCCGAGCGTGCCGCGCACCATCTGCTCGTCGTCGCCTTCCTGGCGGTAGCCGTCGATCCAGTCCATCAGCGTGACGTCGTCCGGAAACTCTTCGTACGTGTCCTGCGGCATGTAACCGACGTTCGCGTTTTCAGCCCACTTCACCGTGCCGTGATCGAGCGTGAGTTTGCCGAGCAGCGAGCGCAGCAGCGTGGTCTTGCCCGCGCCGTTCTCGCCGATGATCGCGATACGCTCGCCCGGCTGCACGCTGATGCTGAAGTCGTTGAAAATCTGCCGTTCGTACTTCTTCGAAATCTTCTCGGCCACCACCGCGATGTTGTGCAGCTTCTTCTCGTACTCGAAGCGGATGAACGGGTTCTGCCGCGACGACGGCTTGAATTCCTCGATCTTGATCTTGTCGATCATCTTGAGACGGCTGGTAGCCTGACGCGCCTTCGACTTGTTCGCCGAGAAGCGGCGCACGAAGTCCTGCAGGTCGGCCACGCGTTCTTTCGCCTTCGCGTTGGCGTTCTGCTGACGCTCGCGCGCCTGCGTGCTCGCCAGCATGTAGTCGTCGTAATTGCCCGGATAGACCTTCAGCGTGCCGTAGTCCATGTCGGCCATGTGCGTGCAGACCTGGTTCAGGAAGTGTCGATCGTGCGAGATGATGATCATCGTCGAGTTGTACTGGTTGAGCACGTCTTCCAGCCAACGGATCGAGTTGATGTCCAGGTTGTTGGTCGGCTCGTCGAGCAGCAGCACGTCCGGCTTCGAGAACAGCGCCTGCGCGAGCAGCACGCGCAGCTTCCAGCCCGGCGCGACGTTGCTCATCGGGCCGTTATGGTCCTCGATCGCGATGCCGATGCCGAGCAGCAGTTCGCCCGCGCGCGCTTCGGCGGTGTAGCCGTCGTACTCGGCGAACTTCGCTTCGAGTTCGGCGGCGTGCATGTAATCGTCGTCCGTCGCGTCGGGGTTCGCGTAGATCGCGTCGCGCTCGGTCATGGCGGCCCACATTTCAGCGTGGCCCATCATCACCACGTCGAGCACGCGCACGTCTTCGTACGCGAACTGATCCTGACGCAATTTACCGAGGCGGATGTTCGGTTCGAGCATGACGTTGCCCGAACTCGGCTCCAGGTCGCCGCCCAGAATCTTCATGAAAGTGGACTTGCCGCAGCCGTTCGCACCAATCAGGCCATAGCGGTTCCCTCCCCCGAATTTGACCGAGATATTCTCGAAGAGGGGCTTTGGCCCGAATTGCATGGTGATATTGGCGGTAGACAGCACGGCGCGTCCCTTTGAATGTGATATCGGCGAAAAACCCAATATTTTAGCAGGTTATCGCGAATTCAACCCGCGCGCCCGTCGCGCTACCGGCTTGGGACGCCGCGCGGCGTCTGCAAAACGTCGATGAAGGCGGACAGGTCGGCCTCGCCGAGCCCCATCGCCGCGCCGAGCCGCAGCAATTGCTGGACCGTCGACGACACCGGCATCGGCGTCCCGGTCTCGTACGCGGTCGCCGCCACCGTGTCGATGTCCTTCTGAAAGGTCCGGAACGCGCCGATCGGCGCGAGCCCGGTTTGGGTCATGCGCGGCACGAAGGTCTGCAGCAGCACCGAATCGGCCCAGCCGCCGGCCAGACCTTCGGTCAGCCGCGATGCGTCGAGGCCGCTGCGTTGCGCGAGGCTCACCGCTTCGGCGATCGCCGCCAGCGTCGCGGTGACGATGGTCTGATTGCACAGCTTGGCGGTCTGGCCCGCGCCGACGTCGCCCATGTGCGTGACACGCGACGCGTAAGCGCCAAGCAGCGGCTTGACGGCCTCGACATCCGCCGCGGCGCCGCCCGCCATGACTGCCAGCGTGCCGGCGGTGGCGCCGGCCACGCCGCCTGAAACTGGCGCGTCGATCCAGCCGATGCTGCCGGGGGTCGCACTGTCGACCGCGTTCGGGTTCGCGCCGGCGTGCTTGTTCACGCCAGCGCCTGTGCGTGGGTCCGCAGCTGCGTTCCTTACTGCACCTGCGACGTCGCCCACGCCTGCGTCCTCGCCCATCCCCGCGCCCCCGTCCACACTCCCAACCGTGCGAACCACCGTCCGCGCCGCCACCCGCTGCGCGAATGCGCGCGTCGCGGCCGGCGGGATGCTGGAGTGATCGACGATCCAGCGCAACCGGCCCGACACGGCCGCATCGGCACCAAGAAGGCCGGAAGCGCCGAACACGGTTTCCTCTACCGCCGCTGCATCCGCGACGCACAGCAGCACGGCCTCACACCGCGCGGCGAGTTCGCGCGGCGTGTCGACCACTCGAGCGCCGTCCGCCACCAGCGCTTCCGCCTTCGCTCGCGTGCGGTTCCAGACATGCACGGTATGTCCCGCGCGCAGCAGATGCCGGGTCATCGGCGCGCCCATCAAACCGGGACCGCAAAAACCAATTTCCACTTCGAACCTCGTCGGATATCAGATTGAGTTGCGCGGACATGATAACGGCGGCGCCTCGCCACGGCATACCGGGCACGGCATGTGCGACATGACTCCGTCACACGAGGCCGTTCGCGGCGCTCTCGTTGCCTATACTTTTTGAACACCAACGAAGATCAAAGGAGGAAGTCCATGTCCGAACACGTCTACAAACAGATCGAACTGACCGGCTCGTCGACCAAATCGAGTGACGACGCCGTCAGCACGGCAATCGCGAAAGCGTCGAAGACGCTGCGCAATCTGCACTGGTTCGAAGTGACGGAAACACGGGGCCAGATCGAGAACGACAAGGTGGCTTACTGGCAGGTGACGATCAAGGTCGGCTTGCGCATCGACTGATGCGGCCGACAGCCGGGCCGTCAGCGCGAGCGCGCTAAACGTCCAAGGCAAAAAAAAAGCTGCGTCCGCGCTGGACGCAGCTCCTCAAAGCAGCGGTTGCTGAGACCGCCGCCTGGTCGATCTGTTGGCGGCGTTACTTCGGCAGCGTGCCGTCCACGCCTTCCACATACCAGTTCAGGCGTTGCAATTCCGGGTCGGTCAGCGTCTTGCCGGCCGGGACCTTTACCGCGCCGGACTGATCCTTGATCGGACCCGTAAACACGTCCCACTTGCCACCCGCCAGTTCGTCGCGCTTCGCCGAAACCTGCTTTTGCGCGTCAGCCGAGATCGCGGACGTGTTCAGATCCTCGAGATTGACGGCCTTCTGCGGAATGCCCCACCACACCGGATCGTTTTTCCACTTGCCGTCCAGCACCTGCTGGATCGCCGCGTTGTAATACACGCCCCAGTGCGCGACCACCGAACCGAGGTGCGCGTCGGGACCGAACTTCTTCATGTCCGAATCCCAGCCGAACGCGTGCACGTGCTTGGCCGATGCCGTGGCGAGCGTGGCGCTCGAATCGGTGTTTTGCAGCAGCACGTCGGCGCCCTGGCCGATCAGCGTTTCAGCCGCCTGCTTTTCCTTGCCCGGATCGAACCAGCTGTTGATCCAGATGACCTTGGTGTGCACCTTCGGATTCACCGAGCGCGCGCCGAGCGTGTACGCGTTGATGTTGCGGATCACTTCGGGAATCGGCACCGACGCCACGAAGCCGAGCGTGTTGGTCTTCGTCACATAGCCCGCGGCAACGCCGGCGAGATACGCGCCCTGGTACATGCGCACGTCGTAGGTGCCGAAGTTCGGCGCCTTCTTGTAGCCCGTCGCGTGCAGGAACACGGTGTCCGGGAAATCCTTCGCGACCTTCAGTTCGAAGTCCTGATAGCCGAAGCTCGAACCGATGATGATCTTGTTGCCCTTGTTCGCCAGATCGCGGAACACGCGCTCGGAGTCAGCCGATTCCGGCACGTTTTCGATGCGCGTGATCTTGATCTTGTTGCCGAATTTCGCTTCCGCTTCCTTCGAGCCCTGATCGTGCGCGAAGGTCCAGCCCGCATCGCCCGGATTGCCCAGATAGACGAACGCGACGCCCGGCGCATCGGCGGCCTGCGCGCTTTGCGCGAGCGGTGCAGTCACCGCGGCACCAAGCGCCAGCGAGGCCGCGCCCCAGGCGCAAGCGGTCAGCAGATTTCTTCTCTTCATGTTTTCTCCTGTCGTGTTTATCGAATGATTTGAAAAGCGGAGTCGATGGTCGGTCAGCCCGCCGAGAAAAACGGTTTGCCCAGCGATGCCGGCGCATTCAGACGGATCGTGTTCGGATTGCGCGAGATCAGCACCAGCACGACGACCGTCGCGACGTACGGCAGCATCGCGAGGAATTGCGTCGGCACCGGCACGCCGATCGCCTGCGCGTAGAACTGCAGGCCGGTCACGGCGCCGAACAGCAGCGCGCCGATCAGCAGACGCCCCGGGCGCCACGTCGCGAACACCACCAGCGCGAGCGCGATCCAGCCGCGGCCCGACGTGAGCTGTTCCTGCCACAGGTGCAGATTGACGATCGAATAGTAGCCGCCCGCGAGCCCGGCCATGCCGCCGCCGAACGCCACCGCGCCGTAACGCACACCGATCACCGGAAAGCCGACCGAGTGCGCGACCTGCGGCGATTCGCCGACCGAGCGCAGCACCAGACCCGCGCGCGTGCGGTACAGGAACCAGCCGATCACCGCGAACATCAGGAAAGCGAGGTAATCGAGCGGCGTGAGGCTGAAGAACGCGGGGCCGAGCACCGGAATCTTCGAGAGGCCGGGAATCGTCCACGTGTCGATGGTCGCGCGCACCGCCGCCGACGTGTACGGCTTGCCGACATAAGCCGACAGACCGATGCCGAAGATCGTCAGCGAGAGACCGGTGGCGACCTGATTGGCGAGCATGGTGAGCGTGAGAAACGCAAACAGCAGCGACATGGCGAGACCGGCGCCGATCGCGGCGAGCACGCCGAGCCACGGGCTGCCGGTTATCGCGGTGACCGCGTAGCCGGTCACCGCGCCCATCAGCATCATGCCTTCGACGCCGAGGTTGAGAACGCCCGATTTTTCGGTGACGAGTTCGCCGGCGCCCGCGAACATCAGCGGAATCGCGGCGGTGACGGCGCTCGACGTAAGCGAGCTGGCTTGTTGAATGTCCATTTGGATCCGGCGCAAAAATCAGTGAACGATAAGCAGTGAGCGAGTCAGTGAGCCTGGGCGGCCAGCGTACGTCGGCGCACGCGGTAGTTCACGAACAGGTCGGCGCCGAGCAGGCAGAACAGCAACAGCCCCTGGAACACGCCGGAAAGCGCCTGCGGCAATTGCATCGAGGTTTGCACGGCTTCGCCGCCGAGATACAGCAGCGCCATCAGCAGGCTCGCGAGCACGATGCCGAGCGGATGCAACCGCCCCACGAACACGACGATGATTGCCGTGAAGCCGTAACCCGGCGACCACGTAGCCTGCAACTGGCCGATCGGGCCGGAGATCTCGCCCATGCCGGCGAGACCCGCGAGGCCGCCGCTGATCAGAAGCGAGGTCCAGATGGTTTTCTTGTCGGAGAAGCCGGCGTAGCGCGCGGCGAGCGGCGCGAGACCGCCGACGTTCATACGGTAGCCCGCGAAGCTCTTGCGCATGAAAACCCACACGAGCGGAATCGCGATCAGCGTGACGAACACCGACGCGTTCAGACGCGTGCCGCGCAGCCATTTGATGTGCCAGTCGCCGGAGAAAGTCGGATAGAGCGCGTCGCCGCTGAACATCTCCGAGAGCGGAAAGTTCATGCCCTGCGGGTCACGCCACGGGCCGCTCACCAGGTAGATTAGCAACTGCGTGGCCACGTACGTGAGCATCAGGCTGACGAGAATCTCATTGGTGTTGAAGCGGCTTTTGAGCAGCGCCGGAATCGCCGCCCACGCCATGCCGCCGAGCACGCCGGCGATCATCATGGTCGGCAGAATCCACCAGCCGGTGGCTTGATCGAAATAGATCGCGACGCCGCTCGCGGCGATGCCGCCAAGCAGCATCTGCCCTTCGGCGCCGATGTTCCACACGTTGGCGCGATAGCCGATGGCAAGGCCGAGCCCGATCAGGCACAACGGCGACGCCTTCAGCAGCAGCTCGGACCAGCCGTTCACGCTGGACAGCGGCTCGATGAAAAACGCGTGCATGGCTTGCAACGGATCGCGGCCGACGAGGCTGAAAATCAGAAAGCCGATCGCGAGCGTGAGCAACGCGGCGATCAGCGGCACGGCGAGCTGCATGGTGCGCGAGGGTGTCGTGCGTGCTTCGAGTCGATACGGAAGAATCATGGGTAGCGTGTGATTTATTGGGTTCTCGTTCTGATGCCGGGCGACGTCAGGCGTATTCGCGAAACAAACGCCCGCTCAGGCATGCGCCGGCTGTTCCGCCGAAGGCGCCGAGCCCTCGCGGTCGCCGAACAGGCCCGCCATCCAGCGGCCGATTTCCTCGGCGTTGGTCGCCCCCGTGCCGCGCACCGGCGAGAGTCTGCCGCCTGCGAGCACCGCGATACGATCGCAGATGTCGAACAACTCTTCTAACTCCTCCGAGATCACCAGAATCGCCACGCCGCGCGCCGACAGATCGAGCAACTGCTGGCGAATGAACGCCGCCGCGCCGACGTCGACACCCCACGTGGGCTGCGCGACCACCAGCACCTTGGGCGCCTGCAGAATCTCGCGGCCCATGATGTACTTCTGCAGATTGCCGCCCGACAGACTTTGCGCGAGCGCTTCGGAGCCGCCGCAGCGCACGTCGAAGGCGTCGATGCAGCGCTTCGCGAATGCGCGCATCGCACCGGCCTTGATCCAGCCCGAATTCACCATCTGCTGACGATGCGCGGTGAGCAGCGCGTTTTCCGACAGCGTCATGGCCGGCACTGCGCCGCGCCCGAGACGCTCTTCCGGCACGAAGCCGAAGCCGAGCGCGCGCCGCCCGCCCGCGCCGAGGCGCCCGGCCGCCTTGCCGCAAATCGTGACCGCATCGGCGCGCACGCCGCGCTTTTCGCCCGACAACGCCGACAGCAGTTCCGCCTGGCCATTGCCCGAGACGCCCGCGATGCCGAAGATTTCGCCCGCATGCACGCCGAACGACACGTCGTGCAACGAGGTGCCGAACGGGTCGTCGCTTTCCACCGAGAGTCGCTTCACATCGAGCAGCACGGCGCCCGGATTGTGTTCGCGCCGCGTGTAATCCGGCAGCGAGTGACCGACCATCAACTGCGCGAGCGACGCATGTGTTTCGCCCTTCGGCTTCACGTGACCCGTCACGCGGCCGCCGCGCATCACCGTCGCGGTGTCGCACAACTCCTGGATTTCGTCGAGCTTGTGACTGATGTAAAGGATGCTGCAGCCTTCGGCGGCGAGCCGGCGCAGCGTCTCGAAGAGCTTGCGGACCGCTTGCGGTGTCAGCACCGAGGTCGGCTCGTCCATGATCAGCAAACGCGGGTTCTGCAGCAGACAGCGCACGATCTCGACGCGCTGCCGCTCGCCCACGGTCAGGCTGTGCACGTGACGCTGCGGATCGATATCGAGGCCGTAATCGGCGGAGACTTCGCGGATGCGCCTCGACAGCGTCTTCAGATCGAAAGGTTCGTCGAGCGCGAGCGCGATGTTTTCGCCGACAGTGAGTGTCTCGAACAGCGAAAAGTGCTGGAACACCATGCCGATGCCCAGTTTGCGCGCCGCCGCCGGGTTGGCGATCTCGACCGTCTGGCCTTCCCAGCGAATCTCGCCGGCGTCGGGCCGCACCGCGCCGTAGATGATTTTCATCAGCGTGCTTTTGCCGGCGCCGTTCTCGCCGAGCACGGCATGGATTTCGCCCGGCGCGACGATCAACGTGACGTCGTCGTTGGCTCGCACGGCCGGGTATTGTTTGGTGATGCTCTGGAGCATCAACCGGGGCGCCGCCTGTTCCGGCCTGTCTGCCGGCTGCGCGGCGGCGCCGTCGCTATAAGAAGAGTCGCTCATGTGATTCCGTAGTACGTCAGTGACTGCCGGTTACAGCGCGTCCGCCCACCTTGCCGGCAAGCGATCCGTCACCACAACCGGATGACAATACCTAATTCGACCCGCTCAGTCGAGCCGTCAAAATTCCCGCAAACCCGCGCCGTAGCGCGCTCTGCGGGTATCCCACTCTTGACTTGGCCTTGCGTTCATATTAAAAGTCATATACCCCCATGCCCGCTCGATCAGCCAGAACATATATTTCGGAGAAGTCATGAGTCAGCAACGCGAGGCGATCGATACGTACCTGTTACGCGTCTTGCACACCCTGTTGATGGAACGCAGCGTCACGCGCGCGGCCGTCAAACTGAACCAATCGCAACCCGCCATCAGCGCGGCGCTGCGCCGTTTGCGCGACATCACCGGCGACCCGCTGCTGGTCCGCGGCAAATCCGGCATGGTGCCGACGGAATACGGCCTGCGCCTGCTCGAACCGGTGCAGAACGCGCTGCGCGAGATCGAACGCATCAAGTTCCAGCAGCACAATTTCGATCCGGCCACGTCCATCCGTTGCTACCGGATCGGCTGCCCGGACTATCTGAACGTGCTGTTCGTGCCGACGGTGGTCGAACGCTTTCGTCAGGCCGCGCCGAACGCGACGCTCGAGTTTCACTCGCTCGGCCCGGCCTTCGACTATGAACTCGCGCTCGAAGACGGCAAGCTCGACATCGTGGTCGGCAACTGGCCGGAGCCACCGGAGCAACTGCATCTGTCGAACCTGTTCGTCGATCAAATCGTCTGCCTGATGAGCAACGCGCATCCGTTCGCCAAGCGCGGCGGTCTCACGCTCGACCAGTATCTGAATGCGCCGCATCTCGCGCCTACTCCCTATTCGGTGGGCCAGCGCGGCGCGATCGACGTGCATCTCGCGCGCGAGCGGCTCAAGCGCCATGTGGTCGTGACGTTGCCTTACTTCAATCTGGCGCCGTACGTGCTGATCAAGTCCGATCTGATCTTCACGACGACGCGTCTCTTTGCCGATTACTACGCCAAGTTCCTGCCGCTCACGGTCGTGCCGGCGCCGCTCGATTTCCCGCCGATGCAGTACTACCAGCTGTGGCACGAGCGCGTCCATTACTCCGATGAAGTGCGCTGGTTGCGCAGCCTGGTCGCCGAAGCGACCAAGACGTTGATCGACAAGCCTTGAGGTTCCGCTTTGCTCTGCGGGTTATCGGCGCTCGCCGATAACCCGCTCCTCCTTTTACGCCGCCGCTTCGTAAAGCGTCTTCGCCAACCGGTTGTGTTGCTCGATGACCGGTCCGAGTTCCAACGTCGTCAACTGCCCTTCTTTCACGACCACCTTGCCGCCGATCACGCTATAGCTCACCTGTGACGGCGCGCAGAACACGAGTGCCGCGACCGGATCATGCAACGCGCCGGCAAAAAGCGGCTGGCGCAGATCGAACGACACGAAATCCGCCGCCATGCCGGGCGCCAATGCGCCGATGTCGTCGCGATTGAGCACCTTCGCGCCGCCGAGCGTCGCGATCTCCAATGCCTCGCGCGCGGTCATGGCATCGGGCCCGAAACCCACTCGCTGCAGCAACAAAGCCTGGCGCACTTCGGCGACCATGTGCGCGCCGTCATTCGACGCCGAACCGTCGACGCCCAAGCCCACCGGCACACCCGCTAAACGCATGCGCTTCACCGGCGCGATGCCCGACGCGAGCCGCATGTTCGAACACGGGCAATGCGCGACGCCGGTGCCGGTGCGCGCGAACAGCTCGATGCCCGCGTCGTCGAGTTGCACGCAGTGCGCATGCCATACGTCGTGACCGACCCAGCCAAGGTCTTCCGCGTATTCCGCCGGCGTCATGCCGAACTTCTCGCGGCTATATGCGATGTCGTTGACGTTCTCCGCCAGATGCGTGTGCATCGAAACACCATACCGCCGCGCCATCACCGCCGACTCCCGCATCAGATCGCGGCTCACCGAGAACGGTGAGCATGGCGCGACCACCACGCGCAACATCGCGTAACGCCCCTCGTCGTGGTACGTCTCGATCAGCCGCTGCGTGTCCTTCAGAATGTCCGCTTCACGCTCGACCACCGAATCCGGCGGCAAGCCACCGTCTTTCTGCCCCACGCTCATGCTGCCGCGCGCCGCGTGAAAACGCATGCCGATCCGGCGCGCCGCGGCGATGCTGTCGTCGAGGCGGCTGCCGTTCGGATAGATATACAGATGGTCGCTCGACGTCGTGCAGCCGGAAAGCAACAGCTCGGCCATTGCCGTCAGCGTCGAGACTTCGATCATCTCCGGCGTGAGGTTTGCCCACACCTTGTAGAGGTTCGTGAGCCAGCCGAACAATTCGGCGTTCTGCGCGGCGGGAATCGCGCGCGTCAGGCTCTGGTACATGTGGTGGTGCGTGTTCACCAAGCCCGGGATCACCAGATGCCCGCGCATGTCCAGCACTTCGTCGGCGGTTTGCGGTAAATCCGCCGTCGGTCCGACCGCGACGATGCGGTTGTCCTCGATATACAGGCCACCGTCGCGCAGTTCGCGCCGGGCGCCGTCCATCGTGACCAGCACATCCGCGTGCTTCACCAGCATCGTTTTTTTGGGCTTGTTCGTTTGATTAGCCGCTTGTTCCATCGTCATTCGTTTCTCCGCTTCATTGCTTCCGTGCAAAGCCGTTCGAACGCGATGTGACGGCGCTGCCGTGCCGCCGCGTCCCGTCGAACGCCGTTGGCCCGGTTACCCAGCGTGCTTCCGCCGTCTTCGGGGTGTGCGCCGCGGCTGAATCGTCGTCGATTCGCGTTTGCTGCAACGCACAGGCGTAACCTTCGACGGCCAAAATAATGCTGGCAACTCGCGCCAATGCGATACCCAACTTCAGGCCATCGATATAGTGGGTCTTTTTTGGCGCCGGTACGATCCGCGGGAAGGCAATTGCGCTGTAATAGTCGAGGGAATCGAGTCTTTGCGGCTTTCAGCAGGCTGTCCGTCATGCGCCAGCTATTATCTTTCCTATCTCGCGCGCGCTGAACGGAACATCCTTTTTACAATGGCTGTCACGGCGCTCGCTTCAATTCGCCGACGGGTATGTAGCCACTGACGTGGAGCCTCGATCCGCCGCAAACGTATCTGGATCGGGCTGCCGCCGAAACCTCGCATTCACATAAGGAAAATTGCGAATGGGAAAGCTCACTACCCATGTGCTCGACACCGCGAACGGCCGTCCCGGCGCGGGCATCAAGGTCGAACTCTTCGCGCTCTCAGGCGACACGCGCCGCGCGCTCAAAACCACCACCACCAATGACGACGGTCGTTGCGACCAGCCGCTGCTCGAAGGCGATGCGCTAGTCGCGGGCGAATACGAACTCGTGTTCGGCGCCGGCGACTACTTCGCGTCGATCGGTACGAAGGTGCCGGAGCCGCGCTTCGTCGATCGCGTTGTGTTGCGCTTCGGCGTGGCCGATGCCGGTGCGCACTATCACGTACCGCTGCTCGTGTCGCCTTGGTCGTATAGCACGTATCGCGGCAGCTAAGAAGACATCTGCCGCGAAGTGCTGGAAAGCGGTTGGAGAAAGCGAGGCCGGGTTCGCGCAGCATGACGGTCGCGCTCGATTGCATTGCGCAGATGCTCAGGGAGACCCAGGCGAGCACCCGCGGAACGCAATCGAACGCACGCGACTCGCCCCGCTTCGAACCCAACCCGACCAACGGAACGAGCCGATAAAAAACGGCGCTGTGCGAACTGAGCGCATCGCGTCTTCACCCCGCAGTCTGCGCAGCGACGTGCCGCCCTGCCAACGACCCGTCAGCCGGGTTTCAGAAGGCACATAACGTCGCTGCGTGTACAACGAATCAGAAGTGGAGGAGTTTCATGGAAGGCTTTATCACAGACTGGTTGAATCTGGCGATTCGCTGGTTTCACGTCATCGCCGCGATTGCATGGATCGGCGAATCGTTTTATTTCGTCGCGCTCGACAACAGCCTCAAACCGCCAACGGACCCGAACCAGCGCCGGCGCGGCGTGTTCGGCGAACTGTGGCACGTGCACGGCGGCGGCTTCTACAACATGCAGAAGTACACCGTCGCGCCGCCGGAAATGCCGGACGATCTGCACTGGTCGAAGTGGCCGTCGTACACCACCTGGCTGTCGGGCTTCGGTCTCTTTACCGTGCTGTATCTGTTTTCGCCGAGCACTTACCTGATCGACAAGAACGTGCTGGATATGGGACCGGTGGTCGCCGTCGCCTCGGCGCTCGGCTTCCTCGCAGCCGGCTGGATCGTGTACGACTCGCTGTGCCGCATTCTCGGCAACAAGGACAAGGTGCTCGGCATCTGCGTCGGCGTGTATGTGCTGATCGCGGCGTGGCTCGCATGCCATATCTTCGCGGGCCGCGCGGCTTACCTGATCATGGGCGCGATGCTGGCAACGATCATGTCGGCCAACGTGTTCTTCGTGATCATTCCGGGCCAGCGCAAGATGGTCGACGCGATGCTCAAGGGCGAGACGCCGAACCCGATCTACGGCAAGCGCGGCAAGCAGCGCTCGGTGCACAACACGTATTTCACGCTGCCGGTGGTGTTCGCGATGCTGTCGAACCACTACGCGATGACCTATACGCATCCGTACAACTGGGCCGTGTTGCTGGTCATCATGCTGGCCGGCGCGCTGATCCGTCAGTTCTTCGTGATGCGTCACCGTGGCCAGGTGTTGTGGTATCTGCCGCTGGTCGGCATCGCGCTGATGTTCGGCGCCCTCTTCTGGACGATGCCGAAGCCCGTCGTGCCGCAAGCACAAGCTGCGAACGCGCCGGTGGTCCGTGTGGCCGATATCGCGCCGGTGCTGCAACAGCGCTGCGTGGCGTGCCACTCCGCGCATCCGACGATGATGGGTAGCGCCCCGGCCGGCGTGCTGTTGGATACGCCGGATGAGATCTCGCAGAACGCACAGCGGATCTATCAGCAAGCCGTGACGTTGAAGGCCATGCCGCTCGGTAACGTGACGCACATGACGGACGACGAGCGGATGAAGATCGCAGCGTGGTTCCAAGGTGGCGCAGTGAAGTAATCATCGGGCCGGGCGTGTTGCCCGGCCTTGCCATGGATAGATCAAGAAAGCGGGCTTTTCGCGCGAGCGGGAAGCCCTTTTTTGTCTGGCGGTCGTGAGGTCGATGAGGCAAACAGATTCATATCGTTTGTCGCCCAAGGGCTGCAAACGAATCCGTAGTCGTTGCCTTGTGAGATTCCATAGAACTGGCCTCTGCCAAATTGGCGCCTTGAGAAGCTACAAATCAGTAACCCTCGTGCGCATGGAATCGCTTGCCAGTGACGATATAAGCGTCTTCGAGGGTCTGGCCAAGGCAATGGGCCACGACCCAAAGTCCGCCGCGCGCGGACTAAACGCTCAACGACCGCAGTACATCCACCAAAACAAAAGCCCACAGCACTCATCATGCTGTGGGCTTCTTCACGTCGACCTGAACGCTACGTCAAAGCAAAATACTCAAACAACGACCGCGCTCAACGCATCTTCAGTGAGCCACAACGACTCCGTGAGGTCCTGCTCATTAAGATTAAGTCCATCGCCGCCACGATCGACGACGATAAAGTCGCTCACGTCGCCCAACGCGATCAGCGGATGGTGCCAGACGCCCTTCGCGTAGTTCACGCCCTGCCAGCCGCTCGTCACGAACGCGCGAATCTTCGACGCGTCCAGTTCGCCCGCCGGCGCCACGACCACCAGATACGGCTTGTCGTTCAGCGGCACGAACGCCTGGCTGCCAAGCGGATGCCGCTCGAGCATCTTCACTTCGAACGGCAGCATGCGTGGCTGTCCGCGAAACAGGTTGACGAGCGTGCGGCCGTTCTCGTCGGTGACGTCCACTTTCGCGAGATCGTGAAAGCGGATCGTCGTGCCGAGGTTGATCGGAATCTGCTTCGCGCCTTCGAGTTCGATCACGTCGCCGAACGCGACGAACGCTTCTTTCGTCAACGGTTCGATCGCAAGCGTTTTCATGATGCGAGCGTGCCCCACAAACGCAGACGCGACACGCCGCCGTCCGGAATGATGTTAAACCGCACGTGCGTCACTGGACCCAGCGCCGCGATTTCGCTTTCGAAATAGTGCTGGTTGTCCATCTTCAGCTTCTGTTCGCCAAGCAGCACCGGCCAGAACATGGCCTGCGTGATCAGCGAGCTGTCCGTGCCGCCCGTCACGTACGCGGCCTGAATCGAGCAGCGGTCCGGAAAGTTGCCCTTGAAGTGCGCCGTATCGACTTCGATCTTTTTGATCACGCCCGGCTGCGCCAGTGCGACGATCGCCCAGTCGTTGCCCGGTTCGCGACGGCGGCGTGTTTCCCAGCCGTCGCCCATGTTCACGCCACGGCCCGGCATCAGGATCGTCGACGCAGCGCCGAAGTGCTGGTTGTTCGCCGCGACCAGGTATGCGCCGTTTTCCATCGCAGCCAGATCGAATTGCTCCGTGCGGCTAGCGCCGGCCCAATCGACTTGCGGTTGACCATACACACGCAGACGCGCGATACCGCCGTCCGGGTAAATGTTCACGCGCAGATGCGTGTACGCGTTCGCGTCGCTGACTTCATGGTAGTGGTGGCTGTTGCCTTGCAACGTGGTCGACGGCACGATTTCGGTCCATTGCGTCGACTGGTTCGGTGCGCCGTCCACCACGCGCGCGGCTTCCACCGACGCCGCCGGCGGGAAGTTGCCCGTAAAGTGGCTGGTGTCGAGGTCGAGTCCCTTGATCACGCCCGGACGCGCCAGTTTCACGACGCACCAGTCATAGCCGTTGGCGCGCTTGCGGCGCGTTTCCCAGCCGTCCATCCACTTGCCGTTGTCGTCGTACTTGCCCGGAATGAAGACGGCCGGCTCCGGATTCAGCATGCGTTCCTTCGGTGCGAAGAAATCGTCGCTGGCCTCGAGCGCCTGCGCGCCCAGACGCGGGTCCGCCAGATTCACATAGCGGCGCGTGAATTCCGGTGCGTTGGGGTCGAGAATCGGGAGTGCCATCTTTGTCTTCCTTAGTGTTAGTCAGTGCTGAAAAAACGTTTCGTTTCGAGTCCAGCGACGCGCAGTCTGTAAAACCTTACGCGTCGATCAGGTCGTCGAGCCGGAAACGTGCGATGCGGTAGATTTGATCCAGGCTCGCGCGCAGTTCGTCGGCGCGGCTATTGTTCACGCGCGCCTCGAAGTTCGCGATGATGCCGTGACGGTCATACCCGCGCACGGCGAGAATGAACGGGAAGCCGAATTTCTCGCGATACGCGGCGTTCAGCGCGAGCAGTCTGTCGAACTCTTCCTGCGTGCATTGCGCGAGGCCGGCGCCGCTCTGCTCACGCGTGGATTCGGCGGTCAGTTCGCCGCGCACCGCGGCCTTGCCGGCGAGCTCCGGGTGAGCGTTGATCAACGCCAGTTGCTTCTCTTCGCCTGAAGTCTCGACGATATTCGACATCTTGCGATGCATATCGTCGATGCTGGCGAAAGGCCGTTGCTGCGCGGCGATTTCCGCGACCCACGACGAGTGCTCGAAAATGCCCGACAGCGCTGCGACGAACGCGTCGATCGAGGTGCTGTTGAGTTGGTCCAGAGTGTATTGCATCGCCTTCATGCCGCAGCCCCGCGGTTGTTTTGTTGATAAGGATGATGTTCGCGCCAGTGGCGCGCAATATCGACGCGCCGCGTGACCCACACGCGATCGTGCTGTTCAATATGGTCGAGGAAACGTTGCAGCGCGCGGAAACGCCCGGGGCGTCCGAGCAGACGGCAGTGCATGCCGATAGAGAGCATCTTGGGCGCTTCGTCGCCTTCTTCGTAAAGCACGTCGAACGCGTCGCGCAGGTAGGTGAAGAAGTGGTCCGCGGTGTTGAAGCCTTGCGGGCTCGCAAAGCGCATGTCGTTGGTGTCGAGCGTGTACGGCACGATCAGTTGCGGCACTTTCGCGCCGCCTGTCACGTCCACGTCCATCCAGAACGGCAGATCGTCGCCGTAGTAATCCGAGTCGTACAGGAAACCGCCGTATTCAGCGACCAGACGCCGCGTGTTGGGACTGTCGCGGCCGGTGTACCAGCCAAGCGGACGCTCGCCCGTCACCCGCTCGATGGCTTCCATGCCGAGGCGCATGTGCTCCGCCTCTTTCTCCGGCGCCATGTCCTGATAGTGTATCCAGCGATAACCGTGGCAAGCAATCTCATGCCCGAGTTCGACGAAGGCGCGCGCGAGTTCCGGATGCCGTTCGACCGCCATGCCGACGCCGAACACCGTGAGTGGCAGCTTGCGCTTCTCGAATTCGCGCAAAATGCGCCAGACGCCCGCGCGCGAACCGTATTCGTAGATCGACTCCATGCTCATGTGACGCGCCGGAAAAGACGCGGCGCCGACGATTTCCGACAGAAACTGCTCCGAGCCGGGATCGCCATGCAACACGCAGTTTTCACCGCCCTCTTCGTAGTTCAGAACGAATTGCACCGCGACACGCGCTCGACCCGGCCAGTTTGCCTGCACCGGGTGGCGGCCGTAGCCGATCAGATCGCGTGGGTAGTTCGGGTCGAGTGGCATGGTTTGACGAATGCGTGGTGATGGTACGTAAAATTCGCGTGTAACTCATATGACATGCACATGAGGTTGTGCTTGAGTTTACGTGCGGCATGCGAAATGACTCATGCGAGCGCTAGCGAAACCGCGCCGGAAAAAGCACGGACAGCATCAGAAAAAGCCTTTCAGGCAGCCCGCGCCGAGTTGGACCAGTGTAGCGAAAACACCCGGGTGCGCCCATACACCCGGGCAGATAGTGCGTGTCAGACTGAATGTATGTGCGGCCCCGATTCTGTAGTGTTTACCCGCAATAAATCGGCCGTTCCCGCGTTCTCCGGCGCATTTGCGGCGGAATTGACGGTAGCGCCGCGCGCGGCGCGCGGATTCGGATCGGCGTCGGTCGGACTGAAGGACGCTAGCGCGCCGTCGTAGCGCTTGGCCAGCGGCCGCGCGTAATCGCCGCGTTTGGCCGTCGAAAGACGCAGCGCGACCAGCGCCTCGGTCCACTTCACAGCCGCCGTCACGCCCTCGATCACCGGCGCCCCGAGCGCGTCTTCGATTTCCGCGCACAACTCGGCCATGCCCGCGCAGCCGAGCACGATCGCGTCCGAACCGTCTTCCGCGAGCGCACGCCGGCATTCGTCGAGGATGATACGGCGCGCCGCCGAGCCAGGCTTGTCGAGGTCGAGCACGGCGACGTCGGTGGCGCGCACGTTGCGGCAAAAGCGCTTCATGCCGTAGCGCTCGGCGAGGTGCCACGCCATGCCGCACGTGCGCGCCAACGTGGTCACCACCGAGAAGCCCGGCGCCAGCACGCTGGCCGCGTGCATCGCCGCCTCGGCAATCCCGATCACCGGGCCACGCGCCAGTTCGCGCGCCGCGTAAAGGCCTGGGTCGCCGAAGCAGGCGATCACGTAGCCGTCGCAGCCTTCTCCCTCACCGGCGGCGACTTCGGCGAGCAAGCCTGGCGTGGCGAGCGCTTCGTCGTAATAGCCCTCGATCGACGGCGGTCCCATGGTCGGATTCACCGCGATGACCTCGGTGCCCGGCGCGGCGACTTCGCGCGCGCAGCGGCCCATTGCTTCCGTCATGCGCTGGGTCGTATTCGGATTGATCAGTTTGATACGCATATCGACTCCTGTTGCGTCCGCAAAATTCAGCGTGCAAGAACACGATAGAACAACGCAGCGAGGCCTGCGCCGATAAACCACGAGAAATTCGCCATGCCGTCGAGCGCGGGCACCATCACGCAGCCCACCGCGATCACGGCAGCCGGCAGCAACGCGGCGACCGCCCGGTAGTTGACGCCGTTGCGATACCAGTAAGCACCCGTCGGCGAAACGGTGTACAGATCGTCGAGAACGATCTTCTGACGCTTCACGAGGAAGTAGTCGACGATCAGGACACCGTACAACGGTCCAATGAAACTGCCGAGCACGTCGAGCGTGTAGTGGATCACGGCCGGGTTGTTGAACAGATTCCACGGCGTGATGAAAATCGACGCCACCGCCGCGAGCATGCCGCCCATGCGCCAGCTAATGAGGCGCGGCGCAACGTTGGAAAAGTCGAAAGCCGGCGAAACGAAATTCGCGACGATGTTGATGCCGATAGTCGCGATCGTGAAAGTCAGCGCGCCGAGAATCACCGCGGTCGGATAGTCGATACGGCCAACGGTTTCGACCGGGTCGGTGATCAGTTCGCCGAACACCGGGAGCGTGGCCGCGGTCGTGATCACCGTCACCAGCGAGAAGGCCAGAAAGTTGACGGGCAGGCCCCAGAAGTTGCCGCGCTGCACGCTGCGGAAGCTCTTGCCGTAGCGCGAAAAGTCGCCGAAATTCAGCATCGGTCCGGAGAAATACGACACCACCAGCGAGATCGCCGTGATCATCACCGGCACGACCTGCATGCCGTGATATTTGACGCCGCCCAGGTTGATGCCGATGTTGCGCCAACCTGCGCGATACACCATGTAGCCCGCGAGAATGAACATCACCAAATAGACGGCGGGGCCGGCGAAGTCGATGAACTTCTTGATGGTCTCCATGCCGTGCCAGAACACCAGCGCCTGCAACACCCACAGCAGCATGAAGCCGGTCCAGCCGAGCGTCGAAAGCCCGAGGAAGCCGTGGTGATGAACGTCGGCGTAAGGCAGCAATTGTGGGACGAACTTCAACACGACAATCACGAGCGCGCTCGACGCCAGATAAGTCTGGATGCCGTACCACGCGACCGCGATCAGGCCGCGAATCACCGCGGGAATATTCGCGCCGAGCACGCCGAAGGTCGCGCGGCACGCCACCGGATACGGCACGCCGTTCGCCTGGCTCGGCTTGGCGATCAGGTTGCACAACAGGTTGACGATCGTGATGCCGACCAGCAGCGCGATCAGCACCTGCCAGCTCGTCAGGCCGAGCGCAAACAGACTGCCCGCGAATACGTAGCCGCCGACGCTGTGCACGTCCGACATCCAGAATGCAAAGATGTTGTAGGCGCCCCAGGTTTGATGCCGTAACGGCGCGAGGTCTTCGTTGTAGAGGCGGTCGCTGTAGCCTGCGGGCATCGACGGTTCGCTGGATGCGTGGTCGTCTGCGTAAGTGGGAATTGCGGGATTGCCGGGCGCTGCACTGAACTGAGCCATGATTCCTCCTTGGAATAGGGACCGTCGATAGCGAATCGAAGGACGTTGCATCGGCCATGCCAGTCGCGCCCACCTCGTCCGTATGAATCGAGGGTCCTGGCGCGTCTGTCCGGCCGTGCCGCGGATGTCTCCGTACTTGAAGTACTTGTGGTTATCGCACCGCCGGCAGCCGCGAAGTCCGGCGATGCGTCATTACCCGAGGTCCGTCGCCCGGCGGCGGACAGGCGTGCACAAGCCGGCAGCGCTCGCGCCGAGCCGCCTTGCAACGCTTGATTCGTTCAGTTCAATTCAGTGCGGCGCGCACCGGCAACGGGCGCACGCCGGCCGCGTGCCTCAGCCTGGCGCGGACTTGGTCTTCGATGAATCTCTGGCTGCACCGTTGAGTGCGCCGAACACTTCATGCAGATCGGCCGCGCCGCGTGCGGGGCGGTCCAGCATCTTCAACTCGACGCTTTGCAAATGGCGCGACATCAATGCCGCCGCCTCTTTTGCATCGCCGGCGTCGAGCGCGGCGAGAATAGCTTCGTGGTCCTCGAACGAGCATGGGCTGCGTCCGAGCGACTCGTACAGCGCGGAAATCAGCGTGGAGCGCGCTACCAGGCCGTTCAGGCAGTCGCACAACACGGCGTTGCCCGTGAGGCCCGCCAACTCGGTGTGAAACTCGCCCGACAGACGAATCCACGCTGGAAAATCACGTGTTTCAAACGCTTTGCGTTCCCGGCCGATCATGCTGCCGATGCTCTTCAACCGCCGCATGCCGTGGCCGCTGCAGATCTTTTCGACCACCGCAAGCTCGATGATGCGACGCATCTCGAACACTTCGTGCACTTCCTGCAGCGACGGACTTGCCACGAACGCTCCGCGATTCGGTTCGAGATCGACAAGGTGGTCGGTGGCCAACTGCGCCAGCGCCTGCCGGATCGGGCCGCGCTTCACACCGAATACTTCGCACAACTGGGCTTCTGTCAACTTGGCGCCCGGCGCGAGCCGATGCTCGAGGATCGCCGCGCGGATGCGCTCGGCGATCGCTTCGGGTTTCGAACTATTCGCAGCGGCGGAGTCTGTGTCGGACATGATGTTCGTCTCGGTATGTTGGTCATCATAGGATGGACATAAAAATTGTCAACAATTTTTGCCTTGAATTTCGACAATCTTCGGGGTGAGCCCTAGCTGATATACCGCTCACATGGCCCGCGTGGCCTGTGCTGTGTCGGCATGAGTTTAATTAAGAGAGGCGGCGGCCGTCTATTGGAGGCTGGTTTTGTCAACAAAATCGGGAAGCCTTCAGGGTCTTTCTGCTGGCAAGTAGGCCGCAAACACCGACCGTTAGTTGCGTATCTGAGGGCAAAAAGAAAGCGGACAACCGCCCGCCTCCTTGCTCCGCCCGTTCAGGCGAGGTATGGATAGCCCGACAAGCTTAGTTTGAACCCACGTGCGTCCGCGACGAGATGCGCGTCAGCGCCCACCGGCAGCGTCAGCATGTTGCGGACATGCCCGAATTGCAGCCCGCTGACGACGGGAATACCGATCACCGACCTGACCTGCTCGATCATTGTGTGCAGGTCGTAGCCGTTGTCGTATTCATAGGGTTTGGCGCCGGAGAAATCGCCCAGCACGAGCGCCTGTTGCTGCGCAAGAATGCCGGACAGGTGCAACTGATAGATCATCCGCTCGACCCGGAACGCTTGCTCGTTCACGTCCTCGAGGAACAGGATGCCGCCCTGCACCGGCGGCATGTACGGCGTGCCGATCAGCGACGTCAGCACCGCCAGATTGCCGCCCCACAACATGCCGGAGACGTCGACCGGCTGCGCTTGCGGCGTGTTGTTCGAGATCGTCATGGTCGGCTTCGTCACCGCCGACCAGAAGTGTTGCATGGTGAATTCGCTCAGTTCTTCCGCGCCGAAGTCGCTCATCACCATCGGGCCGCCGAAAGTCTTCACGCCGGCGCGTGCCAGCAGCGCAAGCTGGATCGCGGTGAAATCGCTGTGTCCGACCAGCGCGATTGGCTGATCGGTCAGCCGCCGTTGCAACCCATCGTAGTCGAGTCCGTGCAGGATGCGCACTGCGCCGTAACCGCCGCGCACGGCCAGCACGATGTCCGGCAACTTACGCGACGGATCGGCGAGCCGGTTCAGATCGGCCGCGCGCTCGCCATCGGTGCCGGCGAAGCGCTGGTAGCGACGCTTCGTCGTTTCCACGCCCTCGACGCGATGCCCCTGCGTATGGAAGCGCTGCAACGCGCGATGCAGCACCTCCGGGTCATGCGGATACCCGGACGGCGCGATCAGTTGGATGGTGCGATGGACGGTCATTGGCAAGACCTGGTTGGACGTAGTTGTTTTAGAGCGACTCGGCTGGGCCCGGTTCGATGCTGCCCGGTGCGCCGGCTACGTCGGCACGTGCTGCCGCGCGTGCTTCGCGGCTCGCGCGGCGCCGCTCGGCAAAGAACGATTTGAGCGCGGCGCCACATTCGTTTTCGAGCACGCCGCCGATCACCGTGGTGTGATGATTCAACTGCGGATTCGCGAAGGCGTCGACCACACTGCCGCACGCGCCGGTTTTCGGATCGCGCGCCCCGAACACGACTCGCGCGATGCGCGCATGCATGATCGCGCCGGCGCACATCAGGCACGGCTCGAGCGTCACATAAAGTTCGCAGCCCGGCAAACGGTAGTTCTCGACGGCTTGCGCCGCGGCGCGCAACGCGGCCATTTCCGCATGCGCCGATGGGTCGTGCCCGCCGATCGGATGATTGAAACCGGTCGCAATGACTTCTTCACCGCGCACGAGCACTGCGCCAACGGGCACTTCGCCGGCGGCGCGCGCTTCTTCGGCGGCGGCTTGCGCGAGTGCCATGAAGCGGCGATCGCGCTCCGAGACTTCGGGGACGGTGCAAGATGCGGGCGGTTCGCCAAGGGCAGGATCTAAACCCGCCGAGGTGGCGGCAGCGCCCGAATCCGTCGTTGCCAATTCAGCGGCGCCGCTCACTGAGCGTTGGGAACCCAGCGCATTCAACGCGGCGTGAGACTCGCCAGAGTCTGAACTCGCTACGGCGGAGTGAGCAAGCGGCTCGCTCACTGCGAACCCGCGTCTGCCGTATCGAGGTTGCCCGCGCGCTCGGATAAGCGCTCGGCAATGCGCCGGCAGTATTCGCGCGGCAGAACCAGCGGACCGCCACGCAACGATTCAAGTGCCATATCGAGCGCCAGCATGCGCGCCTGGAGACGGCAACGGGTAGCCCGGTCGCTCACGGCATTCAACTCCGCTTGCAGGTCGCGCAACGCGCGCAACTGCTCGACAGCGGGCGGCACGAAGCCCGCATTCTTCAAAATCCGGTTGGCGACTCGTACTTCCTGGGGGACCAGAGCATCGTCGTCCAGGGAAAGCGGCGCGCCTGCGCCCGGTAACTCGTCGAATTCGCCTCGCGCGGCGGCGGCGGCAATACGCTGTTCGACTAATGCATCAAGCAATCTCATCTGCAATCCACTACGTTGCGGCCCAAGCATTCTATCAGGGCGCGCACGATCGTTCCGCTTCTCGAACCGACGAAACCTCCTACGTTTTCAGATTCTGCGTATTTCAGCACGGACGGTCGAGCGCTAGCCTCAGCGATTCGCGGCTGCGTGTTCGACGCTCCGCGTACCGTCCCCTGTTCCGCGACAAAAAACCTGACAAAACACTTTCATCGAACGACGCAGACGCTCCTTCGCTCGCCGCTCACCAAAGCCACCAACGTTATGCAATTCCGAACGATCAATTCAAGCCGCAACCACGCCGTCATCGCTTTCGACGCCCGCATCGATCCGCATCCCGCCGTGGCACTCGCGCATGCCGGCAAACGCAATCCAAAACGCTGGCTACGCGCGACGCTGGCCGCCATCACCATGACACTCGCGCTATCCGGTTGTGGCGTGTTCTGCGGTGGCGCGGGCGGAAGCGGTGGCGGCTTCGCAGGCGGTTGCGCGACCGGCATGCGGTTCTAGCTCGCCGCCCTTCCGCACGCCGCCCTCACCCAGACAACGCGCGCTACGATT
Source organism: Paraburkholderia phytofirmans PsJN (assembly GCF_000020125.1). Lineage (NCBI taxonomy): Bacteria > Pseudomonadati > Pseudomonadota > Betaproteobacteria > Burkholderiales > Burkholderiaceae > Paraburkholderia > Paraburkholderia phytofirmans. Next base: position 2,634,017 of record NC_010681.1, read on the forward strand.
CGGCGCCAGCCAAAGTCCAGCGAGCCAACGCGACATGCCGCGTACGCCCGAGCAAACTGTGCATCAACGCAAACTCACGCACGTTCCAGCAAACCGGCTCAACGGGACGTGCCGCGACCCACGGCATCCCGTACGCTAGCGTGACATGCGGCGTGTAGTGCGCCGCGGATGAAACCGCGCGATCCCCAAAACCGGCGTTCTGCAGCGCACAGCCCAAAGCGTCGTGCAGTACGTGCAGGCCAGCGACACCCTCGCCTCCGCCCAGCACCAGCGGTCCCGGTCGCGGCTTCGACGCAAAGCTGACCGCTGCGTCGAATTCGACGCTAAACGGCTCCATTCTGATCGATGCGGCCGCCTGCATCGCCGCATCGACCCGCTCTTGCGGCAAACCACCCGCGAAATTTCCCAGGTGATGCAAGGTGACATGCAGGCGGCCCGCAGCAAGCGGCTTGCTCCGGGAGCGCGTCTCGCCGCAAAGGTTTTGCGCGAGCTTCGAGATGCTGACCGCAGTGGTCGCATCGGGAAAGACGGCGAAGAACAGGCCATCTGTCGGCGTTGGCGGCGCCTCGAGACCAGGCAGCCAGAGTTGTTCAGGCATGGCGTTCCTGACCGGATAAAGCCGGCATGTCGATGAATCTCCGTTCGTTGTGCGGGCTCACCCGCGTACCTGATCTATGCCGACCGCCCGACTGTGCGAGCTTGCACAATCGCCTTTTATCAACCAATCGTTACTCTTGAGCTAGCGCCGCGTTGCAGGCAAAAAACGCAGCGCAATCCCGCGCACGCCCATTTCCGCTGTAGCGCTTGCGCCCCGCTCGTTCGTCAAATACGCCCCGAAGCCAACGCCCGTTTTCCCATTAAAAAAACCGCTTGCAGTCATGTCTCTCCACGTACGATACTGTACATTCATACAGTATCGGTGGCAACGTGGAACTGCTCAAAAAGCTGGAAGTATTGGCCGACGCCGCGAAGTACGACGCGTCATGCGCAAGCAGCGGCGCGCCCAAACGCGGCTCGCGCGGCACTGCCGGTCTGGGCGCCAGCACCGGCGCGGGCATTTGTCACAGTTTCACGCCTGACGGGCGCTGCGTCTCGCTGCTGAAAATCCTGCTCACCAATTTTTGTTTGTATGACTGCCAGTATTGCGTCAACCGGCGCTCGAGCAACGTGCCGCGCGCGCGCTTCACGCCCGAGGAAGTCGTCGAGCTGACGCTGGATTTCTACCGGCGCAATTACATCGACGGACTGTTTCTGAGCTCCGGAATCATTCGGTCGTCGAACTACACGATGGAACAGCTCGTGCGCGTCGCGCAGTCGCTGCGCGAGGATCATCAGTTTCGCGGCTATGTTCATCTGAAGACGATTCCCGATGCCGATCCGCAGTTGATTGCGCAAGCCGGGCGTTATGCCGACCGTTTGAGCGTGAACATCGAACTGCCTACGGACAGCAGCCTCGCGCGGCTCGCGCCGGAAAAGAACGTCCGCACCATCAAGCTCGCCATGGGCTCGATCCGCCTTGCGCAGGAAGAAGCGCACAGCGACGCCAAGGCGCCGAAGTTCACGCCCGCGGGCCAGAGCACGCAGATGATCGTCGGCGCGGATCAGACGAACGACAGCACGATCTTGCAGACCGCCGCGACGCTCTACGGAGCGTACAAGCTCAAGCGCGTCTACTACTCCGCTTTCAGCCCGATTCCCGACAGCCCTTCCGCATTGCCTGCTCAGGCGCCGCCGTTGTTACGCGAACATCGGCTGTATCAGGCCGATTTCCTGATGCGAGGCTACGGCTTCAGCGCGGACGAACTGTTCGAACAACCCGGCAACCTGTCGCTCGACATCGATCCGAAGCTCGCGTGGGCATTGGCGCATCGCGACCAGTTTCCGGTCGACCTGAACCGCGCGCCGCTGCGCATGATCGCGCGCGTGCCGGGCATCGGCATGCGCAACGCGAAACGCCTGGTCGAGTTACGGCGTTCTCGCCGTGTGCGCTACGAGGATCTCGTGCGGCTGCGTTGTCCGCTGGAAAAGATCAAGCCGTTCGTCGTGACGCAGGACTATCGCGCGGCGCTGCATGACACGTCGTCGGCCCGCTTGCGCCGGGTGTTGGCACCGCCGGTGCAACTGGCGTTGTTGTGAAACGTCGCGATGCGTTCCATTGTTATCGAAGACCATTTCGTCGCCTGGCGCGCCGCCTCGCTCGGCGCTCTGGCCGAAGACCTGGCACCGGAAGCGATTGAATGGCGCGTCAAGCAGGAATCTGAGTTACCGCAAGGGCAGGCGCTGTTCGACTATGGCGCGACGTCCGAGGATGCGGAGCCTCGCTCCACTGCCGTGCGTGTTTCGAAAGAACTGGCGGCGCTCTTGCAAGACGCCGCGCTGTTCCGCGAATCACAGCGCTGGGCGTTTTTGTACAAGGTCCTATGGCGCTGGCACCATGGTGACCGCGCGGTCGCGTCGCCGGCGGACGAAGACGGCGCACGTCTCCATCGCATGGCTAAAAGCGTGCGGCGCGCCAAGCACGACATGATCGCTTACGTGCGGTTTCGCAAGCAGGCGCCGGCGTCGGCATCGACGGTGCAGACACCCGAATATATCGCCTGGTACGAGCCTGAGCATGATGTGCTGGCGTGGGCCGCGGAACACTTCTCGCAACGCATGGGCCGCGCGACCTGGATGATCACCACGCCGCGCGGCGCGGCCTTCTGGGATGGCGAGCAACTGCATCTGGAGCAGCGCCGCGCGTTGCCCGGCGAGCATCGTTGCGATACCGCTGACGAAGCCGAGGCGCTATGGCTCGCCTACTACCGCAGCACGTTCAATCCGGCGCGGTTGAACGAAGCGGCGCTCGAACAGCACATGCCGGTACGCTTCTGGAAAGGCTTGCCGGAGGGTCATCTGATCCCTGCCATGATCAGTGAAGCGAAAAGCGGCGCGCGCCGCGTAGCGCAGGCGAGCGGCGTCGGCGCGCTGGGCGGCAAAACCATTCCGGTCGAAGCGGACATGGCGCAACCGGCCCGCGAGCAACCCTCGTCGCTCGATACCTGCCGGCGTTGCGATCTGTGGCGCAATGCGACGCAAGCGGTCGGGAGTTCGGGGCCGAGCGACGCGCGCATCATGCTGATCGGCGAGCAGCCCGGCGACCAGGAGGATCTGAGTGGTCAGCCGTTCGTCGGGCCGGCGGGGCAATTGCTGGAGACCGCGATCACGCGCGCCGGCCTGTCGCGCGAGCAGGTTTATCTCACCAACGCGGTGAAGCATTTCAAATGGGAACCGCGCGGCAAGCGCAGGCTGCACAAGACGCCGGGACAGCGTGAGATCGAAGCGTGCTCTTACTGGCTCGAGCGGGAGTTACACACAGTGCGTCCGGTGGTGATTGTCACGCTTGGCGCTACCGCGCTCACCGCCTTGCTGCGCGAAAAGGTCAGCCTGAGAGACCATCTCGACGCACCGTTTAGAGTGGAAGGCGGCTGGGGCATCGCCACTTATCATCCGTCGTTCGCGTTACGGCAGCAGACTGATGCAGACCGCGACAAAGTATTGGCCGAGATCAGCAACGCGCTTATCCGGGCGCGTGAGCTGGCCGAATCCGCCGCGCCGACCACAAAGAAACAGCGGCAGTGAATAACAAATGACGCCGCAACGCCCTCTTCCGCGCCGTTAGATCGTTGAATCCATTCCTGCTGAGACGTTGCCGGGGCAAGCGGGCGTTGTATCTGAAAACAAATGCGGATGGTTACTTCAGGTCATTCGATCTATCGAACCGTCCGGGTCAATAAATCGACAAATCCCCGTCAACCAAAATCGGCTCGCAACGAGGACTCACGCGACGCTACGAATGCCCAGCGTCGTCCTGCTGCACCAGCGCAACGACATTCCCGATTCCCTGCCGCGCCATCTTCGTGTAAGGGCAAAACCGTTCGGTGTTGCGAACCAGTTCCTCGGCCACGCCCCGTTCGACACCGGGCAGGCGGATACGGGTCTCCGCGGTCAGGATGAACAGACCGTCCACCGGGTCGCGGCCAAAATCGACGGTGACTTGCACCGAGGCACCGGGAATCGGAATGCTCGCTCGTGCCGCAAGCAGACTCAGCGCGCCATGAAAGCAGGCTGCGTAACCGGCCGCGAATAGCTGCTCCGGATTGGTGCCGTCGCCGGGCCCATCCAGCGCCTGCGGCAATCGCAAGTGGACGACGAGATTGCCGTCGTCGGAACGGGCGATGCCCGACGCTCGACCGTGACCCGCGTCGCCGCCTGTTACGGTGACGGTGGTCGAATACAGCGTTTGGGGGTCTCGCCCGTGATACTTGTCGAGCAGTGTCAGCGGCGGTGGACGCAAGCGGGTCATGGCACGCCTCAACGGCTCGCGGCTTACTGCGCCGACTGCGTGTGGGCGAACCACGCCTCGAACTTCATCGCGCCCAGACGCGGATTGGCCCCCGGAACGAGCGTGTCGTCCTGCAACTTCGCGCCGAAGTAGCGAGCGTGCGGGTCTTCGATCACCTTGCGCGAATCGTGAGTGGCGAGGAGGAAACGCCGCACCATGCCGGCAAGCCGAACGCGTTCCGGGCCCGCGATCTCCGCGATGCCGTTGCGCGGTTCGCCGGCGGCAAAATCCGCGACGGCTGCCGCCACATCGTCGGACGCGATCGGCTGGAAGAATGCCGGAGACAGCCGTATGGTCTGGCCGTCGCTACCCGATTGCGTGATGCCGCCGAGAAATTCGAAGAACTGGGTTGAATGGACGATCGTGTACGGTACGCCCGATTCGCGGATCAGTTTTTCCTGCGCGATCTTGCCGCGAAAATAACCGCTTTCCGCGAGCCGCTCAGTGCCGACGACGGAGAGCGCGACGTGATGCCGTACGCCCGCGGCAATCTCCGCCGCCAACAGATTGCGTCCGGCTGTCTCGAAGAATTCGAGCACGGCGGCATCTTCGAACGACGGCGAATTGGCCAGATCGATCACGACATTCGCACCCGTCAACGCCTCGATCAAACCTTCGCCAGTGATTGTGTCCACGCCCGATGCGGGCGACGCGGCAACGACCGCATGACCGCGCGCGCGAAGATTCCTGATGACCTTACTGCCGATGAGTCCCGTGCCACCGATCACGACGATCTTCACAATGTGTCTCCATGAGGCGGACGTGTGGCTCTCACGCCACCGCCAATTGTTCGACTCCGGCTTTGCATCGCGTCGCGAACGGTACAAGGCAATACAAGCGATAAAAGCGGCATAAGCAGAGCGGACGGATTTGCCGGTGCCTTGCCGGACGTACCGCGATTCACCTGCCGTCCGTACAGAAAACATGGTAGGTACGCACCGCGTCATGCGGTAGAGCCGCAGCGGGACGCACCGTGTTGCATGAAGCGCATCAATCGACGCCAAGGCCATCCAGACGCCATCACTCGACCGTCGCTAACGGCGATCGCGTTGTCATCGTAGTCAGACACTGCAGGTCGAGCGCGCGCGTGTGCTCGGTCATGTAGTCGACGAACACGCGGACCCGCGCAGGAAGCTGCTTGCGGCTGAGATAACAGAGGTAGTGGCCGCCATCCTCCGGCGCGTGCTGTGCGAGACAACTGAGCAACTGCCCGCCGGCCAGCAGGTCGCACACCTGATATGCGGGCAACTGCGCAATGCCCAGCCCGTCCAGCACCGCCTGCACGATCAGATCCGGGTCGTTGAACGTGTGCTGTGCAACGGGCTGGCGCCGCTGCGGGAGGCCGTTCACCTTGAACTCCCATTCACGGATGCGGCCGGACGCGGCCAGGAAGTTGATGCAGCGATGATCCGCCAGTTCATCGATATGCCGTGGCAGCCCGTGTCTTCGTGCATAAGCGGGCGATGCGCACACCAACATCTGCATCGGAATCAACTGGCGCGCCACGATCCCGCTGTCTTCAAGACGCCCGTCGTGAAACGAAACGTCGACGCGGTCGGTCGTGAAGTCGGCGGGTCGATCGTTCAGCAGCAGTTCGAGGGCGATCTCGGGATAGCGCGTGTGAAAGCCTCGCAGCAGCGGCGCGACGATCTTGCGGCCGAAGCCCGGTGCCGAGACGATGCGCAGATGGCCGCGCGGCGGCCCGTTGCGCAGCTCCCGCATGTCTTCCAGCGCCTGGGCGATGCGTTCGATGCCAGGCTGACAGTTCTCGTAGAACAGCTCGCCCTCGCGCGTCAACGACGTGCTACGCGTGGTGCGCAGAAACAGGCGCGCGTCGAGCAGGGCCTCGAGTTTCTGCACGTTGCGGCTAACGGAGGACCGCCCGATGCCGAGTCGATCGCCCGCGCGGGCGAAGCTGCCTTCGTTGGCAACGGCGAGAAAAGAAACGACGCCGGCGTAGCTGGTCGCGAAACTGCTTGCGAACGGGTCGGCGGCGCCAGCGATGCGGCGGCGTGATGGGTCGTCTGACATGGAAGCGCGGTTAGTGAAGTCCATAGCGACTAGACGTATCAGCGCTGCTGTTTGTGACACGGTCCGCCATTTTTTAAACCGAAGGCCGCGCGCTAGGGCGGCTATTTCTCCGGTACGAGAACCGGCGCGCCCTTATCCTTCAGCAGTAGCACGAGAAACCTGGCCGGCTTTGTCTGGCTCGCGTTGCGTCCGACCGTGTGGACATCGTTTGGACCTTCGTAGAAGGTCTGTCCGGGTGTCAACGTGACTTCCTTGCCGCCCTTGACCTGCATCACGATCGATCCTTCCAGCACATAGATAAACCCGTGCGCATGATGCCGATGGACGGGGTCGACCGCGCCCGGCGGATACTCGACGGTGATCATCAGGGCTTCCTTGCCCGGATAGTCGTCAAGAGGCTGCGTCATCAACGGCGTGACGATGGCGGCGGGCGCCTCGGCACGGGCCACGCTCAGCGACGTGCTCAACGACGCGCTCACGGCGACGAGCGCGGCCAGAGCCGTATTTCCCAAACGAAGCATGATAGTGTGTCCCAGAGTAACGCGGCCCGCTCGCGCGGGCCTGAACTGGACAAAGACGAACGCGTCTGCTCAGACGAGGTTCGCCTTGTCCAGGCCGAATGCCTTGTCGGATGAACCCGGCACCGTCTTGAACGCGACGTTCGCGCGGTTCCATCCGTTGATCGCCATCACTTCGAACGTCAGGTCCGAGAGTTCCTTTTCGGAGAACTGGGTACGCACGCGCTCGTAGAGCTCGTCGGGCACGCCGTGCTCGGGAAGCCGGGTCAGCACTTCCGTCCACGCCAGCGCGGCGCGTTCGCGCGGCGCGAAAAGCGTCGATTCGCGCCACGTCGCGAGGTGATGGACACGCAACTCGCGCTCGCCGTGCAGGCGTGCTTCCTTCACGTGCATGTCCAGACAGAATCCACAGCCATTGAGCTGCGACGCCCGGATCGACACCAGGTCACGGATCGATTCTTCGATTGTGCTGTCTTTCAGCAGATTGCTGAGTTCGAAAAACTTCTTGAACAGTTCCGGCGATTGCTGCACATAGTTGATACGCTGCGTCATGTTTTCTCCTGGCGACGATGAGCGGCCACCCCGCCTCGCGGGTGCCATTAGCGGCACTGAGCCGCACAAAGTCATCGTAGGCGGGCGCGTGATGTCAGGGTAGCCACGGGAACGAGCTCACCATGTTGTCCGCGCGGCACCAATCGACGCGTCGAGCCGCGCCCGCTCTGAGGAGAAGCAGCGTTCAGCCGTTGGCGTGTGCCGCCGCGATGCGCGCGAGCTTGTCAGGGTTGCGCTGCACATGAATACGGACGATACGCTCGCCGTCCGTTTCGAACGACTGTGCCGATTCGAGTTCGCCCTCGATAAACCGCAGCAGCGCCCATTGGCCGTTGAGCATTACGAGCTTGACGCTCAGTTCGTCGCCATAACGCCGGTGCGACGCGTAGAACAGTTGTGCGATGCGCTGGCCGCCCGCCATCGGCTCCGGGAAGCTCTGGACTTTGCCGCCGCCGTCGCCGATCAGCTTTGCGTCTTCGGCCAGCAATGCGTTGATCGCGTGAAAGTCGCCGCGCTGCAGCGCCTGCACGAATGTTCGCAGCAGGCGCAGATGCGTTTCGCGCGGCACCTCGGAGCGCGGACGATCGTCGCGCAACTGCGCTTTTGCGCGGCTGACCAGCTGACGGCACGCCGCCTCCGTCTTGCCGATGGCTCGTGCGACTTCGTCATAGTCGGCGTCGAATACCTCGCGCAGCAGGAACGCCGCCCGGGCATCAGGCGTAAGCCGCTCGAGCAGCACCAGAAAAGCCACGGAGACGTCGTCGGCGCGCTCCGTGGCCTCCTCCGGCGTAGCCGGGAATTCGGTCATCTCGGGTTCGGGCAACCAGATGCCCGCGTAGTGTTCGCGTTGAATCTTGGCCGCGCGCAGACGGTCGATGGACATTCGCGTCGTGACCGCGACCAGCCACGCCTCCGCGTTGTCGATGGCTTCGCGGGCTGTTGCATGCCAACGCAGCCAGACGTCCTGCACGATATCTTCGGCCTCGGCAACGGACCCCAGCATTCGATACGCGATTTTCTGCAATCGCGGGCGCAGCCCGTTAAAGGCAAGTACGTCGTCGTCCATGCACCGGCTTCCTATTTTTCCCGCAGCGACGTGACATATTGTTTGGCCGCTTCGTTGCCATGCGCGAGCGCCCGTGACGCAAGAGAAAATCCCACCTGAGTTTCATGGGCGACAGCGCTGCGATCTTCATCGAAAACTTTTGCCGCGCGCCGCAGATGCTGCGCCGCCTGGCCATGAAGTTCCGACGCCGCCGCATGATGTTGCGCGGCAGTCAGGCCGCTATCGACGGAGCCTGCCGGCAATGGAGCGCCTGAATGTTTGGCGGCGAGATTGGATTCCTCGACGGCATACAGTGCATGGCCTTGCGCCAACACGGCCTGATGCGCGGCGTGATCGTAATTTTTGGCCGCCTCGTAGTACTGCGATGCCTCCCGATGAAAGCGCGCTGCCTGCTCGTGATGCGATGCAGCAGCATCGAGATGTACTTTTTTACCCTGCTTCGTATTCATGGCGGATCCTCCAGGAGTGGCGTCGCTCTGCAGCAATGCCGGAGACGCTCGAAGCCGACCGGTACAGGCCTGATTGGCGAGAGCGTCTCGCGCCGAATGCATGGCTTGTTCTAATCGATGTTGCAGTTCACCGCGAACAAATACTACCTGAAAATATGCGCGCAACCCGGCCTCATCCGGCGTGTGTGATGGGTGTTGGATGTCGCTCCGCTCGTGCTCCTCGCCCGTAACGCGCCAGTGGATCTCTACGTTGCGTGGGGCCGCCCTCGTGCCTCGCGCAGGCTGTCACGACTTCTTCGTTCGCGGTAGCGCCGCGTTCAGAAACGGATTGAAGGTGCCCGAACCGGCCGGCGTGTCGGCTTTGTTCGAACGACGTCGCTTGCCTGATTGTGTGCTGCCGGACAATTGCGCCAGCAGTTCATCCGCGTCGGCGTCTTCGTCTGCGTCTGCGTCTTCGTCTGCGTCGGCGGTTTTTTTGCTTCTGGCGCGCCGCGGTTCAGCCTCTTTGGCAGTTTCGCTCGCAGCGCCAGCCGAAAGCGCTGCTTGCGCGATATGTTCGATCACCGTCATGAACGACGTCGAAGCCGACTGCAGGCCATCGCCCGGAAGCATTGTCCGTACGACGATTTCATGCAGCGAGCGGCCATCGACGGAACGGACTCGCGGGTTGCCTTGCCAGGCGGCATCCGCCTGCGCGAACGCGCCAATGACGCGCTCCAGCACCGCCGGCGACAGAACGCCGCCGTCGTAGAGGCTGATAACCACCCGCTCGAAAATTCCAAATGCAGTTGATGGAGAAGCTTTCGGCACGACTTCTTACTCCTTGAGAGTCCGTTATTGATCGTCTTGCAGCCAGGCGGCCTTACCCCTGAACTGAACTCCGGACGCGGCGCCGTTACAGGAACACCCGTTGCTCGGGTGGTCTGCACTCAGCACACACATGCATTCGCGCGACATACCCATGAAACAGATCGGCGACCTACGTATCGGTATTTCCGGTTGGCGCTACAAAGGATGGAGAGATAGCTTCTATCCCCGCGGGCTGAAACAGGCCGCCGAATTGCAGTACGCGTCGTCGCTGTTCCAGAGCATCGAAATCAATGGTACGCATTACAGCCTTCAGTCGCTCGACAGCTGGCGGCATTGGTATGCCGAAACGCCTGCCGACTTCATCTTCAGCGTGAAGGGCGCGCGGTATCTGACGCATCTCCTGCGTTTTCGCGACGACAGCGCGCAAGTCGCCAGCGCCAACTTTTTCGCGCAGGGCCTGCTCGCCCTGAATGAAAAGCTAGGGCCTATTCTGTGGCAGTTCCCGCCTTCGTTCCGCTTTGAACCGGCGGCCATGGAACGCTTTTTACGTTTCCTGCCTCGCGACACCGCGGCTGCGCTCTCTCTCGCGGAGCAACACGATGCGCGAGTCAAGACGCCTTACCTCGAAATGGACCGCAAGCGCAGACTGCGCCATGCCGTCGAGATACGCCACCCCAGTTTTATGGACCCTGTCTTCATCGAGTTGCTCAGACAGTACGACACCGCGCTGGTTGTTTCCGACTCGACCGAATCGTGGCCGCTGGCGGAAGACGTGACCGCTGACTTCGTTTACATCCGCTTGCACGGCACCGAATCGCGGTATTCCGGCGCCTACGCGGACGAAGCGCTTGACGACTGGGCCGCCCGGATCGACGCATGGCGCCGCGGTTCGCAGCCGGCGGATGCGCGGCTAATCGCGCCGCATCTTCATCCACCGGCTCGGACGCGGCGGGACGTGTACTGCTATTTCGACAACGACGCCAAAACACATGCGCCCTTCGACGCGCAGCGGTTGATTGAACGGCTCGGCTTACAAGCAGTGCATTCGGCGGCGTAAGCGGAAGCCACGCTTTCAGCGTGGACCGCAAGCATCAGCTCGATGAGCGTTCGCGCTTACCGCTCGGCTTGTCCGCGTGTTGAAGGGCCGTGACAATCGCGTCATACACGCGTTGCCGCGTTGCAGGATCAGGAGCGCGCAACGCGAACGACGGATGATATGTCGCGACAACCGTCCGCCCGCCGCGCTCGATCGTTTTGCCGAGCACGTCCTGTTGCCGGGCGTGCGTTGTATGTGGAGCGGCAAACGTGCGAGCGTGAAAGGATGGAGTGCCTGCTATCCGACAGCGCCACGATTTACCTTGGAGCAAGGCACAGGCCCGGCGCACCCTGCCGCTATTCAAAGCGGCATGCATCTTGCGCAAGAGGTCAAACATCTCCGGTTCTGGCCGGCTGCATTCTTGCATGGGAGACGGCATGACCACGCTAAAAATCGAACGCCTGCGTCCCACTCAACTGACGCACGGCGCGCGGGAGGTCCGCGACAAAATCAGGCAATACAAAGCGCTGAGCGGGCACGATCTGGAGATGGCCATCGCTGAGAAACCGATACCCGTGGTCTACGGTCCCGGTGACACGCCGTTCGCGATCGACCATCATCACGTGGCCGCCGCGCTCTGGCACGTGGGCGTCAAGTCCGTGCCGGTCGTTCTGGTGAGGGATCTTTCCTCTTATTCGAAGGCTTCCTTCTGGCTTAGTATGGAAAACGAACGGTGGACGTACCCGTTCGACGCTGAAGGCAAACGTCGGCCGTTTTCCGATTTGCCGGAACACATCTGGGCGCTGCTCGATGACGAGTACCGCAGCCTCGCGGCAGCAGTTCGCGACGCCGGCGGTTACGAGAAAACCAATGTCCCGCTGGAAGAATTCCGCTGGGCCGACTTCTTCCGCTCGAATCTGCCGCGACCGGACAGTGACGAGAAATTCGCCGCGCTAGTGGACGAAGCGATCAGGCTGGCCAAGACCCACGCGGCGCTGGGACTGCCCGGCTACCTCGGTCAGGACACGGACGGCTAGTCTCTGTCCAAAACAAACCGGCCCGTGTAAGCAGGATGGAGAACCAATCGAATGAAACTCGTCTACTGGAATGTTCAATGGGGACGCGGCGTGGACGGCCGGGTCGACCTTGCCCGCATCCTGCGCGAAGCGCGCGCGCTGTGCGATTTCGATGCGTCAGTTCGGCAATGCGATCGTGACGCGCTTGCCCGTCAGGCAGGTGTTGCGTCACTCCCTGCCCTGGCCCGCGGATCCCGCGAAACCGTCGATGATGAGGGTCGCACTCGAAGCCGTGATCGATACCGATATCGGTGCAATCCGGGTGATCTCCACGCACCTCGAGTTCTATTCGGAGAAACAGCGTTTCGCGCAACTCGCCAGATTGCGCGAACTGCACAGGGAAGCGTGCAATCACGCGCGAGCGCCCGCCAAGGCGGAAAAAATCGACAGCCCGTTTTCCGACACCGCGCGACCGATGAGCGCGGTTGTCTGTGGTGACTTTAACAGTGCCTTCGAAAGCAGCGCGTACTGCCGGATGCTTGAACCGATTGCCGATGCCCCGCGTTTTATCGATGCGTGGGCCAGCGCGCACCCTCGCGCGCCGCGTGCCCCGACAGCGGGTTTGTATGACCACGAGCAGTGGCCGGAGGGTCCATTCGCCTGCGATTTCATCTTCGTCACGGAGGATCTGACATCACGCATTGCGGCCTGCGAGGTCGATGCGGTCAGCGAGGCCTCGGATCATCAGCCGATGTGGCTCGAATTGCACTAGGCCCTGACGAGGCAGGTATATCCCAGGTCCCAGCGGCTCGGAAATTGCTCGCCCTGAAGACACTGAAGCGACGAGCCGGCGGGAGAACAGCATGGAATACCAGCAACGCAACGCAGGCGCGCGATCCAGCCGATCAGGCGGCGCAGTGGCCGTCATGAAGGACGCCGTCGAGCGATTTTCGTCGGACCGGTGCGCGATGATGGGCGCGAGCATCGGCTTCTACTCCGCGTTCTCGCTGGCTCCGACTTTACTGATCGTCCTCGCGATTACGGGCTGGTTCGTCGGCCGCGACATCGCGCAGGGGCGATTTTTTGGTCAGATCAGGCAGTTGCTCGGCAACGACGCCGCCACCGCGATGCAGGCTGTCGTCGAACACGCGCATCGTTCGAATGGCAGCGGCATGGCTGCGGCGTTCTCTGTCGTGCTGCTTCTCGTCGGGGCTTCGGCGACATTTTCCTGCCTGAATACAGCACTCGATGTCGTCTTTGCCGCGAAATCACCTAAAGGCCTTGCCGGTCTCGCGTGGGTGATCCGGGCGCGGCTCGTCTCGCTCGGCCTGCTTATGGGACTCAGTTTTCTGCTGGTGGTCTCGCTGGTCCTCGACGCCGCATTACAGACGGCCGGCAGTGCCGTTTTCGGCAACTCGACGCTCAGCGTCGTTGCCGACGTCGCGCAATCTGTTTTCGGCCTCGTGATACTGACTTTCGGACTCGGTGCGCTGATCAAGTGGCTCCCCGACAAGCGGGTCAACTTTCGTTCCGCGTTGATCGGCGGCGCCGTCGCGGCGTTGCTGTTTACCGTGGGCAGGCACCTGTTCGGTTTCTATCTCGCGCATGCGGGAACGGCGGGCGCATTCGGCGCGGCAGGCTCACTCGCTGTGTTGATGATGTGGCTATATTTTTGCGCCATCGTTTTTCTTTTCGGCGCGGAGGTCACGGCTTCGCTGTGTCAAACGCCGAAAGACGGCAATGCGGCGGACGTCAAGGCCCGCTTGAACGCTGCACATTGAAGCGCTCTTGCAAAACGGACGATGCGAAACTGACATTGAAAGCGGCGAGTGCGCGGCGTCGGTTCCGCGCACGCGAGCCGCGTTAGCGCGAGGCGATCTCATCGATGCTCGTAAAGCAGTTCGGATCGTCCGAGCACCCAGCGAGCACCAACTGCGAGGCGTGCATGCCAAACGCCATCGCAGCGACGGGGCTACCGCTTCGCTCGACGCGCCGTCTTCGCATCATCGCCGGCCACGTCCTGCAGTTGCTCTTCCGGCGCGCTGCGCCCGCCTCGCTCCCGTTCCGCGGATTGATCGGCGCTCGGATCAGCACTGTCGGGCGAATCGTCACCCTCGGCTTCGATCTGTCTGCGCGCTTCCTCCCAATGCTTTTCCGCGTTGTTGTCCGGCGACGGATCGTTTTCCCAGAGCTGATACGCCCGGGTACGAATGCGGGCTTCGAGATCGTTGTCCATGCTGCGTTTCTCCGTAAAAAATGGTTGCCGCTGTGCGCTATGAATGGCCTGCGGCGATGCGAGCCGGTGTCACTGCGGGTCCGGCTGCGTGAAAAGAACGGCAGTGACAGGGCGAGCAAAGCCCATACCCGCACGGCTCTCGACACATGGCGGTGTTGGCGCGTCAGCAGTGAGCGACGTCGCTGCCTGGCGGGCATACCGTGATCGATCACATAGGTATGTCGCGGATGTAGCAATATTCACGCGGCGTCCAATGTTTTGCTCAAGTTGCACTGCAGCGTAAAAATTCGCGCCTAAGCGTGTTTCTTCTATAAACCGCTAAGGGGTCGATGGTTGCCCTATGCCTTGACTGACCATTCGCATAATGGCAATGACACGCCAAACCATAGTATCGACAAGAGATTCAGCGGAGCCTGGCGCACAGATCATCGGCGATTCCGGCGCGCAATCCTAACGTTCGGCGACCTTGCGGACTATAACGGTACTCATACAGTGAACGTCCCGGGAGCAGCCGAGCGGCTTAAGCCCCTGCCCCGCACGACTGGTCATTCGGAGTTCAGAATGCAATCGACCGACGAGCAAATCGCAATGCCACCGGACGAACCCGCCACGAAACAAATGGCGGTTGGAAACAGCACCCCGGGGCAACACGATCGTTACCGGCTCACCGTGCGCGCAAAGGCAGGGGATCTGAGGGTCGTTGCCGCGTGGCAGGTTCTCGGTTGCGAGGCACCACAGGCGGACCACGTCCGGATCCGTGTGGATCGCCGTCACTGCTACGAAGAAATGACCATAACGTTCACTGCGGTGTCGCCGGATACACTCGCGGCGATGGTGGGCCGGCTGGTCGCACTCCCGTGGGCGCTCGACGCGTACTTTTGTCCCTGTGCGTTAGCACAGGCGTAGAGCTTCCCATCCGGGAGCGGCCGTCAGGCGAATATCTGGCGCGCGCGTCGGTTGGCTCCCGCGCCCGTGTCGACTTACCGCGCCATGTCGCCCCAGCCCTGAGCACCAATCAACGGCACAAAGCGCACGAGATCGAGCATTTCCTCGTGGTAGGTCGTGCTGCTGTCGCGAGTGAGCCGGATCAGTCGCTGATGGTCAGGATCCGGCCCCACCGGCATCACGATCCGCCCGCCGATTTCGAGTTGCGCGCTCCACGCGGGTGGTACGCCCGGACCGGACGCGGTGGCGACGATTGCATCGAACGGGGCACGCGCCGGCAGCCCGAGCGTGCCGTCAGCGGTGTGGACGTTCACGTTGTCGTAACCGAGGGCGCGTAGCCGATCCATAGCGCTCTCAGCCAGTTGCGGATGACGCTCGACCGTATCGACGCGTGCAACCATTTCCGCGAGCACAGCCGCGGCGTAGCCGGAGCCCGTGCCGATCTCGAGCACACGGTCTTCCGGCTTGAGTCGCGCCGCCTGCAACATCCGCGCGACCATGAATGGTTGGGTGATGGTCTGGCCGGCTTCGATCGGAAGCGCTGCGTCCGCATAAGCCCACGCGCGCAGATCGGGACTCAGAAAGGCCTCGCGCGGCACGCGCCGCATCGCGTTCAGAATGCACGGCTCCGCGATGCCGCGCGCAATCAGTTGCCGCTCGACCATCGTTTCGCGCGACGCCGCCAGATCATCATGCACCGTGCTTCTCCCCTCGTTGTGACAGCGGTTCGCTGTCACGGGGGCTGCCCTTACCATGCATCACGATAGCGCGGAAAACGCCGGAAAACATGATCTAAAAACGAAGACTGGTGCGTTCGCGGCAGAATTCCGAGCCGGATTCGCGACCGGCTATGCAGGGTGGCGCGCTTGAGGGAAGATCAGACGTAGACGTGTTGCGTTGCGAGCAACATGTGTTCATTGTGTTCGTTCAAAGGAATTCCGCGGCCGCGTCACCGCGCCGGCTAACGCGATGTGGCGCTCAATGCCCGGCGCTGCGCCAATGCGGCCAGTAGTGATGGTGACCCATCTGCCTAAGCCGCTTCCGACGCATTTGCTCCTGGCGATAGTGAGCGGCGACGAACACGGCTGCGGTCGCCATCACGAACGAACCTACGACGATTGCCACTGCTTCATTCATCGGAACCTCCGTTGCTGACTATCCGCTTCATTGCAGGTGTTGCCCGCCATTGATCGCAATGTTGGCTCCGGTCACGAAACCGGCTTCGCGCGAACACAGGTACAGCACGAGCGCGGCGACTTCGTCGGGCTGTCCGAGCCGGCCGACCGGCGTTATTGATCAGGATATCGACCGGGCCGACTTCGGCAGCGATCTGCGCCGCGCATCTGCCGCACGAGTCGTAGCCGGCGACATCGACCGCGTACGCGCGCAACTGCCGTCCCTGCTCTTCCATGCGTGCGAGCCACTCGTTCGCGCCGGTGTTGGCCGGCGAACAGGTGACCACGACCGCATACCCGGCGTCATGCAGCTTGATACTGATTGATTCACCCAGTCCGCCCATTCCGCCCGTGACCACCGCGATCTGCTTCGCCATCGAATCGTCCTCGCAAAAAATGGCCTTGTAGATGTCTGGGGCCACACTGCATTCAGTCAAGAACTTGATGTACTGGAAAACCGGTTTGCGCCTCTCCCTCAGTATTCCTTCATATAGAGTAAGAACGGCAACGCGGGCATCGCTGCCCGCGTCGGCCTTATCCCTTCGTGCCGGCGGCTACGGGAGCCTGCTCGGCCCGTCGCGCGGTCTTCGACGCTGTGGCCGCGACCGAGTTGAAATTACTTTCCGCGGCCTGCACGGCCTGTTGCCCGGTTTTCTGCAGCGTTTCGTACAGCGTGCTCGTGGCGCTGGTCGCGGACTTCCACGCGGCGATCGCCGCTTCGGAACCTGCCGGCGCATTCTTCGCCGCTTCCTCGACGAATGCCTGCACACGTGCGTTGTGCCGTTCGTACTGCGCCTGGGCGAATTGCGTGAGTTCAGCCTGCGTAGTCGATGCGATATCGAACACTTGCCGGCCGTACGACAGCGAATTCTCCGCGAAAGGCCCGGTGAGGCCTGATTGCAACGCGAACCACTGCAGCGGGTCTGTCGTGCCGGGCGCCTTCGTCATATTCTCCTGCGCCTCGGCCAGCGTGGACCTGACGGCCTGCAGGTTAAGCGCGGCCAGTTTCTCCGCGCCTTCAAAGATCTTTCCGGTCAACCCGAAAAATGCGTCGAGGTTGGCCTTCACGACGGCGGCCGGGTCGGGACTCGATAGAGCCATGGTTGAATTCCTCAAATTCGATCCGGTGCACGAAACCCCCGATCGGACGGGTGTGTTGCGACGGATCGCGATGGTGGATAAATCGAAGCGCAAGGACGCCTGTCAGGCAGAATGCGTCGCGAGAGCTTCGACGGTCGTTACATCAACAGGCACTGCAAACCCGCTCGCAGCCACGCCGCTGCGTTCATGACTGTGTCTTCGGCGCGCTCGCCGGGAGGCGCGCGCCGCGAATGTCTAGCGCATCCGGGCGACCGCTTTGAGAATAGAGTCGCCGTCGCTCGTAAGGTGAGCACGCGGGCGTCCTGACGCAAAATTTTCCAGCGAGATAAGTTGCCGCTCCAGCAGCGTGTCCAGTTCGGCGCGATCCAGTTCGATCTGGTCCGGTGCGTTCTTGATGAGCATCAAGGTAGCGAATTCATGGGGACTCAGCATTGCGTCTCCTCGATTTAGTCTCTCTACGCGGAGAGTACGAATTGCCTCTCGTGCGTGACTGCCGGCAATTCTTCCTGCCGCCCCCTCTGTCAATCGATCATGCAAGCGATCGAATCGCAGAGACGCCATCATAACCGTTCAATTTTTGAACGCAATATGTGAAATGCTTTTTTACGCCGCACGGTCTTTTTTTATAAATGATTCCGACTCGCAGGCTTTCCAATTCAACCGCACCATCGCCACAGGCCCCTACCAGTAAGGCTCTCATCGATTAATTCATCTATTTTGTTTTAGCAGCTCACTTACTTAACGTCTGAATCTATCGAAAAACCATTGGTCTATTTATATTTGAATTGAATATTTATAAGTCGAGTCCTGTTCGTTATGATTACCTCAAAATTGCGAAATATTTATTACAGAGGAAGTATTTGGCCGCGCATTGCCGGGTAAAACCGAGGGCTAGCGCTCGCGAGCGTTCGGCGTCCATATCAGCCATCTCTGGTTCGGGCGATGGTCGCCAAAAAACTTGACCCGGCGGGTACGTTGTTCGGCTTCGACGGAGTTATGATGAATGTTGCTGGTCACGTTTGCGTAGGAGGAAATCATGCCTTCAACCCCGCCCACACGCCCCACTCACCGGCCAGGAATTCCAGACCACCCAGTCCGCGGCGTAACGCCGGGCAGCCAGTCGCTGGCTACTGAATCTGCGCCACGCACCAGGCCCGATGTTCCCGATGCCGCAGAAGCGGAACCGGTGCCGCACGAACATCTGCCGAGCCGGTCGGACGACAATTGAACTGCCTGCGTGTCTCTGAGTGACGCCGCGCGATCGCGCTACGTGCGGCCAGTTCGACCCAAATGATCTATAACAATAAGGCGCCGGGAATGGCCACGCTGCGTGCTGCCCGGCCGCCCTTAAAGTCGGCCATTCAACCGTGGAGGTTTAGCGAAGACAGCATGATGAATCCATGTTTAGTCTGTTCGGTTAGCAGGTATCGGAGGCAACATGAAGTACGAGTACGGCGGCTGGGTCATTGACGCAACCCCGGATTTTTCGCTTGGTCAGTTTTTCGCGCATGCGAGGATCATCAGAACCTCATCCGACGACGATGTGGACACTGAAATGCACATCGAGCGCAATCTTGCATGGTTCGAAACCGAAGACGAGGCAATCGAGGTCGCGCGGCAATGGGCAATCGAGTGGATCGATGCGCGCGACGATCACCTCGCGATGACGGACCCCGGTTCGTTGACCCGGCAGAACGAAAGTCCGGCGAAGGTCCCGGCCAGATAACCAGATACCGTGGTCCCGATCTGGACGAGCAGCCGTGTGGCCATAGCGCAACGCCTGCGTCAGCGACAATCCTGGCCCGTGCCACGGCGGATGCCGCAATCCGGCCGCGCGCCAATATTCAGGCGAGACGCCTGATTGCTTCGGGATCGCGATTGTGTAGGATAGATCCAACGCCAGCGCCTCATGCGCGGCGTGTGTGTTCGGGCCGCAGCGATTGCTGCGGCTTTTTTTCGTCAACACACTGTCGTCAGCGCGCGAACGTGTCGTCCACTACCCGCTGCCCTGCGCTATACCCTGCCATGAGCGCTTCGGCCTGGGTCGGGAACGGCTGCTGGATGGTCGCGCCGAGGCGGATCGGCGCAACCACGGGGCGCGTGGCGCCCACGGAACCCATCGTTCTGACTTGCACGACCGCGACGAAGCCGCGCGGAGGCAGCAGCGTCACGCTGCCCGCGGTCTCCCAGACCGGCTCCAGCTCCACGGTGACCTCAAAGCCTTTGTACCCGTAGATTCTTTTCATTGATGATCCTGCGTGTTCTACCCGGTCGTTAAACCGTGGAATGCTCCTGCAGGAAAGTGTACATCGCACAAGCAGCCGGGCGACGAACGGAATTGCCGAATAGTTCGCTTGCAATCGCAGGTTCGCAAAACAGCGTCGCTCACATCATCCGCTTGACCGTTCTCTACTTGCGCGCACACTGCTTATTTACGGCGACCGTCTCCAGACATGGAGCCCGACCATGACCAAGCCTTTTCAGCAGTGGAAAGTCTTGCCGCACGGCAAGCTCACGGAAGTCGACGAAAACATTCTTACCGTGACCGGCCAACTCCATATGCCGCTCACCGACCTTCCCCGCCGCATGACCGCGGTTCGTTTGAACGATTCGCGACTGGTGATATTCAGCGCCATCGCGCTCGATGAAGACGAGATGCAAGCGCTCGAAGATTACGGACGTCCTGCCTTTCTGGTGGTGCCTAACGACCATCATCGATTGGACGCAAAAATCTGGAAAGAGCGCTACCCGTTGATGCAGGTCGCCGCGCCCGAAGGCTCACGAACCAAAGTGGAAGAAGCGGTGCACGTCGACACGACGGACCCCGGCTTCGGCGATCCGAACGTGCAGTTCGTGACAGTGCCTGGAACGCGTAGCCATGAGGCAGCACTCGTCATACGGACGCCGAACGGCACGACGCTGGTGCTGAACGATCTGGTCGGCAATATTCGCCATGAATCCGGATTCGGCGGCTGGTTTCTGCGCATGACGGGATTCGCGGGCGACGAACCACATATTCCGAAGCCGGTGAAGTTGATCCTCGTCGCGGATAAAGAGGCGCTGCGCGCCCAGCTTCTGGCATGGGCCGAGCTTCGGTCGCTGAAACGCATTCTCGTGTCGCACGGTTCGCCTATCGAAGATGAGCCGAGCCAGACTCTGCGCGCTCTGGCCAGCTCGTTGGCGTAGCGTCAAAGCGCGCGACATCGCTGTGATCTCCGGTGGCCGACGGCTCGCTCGCTCCGCCCGGCATGGTGCTTCAAGGCGGATAAACATCGATTAGGATGGCGATCTATCCCAGCGCCCTGCTCTCACTGGCTAGTCCGCAAAACCGCGCTGACGATGAATCGCCTTCCGCGACCGACGAGCCGTTCAATAAGAATACCGAGCCGCCTCTCCTCCTCCGCTCAATGGAAGGTTCATCCGGCAAGAATGCGGTCTGTCTTGGAGTCTATTCGACAAGCATGATCGCGATTCTTGGCCTGGTACATCGCGAAGTCGGCCTTCCTGATGAGTTCTTTGGAGTCCTCGCCCGCTTCCAGAATAGCCATGCCAAAGCTCGCACCGACCGCTTCGACCCCCCAGCGTGAAATCAGCGGAGCCTGGAGAGCAGCCGTCAACTCAACGACCATCTGCCCGACTACGCCGGTTATAGCGTGAACTTCGAGTACAACCAGGAATTCATCTCCGCCGAGGCGCCCCACTACGCCACGCTCCTGTACGGTAGTGTGCAGGCGAGCCGCCACCAAGGCCAGAACCTCGTCGCCGCACTGGTGGCCGTACGTATCGTTGAGCGCCTTGAAGTTATCCAGATCGACAAAAACGACAGCGACTTTTCCGACTGCACCCGGCGCCGCGATCGCCTCCTCGAGCAGATCCACGATCTTGCCGCGGTTCGGCAAATCCGTCAGTCGGTCCGTTTGAGAAAGACGCCGCAATTCCTCCTTGCCGTTGAGGAGTTTGACGATCAGAGCAGTAATCCAGGCCGATAGTGCAGCGAGCATCAACGTGATGGTCGAGGCCATCGTCACATACACGCGGCGCATCCTGAAGTAATCGTCCAGCGCCTCATCCACAGAAAGACCGGCGACCACCGTCAAACCATATTTCTCGAGATGGCGACTTGCTACGACACGTTCGATGTGATCGATCGGATCGACGAAGTCGGCGAGCCCCGTCTTGCCGAGCGGCACATAGCTGCTCGGCAGTGCCTCGCCAGAGCGGCTCGGCGAATTGCCCGCACGACGCGACAACATGAACCCACGACCGGACAGAACGGCAATCATGCCGCGCTCGCCCAGCGCAGCACTGTTGTAGAAGCCATCGGTCAGATACGCCGGGTCTTCCGAGACGATCACCACTCCACCGAAACTTCCGTCGGGACGGTCGATACGGCGGGTTGCCTGAATGGACCACTGCCTGGAAATACGTCCAATCACAGGCTGGCTGATGAAGAGCCCGATATTTTCAGGCGACAGGTGAACCCGGAAATGCTCCCGGTCCTTGAGATCGACCGTACCCGTAAATGGCAAAGTCGATGTAATCACGCGGCCGTCGGCACCCGCTATGGTGACCTGCAGGGCGGTGTCCGCGGTAATCAATCCGTATGCCCGGTACGCTGCCAGGTCAAAGCTTTGCGGCGTACGTTCGTAACCGTATTTGACCAGCAACGCGATCTCATCGACATCGTGGACAGTTTTCAGCGTATGGGTTTCCAAGGCATCGGCTAGCGTGCGGGCCGCCACGCGCGTGTCGCGCATCACGGAAGCCTTCTCGACCTGCAGGCGCAACAGTATGGTGACCCACAGTATGCCGAGGACCAGGACGGTCAGCGCGGGCACCAGAACCAGCGCGTGGCGTGAGGATCTGGTGCTTTTCGTGGCGTAGATTGTTCGATCCATGGTTCGTTTTCACACTGCACAGGCGAACGCGAGTCTCTCAGTGCACCTAATGCTCACGACATTCCGGCAGCACACTCGACGACGCCAGCACGATTCCTGGCTCTTTCAAATGAAATGGCGGGCCGGCCGTTTTTCAGGTCGCGCAATGCTATAACGACAAACTGCGAAAAAAGTTTATTGTTTTTGATGAAAATAAAAAAGGACGGTCGTTTTGTCTGAGGATAAATGGAGTGCCGTGCATCCACGATGTATGGAACCGATAGCGATGCGAGTCACGCAAGGCTCGGCAAGACGCTCGGCGAGAATAAGGGCGGCTCAATCTGAAGGGAATGGAGAGAGCTTATATTCCATCTCATTCCGACGATCCAGATCCTGAGCAAATTAACTCAGCGGTTGAATGATTTTTCTATTATCAATGATCCCCCCAATCAATCGGAGCTGCATTCTGCAATGCCGAAAAAATCGTAAAGATCAGGCGAGTTCGGAAGCACTGAACTTCGCCAGTTCCGCGCATCTCGTCGATCACACATTTCACGCAACGGTCGATGACGCGTATCGCCCCTGCGTCGCGATGCAGGCGAACGTTAACAACGACCAACCTATCCGGATTGTCATAGACAGCACCTGATTTTTCCTGAGAACGAGTGACGGATATCCGCCATGACATCCAGTTGCCCCATTCCCGGCGCCGGCGTGCGGCGCGCCCGAAGACGTGAGCTGGACGCTCGCGCGCAAACTGGCGCCGCTGTGCGGCAAACGCCAGTTCGCTCCGCGCGGTCGCTACGGCTTGGTGAGCCAGATTTCACACTGGCGTCGAAGAGGACCTCCTTTTATTTGTCTCGCCTCTCCGATACGCGGGCACGCCAACAGTCACGACTGTCTCGCCGCACAACCCGTAACACCGGCAGCCGTTTGTCTGCGCCGATAATCTGTATCGCGCGAGGCGAGCCAGTAATACAGCGGCGAAGTCAGAAGCAGTCCGATAACCCAGGAGAGATCCGCACCGTCGAGATACTTCGGCACCGGACCCGCATACATCGGCGTGTTCATGAATGGAATCTGCACGACGATGCCGATCCCGTAGGCAATCAACGCCTGTGGATTGAAGCGGCCGTAGATGCCGCCGTCCACCTGGAAGATCGACTGGATGTCATATTTGCCTTTGTGGATCACATAGAAGTCGATCAGGTTGATCGCGGTCCACGGCACCAGCACGACCAGCAACGCAAGCACGAGATCGACCAGATTGCCGACGAAATTCGTCGACGCGCCGATCGCTCCATAGCAGCAGGCGAGCAGAATCGCGATCGACAGCACGGCCCGCGCTTTCGCCGTGGGAATCCAGCGATAGGCGAAGGTCTGCAGCGACGTGATGGCCGCGAGCACCGCGCCATACAGGTTCAGCGCGTTATGGCTGATCACGCTCAACAGGAAGAGGACGAGCATCGGCAGCCCGAGCGGACCGGTGGCCTGCTTGACGGCGTCCATCGCATCGGCGCCGGGCGCCACCGCCAGCACGGCGACCGCGCCGAAGACGAACGCGAGCGTCGAACCGATCGTGCAGCCGAGGTAGGTCGCCCAGAACGTGGACGCGACGCGCACGTTCGCCGGCAGATAGCGCGAATAGTCGGACACGTACGGCGCGAAAGCGATTTGCCAGAGCGCCGACAGCGAAACGGTCGCGAGCCAACCGGCGATGTTGAATCCACCGCGTGTCAGAAAGTCGCCCGTCGCGATATGCGTGAGGATATAACCGAATCCGACGACTATGCCGATTCCGAGTACCCACGTCCCGATGCGAGTCAGGATATGGATGATCCGGTAACCGATGATGCCGATCAGCCCCGAGCCCAGCGCGCCGATCACGATGCCCACCGGAACCGGAATACTTTTTTCGATGCCATGAAGAGACTTCCCGGCGAGCACGATATTGGACGCGAAGAACCCCACGTACATGACACCTGCGATCACCGTGACCAGCAGCGCGCCCCATGAACCGAACTGCGCGCGGCTCTGGATCATCTGCGGGATGCCCATTTGCGGACCCTGCGCCGAATGCAACGCCATCAGCACACCGCCAACGGCCTGACCGACGACGATCGCCACGATGCCCCACAGCAAGTTCAAGTGGAATATCTGCACGCCAAGCGCGCCGGTGACAATGGGCAACGGAGCGATATTTCCGCCGAACCACAGCGTGAACAGATCGCGCACCTTGCCATGGCGATCTTCGGGCGGCACATAACCAATGGTGTGTTTTTCGATCAATGCCGGGGCATTGTGTTCCGAAGTACTCAAGTTCGTCTCCTTCTGTTTGTGTCGACCGGAGTTAGCGCTTTAGCGCTTACTCCGGTCCCATGCAAAGCGGTCGACCGGAGTTAGCGCTTTAGCGCTTTACTCCGGTCCCATGCAAAGCGGTCCCATGCGTCCCCGATGCACCCGTCTCACGACGCAGCCGAAACGTACTCCGTCAACCGGGCCAGCATCGCATCGCATTCGCGCAATTGCGCCACGGTGACGAATTCGTCCGGTTTATGCCCCTGGTCCATGCTGCCGGGTCCGCAGACCACGGTTGGAATGCCCGCCTCATCGAAGAGGCCGCCCTCCGTGCCGAAAGCAACCGTGCCGTACTCGGTAGAGCCGCTGAGCAGCGCCAGAAGACGCGCCGCTTCGCTGTCGGGAGACGTGGCCAATCCCGGATAGGCGGACAGAGATTGAAAGCGGATATCGGTATCGGACTTCACTGCGCGCATCTTCGGCAGCAACTCGGCCTCGGCGTAGATTTGCAACTCATCGGCTACCCGGTTTGCGTCGAAGCCAGGCAACGCGCGCACTTCGAAATCGAACTCGCATTCGGCGGGCACGATGTTGAGCGCACGGCCGCCGTTGATCACGCCCGTTTGCACGGTCGAGAACGGTGGATCGAATCGCGCGTCATGATGTTCGGGCCGCGCCAGCAGCTCGCCGATCTCTTCCAGACGGCCGATCATCCGCGCCGCGTATTGAATGGCGTTGACGCCATAGGGCGCATAAGCCGAATGGCAAGGCGCGCCTTTCACCTGACAGCGCATCGCCAGCTTGCCCTTATGCCCCAGCACCGGCTTGAGTTCAGTCGGCTCGCCGATCAGGCACAGCGCCGGCTTGTGCGCACGCTGCGCCAATTCCGCCAGCATCGGCCGCACTCCGAGGCATCCGACTTCTTCGTCGTACGAAAAAGCGAGGTGCACCGGCAACTTCAATTCGCGCTCGCGCAGCCCGGGCACCGCCGCCAGCACCGAAGCGATATAGCCCTTCATGTCGGCCGCGCCGCGGCCATAGAGCCGCCCGTCGCGCTCAGTGAGACGGAACGCATCGACGGTCCATGCCTGGCCCTCGACGGGCACCACGTCGGTATGGCCGGACAGCACGATGCCGCCGCCCTCACGCGGGCCGATGGTGGCGAACAGATTCGCTTTGCTGCGCTCGGCGTTGTAGAACAACTCGCTCTCGACACCAAGTTCACCGAGGTAACCTCGGATGAAGTCGATCATCTCGAGATTGGAGTCGCGGCTGACCGTGGCGAAGCCGATCAGCCGTTCGAGCAGCGCGCGGCTGGAGCGGTCATTCATTGCCGGGCACTCCGTAGCTCGGCGCGGCGGTCGGATTCGACGCCCGGGTCAGGTAGTCCCGCATCTGCGGCCGGTACGCTTGCCACAGGCCGTCGAGCTGGCCGATGGGGTCGTGATCCGCCCAATCGACCCGCAAATCGACGATCGGCCAGCTCACGTCGCCCACGATCTTGAGCGCCACCGAATGCACGGGCCCTGCTTCGCCGCCCGCGGCAATCGCGGCATGCATGCCCGCGAGCAGTCGATCGGCAAGCGTGCCGCTTGCCTGCTCGAACGCCGGAAGCATGGCTTCGATCACTTCGACGCCCGCGAGCATGTTCCCTGCCGCCACACACTGCTTGCCGGCGACGGCGTGATACGTGCCGAGCGCTTCCTTGCCGCTAAAGAACGCCGTACGGCCTTGCGCATCGATCACGGTGACCTGGCGGTACTCGCTCCACTCGCTCGCGCCGAGCACACGGTCCAATGCCGCGGCGGGATCGATCTGCTCATGCTCCAGCAGATCGAGAATCCGCGGCCCTAGCGCGGGCAGCGTGACGTTTTGCGTCGCTACCGCCCCCACGCCTGCGCGCACCCATGGGCACCGGGCGCCCACCGCGATGCTGGACGAACTGATCGCGATTCCAAGCTGCCCGGTTTCGGGGCAACGTCCGACGATTGAAAATGTCATGTCCCGCTCCTTAGGCTTGCGGCGGCGTCCATCCGTCCGGAACGACCGCAACAACGTCGATCTCCATCAACCACTGCGGCTGACCCAACGCCACCACCACCAGGCCGGTCGAAATAGGAAACACGCCCTTCAACCACTTTCCGACTTCCCGATAGACCGGCTCGCGATAGCGGACGTCGGTCAGGAAGGTCGTCGTCTTGACGATGTGAGACAGGTCGCTGCCTGCTTCTTCCAGCAACTGTTTGACGTTCTTCATCGCCTGCTCGGCCTGAGCGCGCGGATCGCCGATGCCGACCAGGCGGCCGTCGAAGTCCGTGCCCACCTGACCCCGCACATAGACCGTGTTGCCGGCGCGCACGGCCTGGCAAAGATCGTTGTCGAGCGTCTGGTTCGGATACGTGTCCTTCGTGTTGAACATGCGGATACGGGTATGCGTAGGCTGGTTCATCAAAGCACCTGAATGTTAGGAAGAAATGGATCGCGAATTAGACAGGCGTACGTATCAACTCACGCCGATTTCGCTGACTTTGTGGACGCGCGAACCGGTGGAGGTGTTTTCAACGCTTTCCTCGCCGCTGGTCTGTTTCTGCTGTTGCGCGTCGCCGTAATAAGCCGCGTATTTGCGCTGCGTGACGATGTGATCGGCAATGTGTTTCGCGTCGTGCCACACGCCCCAGATGAATGCGGAGCCACGGCGCGACAGCCAGGGCAGACCGAGGAAATAAATGCCCGGCTCTTTCGATACGCCACGCTGATGTTTCGGCTTACCCTTTTCATCGAACGCGTCGACGTTCAACCAGCTGAAATCGACGGCATAGCCGGTCGCCCAGATAATCGACGTCACGCCGGCTTTCGCCAGATCGAGATCGTGCAACGGGTGCGCCACGCATTCCGGATCCGCGGGAATGACGCGCGCTTCGGGTTCTTCGGGAAGATCGAGACCGTTGCGCTCGGCGTAGGCGTCGGCCGCGTCGAGCAGCGACAGATAGTTTTCGTCGCCGCGCGCGATGTTCTCCGCGAGATCCGCTTCGAAGGTCACCACGCCGTCATCGAACGATTTCGTCAGACCCACCAGCGTGATGCCCTGATTCGCGAGACGGCGGAAGTCCACCGTATGGCCGCCGCGCGCACCGCTCACTGCAATCGTGACGTGTTCCCTGCCCGGCTTCATGACCTCGGCATCCCACTCGCCGAGCACGCCGAGCCACCAGCAGAAGTCGCGGCCGCGATAGGCGCGCGGCGGACGATCATGCGCGCCGACCGACAGATAGACGCGCTTGCCCGCACGTTGCAACTCGTCCGCGATCTGCACGCCCGACGATCCCGCGCCCACCACCAGCACGCCGCCTTCGGGCAATTGATCAGGATTGCGATAGTCGGCGGAATGAATCTGCGTGAGACCCGGATCTTGCGGCGCGATGGGTGGGATGACCGCGCGCTGGAAAGGCCCGGTTGCAACCACGACACGATTGGCCTCGATCGTGCCTTCCGAGGTTTCGACGGTGAAGCCCTGCCGCCCTGCATTGCGCACCACCTTCTTCACTTCCACGCCGGTGCGGATCGGCGCTTCGAATTTGTTCGCATACGCGACGAAATAATCCGCAACCTGCTCCTTCGAAGCGAATGCGTTCGGGTCGAAGTCCGCAAACTCAAGATTGGGAAAACGATCGTGCCACGCGGGGCCATTGGCAACCAGCGAATCCCAGCGTCCCGTGCGCCAGCGCTCGGCAATACGGGCGCGTTCCAGCACGAGATGCGGCACGCCAAGCTTGCTCAGATGTTCGCTGATGGCGACGCCGGCCTGACCGGCGCCGACTACGAGCGTGTCGATTGACGTTGTTTCCACTGTCATGGCTGTGTCCTTCTAAAAGAGGCGGATATTTCGATTCGATCGCGGCGTCGCGGCCTTTAAGCGCCCGCGATTGTGCGGACCCGGCAGTGTTTTCCGACAGTGGGTTGTCTCCTGGTCCGGCTGTCTGGTCTGCTTGTCGCTTCTGTTTGCGTCTCGTGAAAATCTACGCGCCCATTCAGAATTTGAAAAATATATTTAAAAAATGCATCGCATCGGATTTACCTATGCAAGGCTTTTTGGCCGCTGCACAATGCCGCGCAATACAGGACTTGAAACACGGAGCGTCGTCGATGGAGAGTCACCCGTTGCGCTACTCGTTGCGCCAGTTGCGCTATTTCGTGGTCACTGCGGAAGTACTGTCTTTCACCGCCGCCGCGAAACGCCTGCACATCTCTCAGCCGTCGATCTCGACGGCGCTCGCGGATCTCGAAGTGTCGTTCGGCGTACAGCTGTTCATCCGGCATCACGCGAGCGGTCTGTCGCTCACGCAAGCCGGGCGCGATCTGCTCGGGCAAGCGCGCAATCTGCTGAAGTTTGCGGAAGAGCTGCAGACAACCGCGAAAGAAATGGACGGCGGCATGACCGGCGCCATCACACTCGGCTGCATGGTCTCGCTCGCGCCACCGCTGATGCCGCGACTCATTAGCCGATTCATCGACGAGCACGCGGGCATCTCGTTTCGCACGGTGGAAGCGCATCAGGACGGCCTCTTGCGCGGCCTGCACGACGGCTCGCTCGACATTGCCCTCACCTACAGCCTCGACCTGACTGAAGACATCGCGTTCACGCCGCTGCTCTCGCTGCCGCCTTATGCGATCCTGCCGAGAACGCATCGTCTGGCACGCGCGCGCAAGGTATCGCTCGCGGACCTCCTGCCCGAGCCGTACGTGATGCTCGACCTGCCGCACAGCCGCGAGTACTTCGCCGCACTCTTCGACGCGGTAGGCAGCCGCCCCGTGCCCGCCTTCCGTTCCTCGCAGCCGGAGGTCGTGCGCGGCATGGTGGCCAACGGTCTCGGCTATAGCCTGCTGAACTTTCCGCTCAAATCGAATCGCACCGTGGATGGCGAAGAGTTCGTCATTAAGCGTTTCAAAGACAACGTCAATGCAACGATGCTCGGCATCGCACAATCGCGCACCATGAAGCCGCGCCAGGTGGTGCATCGCTTCGCGTCGTTCTGTGAGACCTATATCCAGAGGCTGCATTTCGACGCATGATGAGAAAGGCGCGATTGTCTGCGCCAAGCGCGCACACGCTGCATAGGCAAAAGCTTTGCTTTGTATCTGAAAACAATATTTTGGCTTGCAATTTGGCTTGATAGATTGGTGTCCATGTTGAGCGCCACGCCGTACAAGCCTCGCGTTGACGCGCTCTCACCGTGACGAATCAAGGGGGACACCATGGCCAGCCCGGCAAGCACGATCGCAGTGCAAGCACTTGTCGACGAACTGCAAGCGGGTTGTGAACGGCCATTCGGCGATGCGCATGCGATGCCGCCCGGTGTCTACACATCGCCCGAATTCCTCACACTGGAAGAGCGCGGCATATTCGAGCGTGAATGGCAATGCGTCGGCCGCGCCAGTGCGCTCAAGGTGCCTGGCGATTACATGACGGCGCGCATCGGCGCGCAACCTGTCGTCGTATTGCGCGACGAACAGATGCAACTCAAGGCGATGTCGAACGTGTGCCTGCATCGCATGTCGGTGCTGCTCGAAGGACGCGGCAACGTGCGTCGAATCGTCTGCCCCTATCACGCCTGGAACTATTCGCTGGACGGCGCGCTGCAAGGCGCACCACTCATGGATCGGCAGGAGAGCTTCTGCAAGGAAAGCTATCGGTTGCCCAACGTGCGCTGTGAAGAATGGCAAGGCTGGATCTACGTGACGCTCGACGAACACGCGCCGCCCGTTCGCACGCAGCTCGCCGAACTGAGCGCGCTGATCGGCGCATACGGCATGTCGGACTACGTCGAGACCTTCCATGAAGAGCACGTGTGGAACACGAACTGGAAGATCCTCGCGGAAAACTTCATGGAAAGCTATCACCTGCCCATGCTGCATCGCGCGACGGTAGGACCGCATTCGCGGCTCGAAGAAATGGAATGCCCGCCCGGCTATCCCGCCTTCAATTACCACTGGATCACCAAGGAAGCGTCCTTGCCCATCGGCAACGCGCATCCGGAGAACACGCGCCTCGCGGGACACTGGCGCAAGACTACGGCGCTGCTCGCGATCTACCCCACGCATCTCGTCACGCTCACGCCGGGTTACTTCTGGTATCTCGTGCTGCAGCCGCAAGGCGTGGAGCACGTGCATATCCGCTTCGGCGGCGGCCTTGCACCGGAGTTCATCGCCGATCCCGAGGCCAACGCCCATATGACGACGCTGAAGAAGCTGCTCGACGAAGTGAACGCCGAAGACAAACGTGGCGTGGAAGCCGTGTTTCGCGGCGTGCATGCGCCGCTCGCAAAGCCCGGTCACCTGAGCCCGCTCGAGCGTCCCAACTATGACTTCGCGCGCTATATCGCCGGCAAGATCGGCGCGGCGCAGACCGGCACGCATTGATTACGACGCACCATCGACAGGACGCTACACGATGTCAAACCCTTCCTTCATTTCGTTCTCGGGCGTGAGCAAATCGTACGACGGCGCCCAATACGTCGTCGACGACTTGAACCTCGACGTGCGCAAGGGAGAATTCCTGTCGCTGCTCGGCCCGTCCGGCTCCGGCAAAACGACCACGCTCATGATGCTCGCCGGATTCGAATCGCCCACGCACGGCGAGATTCGCCTCGACGGCCGCCGGCTCGACGACAAACCGCCGCATCAGCGTGACATCGGCATGGTGTTTCAGAACTACGCGCTCTTTCCACATTTGACAATTGCGGAGAACGTAGCGTTTCCGCTTTCCGTGCGGCGCGTGAGCCGTGCCGAGCAGAAAAAGCGCGTGCAGCGCGCGCTCGAAATGATCGAACTGCCGCATCTGGCGAACCGGCGTCCCGCGCAACTTTCCGGCGGACAGCAGCAGCGCGTGGCGCTCGCACGCGCGCTCGTGTTCGAGCCGAGCGTCGTGCTGATGGACGAACCGCTCGGCGCACTCGACAAGCGCCTGCGCGAAACCATGCAATACGAAATCATGCGTTTGCATCGCGAGTTGTCGCTCACGATCGTGTACGTGACGCACGATCAGGCCGAAGCGCTGACCATGTCGGACCGCGTCGCCGTTTTTTCCGACGGCCGGATTCAGCAGGCCGCCACACCGACCGAACTGTACGAGAACGCGCAGAACGCCTTCGTCGCGAACTTCGTCGGCGAGAACAACGGCTTGACTGGCCGCGTGGTCAGTGTGGGCGAGGACTGGGCAACGCTCGCGTTGTCGGACGGCAGCGTCATTCGCGGGCGCAGCGAACCCGGCCTGCGCGCGGGCGACGAAGCGATGCTCGCGCTGCGCCCCGAGCGCGCGCATATCCCGAGCGCCGAAGGCACGCAAGCCGACGAACACAGCAACGTGGTGCGCGCACATGTCCAGGAACTGGTGTATTGCGGCGATCATCACCGCGTGCACCTCGCGCTCGGTTCACGCGATTCCTTTGTCGTGAAAGTGCCCAATACGCAGCGCCATGCGCTGCCTTCGCCCGGCAGCGAGATCGAAATCGCATGGCGCCACGACGACTGCAAGATTCTCGCGATGAGCGTGCCGCGCAGCGCGCCCGTGATCCCCGCATCCACCCCGCTCTCACCCTCCATCATCACGACCGCACCTGCAGGAGCCAACTAAAATGCGCACTCTCGTCAAAACACAAAACGTCGCACTCGCAATACTAGCCGCAGCCGCTTTGACCACCGTGACCACCCAGGCAGCGGAGACGCTTTCCGTCGTGACCTTCGGCGGTGCATACGAAGCGGCGGCAAAGAAGGCTTATTTCGAACCGTTCACCCAGGCCACCGGCATCGGCTTCTCGACGGAATCGTATGACGGCGGCCTCGCGAAACTTTCCGCGATGGAGCAGGCGAAGAACACCACGTGGGATCTGATCGACCTCGAAACAAACGACGCGATCACCGCCTGCGACGAAGGCCTCCTGCAGAAGTTCGACAAGAAGACGATCGGCAAGACGAGCGACTTCATTCCCGGCACGATCAGCGATTGCGCGGTGGCGAGCATGGTCTGGTCGACGATCTACGCGTACGACGCGAGCAAGCTCAAGAGCGCCCCGACCACCGTCAACGACTTCTTCGATCTGCAGAAATTCCCGGGCAAGCGCGGCTTGCGCAAATCGCCGAAGGTCACGATGGAATGGGCGCTGATTGCGGATGGCGTCGATCCCAAGGATGTCTACAAAGTACTTGGAACACCTGCCGGCGTGGATCGCGCGTTCAAGAAGCTGGACACGATCAAACCGAACATCGTGTGGTGGGAGTCGGGTGCGCAGGCGCCGCAGTTGCTCGCTGACGGCGCGGTCGTGATGACGCAGGCCTACAACGGCCGCATTTCCGGCGCCGCGAAGAAGGACAACAAGCCGTTCAAGACCGTGTGGGACGCGCAGGTCTACGACTTCGACTGGTGGGCCGTTCCGACGGGCGCGAAGCACGCCGATGCCGCCGCGAAGTTCATCGCCTCCGCTTCGCAGCCGAAGGCGTATGCGGATCTGTCGAAGTACATCGCCTACGCGCCGCCGCGCAAGGACGCGATCGCGCTGATCGACAAGCAGCGCCTCGCCGATCTGCCGACCGCGCCCGACAACTTCAAGCGCGCCTTGCAGATCAACGCGAATTTCTGGGCCGACAACGCGGACCAGATCAACAAGCGCTTCCAGGTGTGGCTGACGCAGTAACACCACCGTCCGACGAGAGCCCGACTTGACTACTCACATGCCCGCTTCGGCCCGCGCCACGGCCCCGGGCTCTCCGACGAGAGCCGACGGCCGCGCGTCGTTTGAAAAGGCGCGCCGCCGCGCATCGGTGCAGGCGCTGCTGCTCGCGCTGCCGCTGATCGTATTTCTGCTGTCGACGTTCATCGCGCCGATCGCGCTCCTGCTCGCGCGCAGCGTACAGAACCACGAAGTGCCCGACAGCATGCCCGCGCTCACGCGTACGCTCGATGCCTGGGACGGGCGCGGCGTTCCGGACGAGCATATGTTCGCCCTGCTCGCCGCCGGACTCAGGGAGGCGCAGCAGAGCGGCCAGCTTGGCACGGTCGCGAGGCGGCTGAACTTCGATCAGGCCGAGTTCCGCAGCCTGCTGATGCGCACCGCGCGCCAGTTGCCCGCCAACGCGCCGCCCGCATGGAAACCGGCGCTCATCGAGCTCGACCCGCGCTGGGATTCACCGGAAATCTGGCGCTTGCTCAAGCGTGCCGCCTCGTCGCCGACACCCGACTATCTGCTCGCGGCCGTCGATGCACATGTGACACCGCAAGGCGCCGTCGCGTTCGTGCCGGACGACGCGTCGATCTACCGGCAGGCGTTCGCGCGCACGATCTCGATCAGCGCCACGGTCACGCTGCTGTGCCTCGTGCTCGGCTATCCGGTCGCGTGGCTGCTCGCGAACCTGCCCGCGAAAAGCAGCAACCGTCTGATGCTATTCGTGATCGTACCGTTCTGGACCTCGCTGCTCGTGCGCACGACCGCATGGTACGTTCTGCTGCAACCAGGCGGCGTCATCAACAGCCTGCTGATGGGTCTCGGTCTCACCACCCATCCACTACCGCTCGTCTTCAACCGCGCGGGCGTGCTCATCGGCATGACGCATGTGCTCCTGCCGTACATGATTCTCGCGATCTATTCGGTGATGAAAAGCGTATCGCCCGTGTACGTGCGCGCCGCGCAATCGCTCGGCGCTCACCCGTTCACCGCGTTCGTGCGGATCTACATTCCGCAGACGCTGCCCGGCGTGGGAGCGGGCTGCTTTCTCGTGTTCGTGCTCGCGCTCGGCTACTACATCACACCCGCGCTGCTCGGCGGCGCCGGTGACGAGATGATCAGCCAGCTCATTGCCATTCAGACCAACACGCAACTCAACTGGGGCCTCGCCGGTGCGCTCTCGGCCTATCTCGTGATCTTCACGGCGATTTTCTATTTCCTGTTCAACCGTATCGTCGGCATCGACCGCTTACGCTTCGGTTAAACACGCTGACACGACCAGGGAACGACATGCAAGAACAACGCAACAAGGTGCTGACGGAACGCGTCGCCGCGCGCTGGGTACGGCTGCATACAGCGCTTGTGCTGTTCTTCCTGATCGCGCCGATTCTCGCGATCATCCCGCTCTCGTTCAATTCGGGTTCCTACTTCTCCTACCCGTTGCAAGGATTTTCGCTGCGCTGGTATGAGCAGGCGCTCACGAGCCCGGACTGGCAGCGATCGCTGCTGAACAGCATTGGCATCGGCGCGGCGTCGACGCTGATCGCCACGTGTCTCGGCACGCTGGCCGCCCTAGGCATTTCGCGCACGCAATTTCCGCTACGCTCGCTGATCATGCCGATCCTCATCTCGCCGATGATCGTGCCGATTGTGGTCGTGGCCGCGGGCTTCTATCTGATCTTCGCGCCGCTCGGTCTGGTGAACTCGTACCCCGGCGTGGTGCTCGCGCATGCTGCACTCGGCACGCCGTTCGTCGTGATCACCGTGACGGCGTCGCTGCTTTCGTTCGATCAGAGCCTGCTGCGCGCCGCTTCCGGACTCGGAGCGACGCCCTGGATCACATTCAGGCGCGTGACCTTACCGCTCATCACACCAGCGGTTGCGACCGGCAGCGTCTTCGCTTTCGCGACCTCGTTCGACGAAGTCATTGTCATTCTATTCATTGGCGGCCCGGATCAAAGAACAGTGCCGCGGCAGATGTGGAGCGGAATTCGCGACTCGATCGATCCTTCGATCCTCGCCGTGGCGACGATGCTGATCGTGTTCGCCGTGCTGCTCTTCGCGAGCATCAACTGGCTGCATGGGAGCCGGGTACGGCACTAACGAAAACGGGTCGTGCTGCCTCTCGATAGCTGTCGCCGTCGTGGGCACAAGCCGCCTGCGCAATCAATGGTAAATCGTCTTGGACGACTGCAGCTTCGTCAGCACGCCGCCTTTGAATCTGAACCAGCCTTGCGAGCTTTGCATCACGACTTCATCGCCTTGCCAGAACACGCGCTTGACCGTCATGCGCTGACCCGAGCGCTGCACAAGTGCCGGACGACGGCGAAAGTCGTACAGCACCGGACCGGCATCAGTCTGCACGAGCGTGCGCGTGACGGTGTCGCTTGCGCTACCGGCCTCGTCAAAATGCGTGAGCGAATTCGCAGCGAAGCGATCGAATACTTCCTTATCGAGCATCCCCACGAATTCGCGGTCGGCGCGCACGAATTCCAGTGCGCCCGAAGGCGTGGCGAGCGGGCCAGGCGCGTTGCTCTGTGCCTGAACAGAGGTCACGAAGGAGATGGCTGCGAGCGAAGCGAGAAATAGTCGTCTCATGTTGTCTTTTGGATCCAAGGGCGGCTCCGACTGCGGAGTGCGACTTGCAATCGTAGCGTGGGAACATCGACGCCAATTCTGACCGACACGTTTAAGGTCTGCAATTGGACCGGGTAATCGGCGCGCAACTCCTGTCACCCATCCTTGTCCATTCCCTTCCGATAAAGACTGGGCGAGTTTCCAGTCCACTTCCTGAATGACCGGCGAAAGCTCGCCGCGTCCGAAAATCCAATGCGTTCGGCAACCTGATCGATAGGAAGCCGCGTGTTCTCGAGAAATTCGATGGCGAGCTGCCGGCGCACATCGTTCAGCAAGGTTTGATACGAGTAGTTGTCGTCGGCCAGACGTCGATGCAAAGTTCGCAGCGACATACCGAGTTGGGCGGCCATCTTCTCGGCGGATGGGAACACGCCCGGTGCGTTCAGGCAGGCCATGCGAATCTGGCGCGGAAGTTCTGGAATGCCGTCGCGTTCTTCGAGAATGCGATCACACAATTGCTGGCAGATTTGCGCGGTAATTGGATTCGCATTTGGACACGGACGGTCTAGTACATGCACGTCGAAATGCCATTCCATCGTATCCGCGCCGAACTCCACGGGACAGTCAAACATCCTTTCGTAATTCCTCCAATGCGGCGGCGCCGGATATGCCATGACCATGCGCTTCGACGGAAAAGGCGCTTCCAGCACGCGGCTGAATAACACGGTCATCGAGCTTCGCCAGAATTCGGCGACAAACGGCAACATGTCGCCGAGCGATGCGAGCCCGTGGCTGCGCAGAATGCCGGTGTTCCCCTCCGTGGAATAGCTGATCTGCAAAACCGCGCCGGCCATCCTGACATTTTCGACGCTGAATTTCAGGGCGTCTCCAAAGGTCGTGCTGCTGACCATGGCATAGCCATATATGCCGAAGTCGCTGATCCTCTGACGCGCACCGGCAAGCAAGCCAACATCGGCTCTTGTTGCGAGCCGTTGAGCGTTCCGATAAATGGCGAGGCGCTGACGATGCGAAATTCTCGCCTGCGAATCCTCCAACTGGTTCGGATGGACGCCCGTATTCGCGAACAGTTTATTGACCGACACGCCCTCGGCGGCCAGTTCGGCGGCGAGCGCGGCCAGGCCCAGAAGACTCTGCGTCGGCGCGTCGAGATCCGGATGCAATGGCGTGATGATTTTAGGTGGTCGCACGGTATGTCTCGCTTCAACTGCGAACATGCTCGCACATTTTTCCAATCTTCGTCGCGCGCGTTTGGCACAGTTTGACACGGCAATTGGCAGGGTTGGACGTTGCCGCTCAATGCTCTCGCTGGGATAGTAACCATCAACGGCGCATGCCGAAAAACAGATGGAGACAAGCCATGAAGCCCTCAATTCAACCCACCCCAACAGTAGTGACAACCCTGATCGGCGCGCGTCTTGCAATCGTGGATGGCGCGATCGGTCCCGTCCACGCCGCGACGCAACACACTGCCTGAAGCCAGCGGGCTTTGCTTCGCCTATCGCACATTGCAGAGAGAACCATGACCACAATAAAGATTGAAATGGACGGCGCCGTCGGAATCGTTTCGTTAGCCAAGCCGCCGCACAACCTGATCGACGACGCGATGATCGCGGATCTGCTCGCCGCGTATCGCGGCGTGCTCGCCGATGGCGCGCGCGCGATCCTGCTCAAGAGCGAGATGCGGCACTTTTCTGCCGGCGCGGAAATGAGCTCATTTACCGATGGCAAAACGGCAATCCAGCATAACGCCGATCAATTCCTCGAGTTTCTCGACGTGCTGGAAAACGCGCCGGTGCCGACACTCGCCGCCGTTCACGGCGCCGCGCTCGGCGGCGGCCTCGAACTCGCGCTCACGTGCGACATGATCGTCGCTGCGGACACGGCGTACTTCGGCCAGGTCGAGAACATCGTTGGTCTGATTCCCCTGCTCGGCGGCACGCAACGGCTCGTACAGAGAGCGGGCGTTGTGCGCGCCAAGGAAATCGCGCTGATCGGACGGCGGCACGCAGCGGAAGCATTCGAGCGCTGGGGAATCATCAATCACGTCGTGCCCGAAACCGAGCTCCAGGCCGCCGCCATGTCGTTCGCCCGGCAACTGGCCGCGGGCCCCACCAAAGTTCTCCACGGCATCAAGCAGCAGGCAAACCTTGCTGCGAACGGCGGCGTGCGCAGCGCCGACCTGGAACAGATCAACCTCAACAACATGATCTGGCAGACGGGCGATCGCGAACGCGGTTTCGCTTCGTTCTTTTCGACCGGGCCCGCCACCGCCGAATTCAAGGGAGATTGATCATGTCCGCACCGCTCGAAGGTATTCGCGTGATCGATTTCACGCGAGTGCTGGCCGGACCGCATTGCACCAAAACGCTCCTCGATCTCGGCGCCACCGTGACGAAGATCGAGCCACCCTCCGGCGATATCGGCCGCGTGAGCATGCCGCATATCGGCGACATGTCGCTGTATTACGTGCAGCAGAACGCCGGCAAGCGCAACGTGAGCCTTGATCTCAACTTCCCCGAGGCACGCGCGATCATGGTCGACATGTGCCGGGACGCGGACATCATCGTCGAGAACTTTCGCCCCGGCACGTTGGACCGGTTTGGACTCGGCTATGAACAGGTGCGCGCTTTCAACCCGTCTGTGATCTACGCGTCTTTGAGCGGCTACGGACAATCGACCTCATGGCGCAATCGTCCCGCGTTCGCGCCAACCGTGCAAGCCGAGTCGGGACTGACCGACATCGTCCAGCACCATTTCGGCGCTGCGCTTACCGAAGTCCGCAACGACGCATGCAGCCACGCCGACATGTACACCGGCCTTCATGGCGTGATCGGTATTCTGGCCGCTCTTCAGCATCGTGCGCGTACCGGCGAGGGGCAACACGTCGACGTCTCGATGGCGGCCACCATGCTATCGGTGAACGAACGCGTGGGCGCACAACTCTCGG
Organism: Paraburkholderia phytofirmans PsJN; assembly: GCF_000020125.1. NCBI lineage: Bacteria > Pseudomonadati > Pseudomonadota > Betaproteobacteria > Burkholderiales > Burkholderiaceae > Paraburkholderia > Paraburkholderia phytofirmans. Next base: position 2,672,770 of record NC_010681.1, read on the forward strand.
AAATCGATACGGATGGCGAACCAATCATTCTCTCGGCACCCGATTCGCACATCTTCGATTTGCCCGACGGACGCCAACTCACCATAGCAGGCAGCCCGATCTACACGCCGATGTTTTCGCGCTACTGCGCGATGATGCGCCGCAACGATTTGCTGGGCGATCCCCGCTTCGGCACGGCGCTTTTGCGGCGGCAGAACATTGCTGATCTGCTGGCCGAAGTGCGCGCCTGGCTTCTCACGTTCAACGATCTTGATCAGCTCCAGACGCAGGTCAGCGAAGCGGGATTGGCTATCGGCGTGGTCCGGAGCGTCAACGAGTTCGCCGATTCCGAGTGGGTGCAGGAATGGGGTGCGCTAGTGGATGTCGACGACAGATCAGGCGGCACGACACGCATGCCCGGCGCGCCGTGGCATTTCAGCGAGTCTGAGTTGCCGCAGCCGGGCAGCCCCGCTTTCCAGGGCGAGCATAACGCCGAGGTGCTCTCCGAACGCAAGCTCAGCGCGGCGTTCATTCGTGATTTGCAGGAGCGCGGAATTCTTCTCAGCAGGCACAGCCCCACGCGTCCATTCGACTGAACGTCGTTGCCATTATGCGAGCGGCTCGCGCTTTAACCGAATGAATCGAGACGAACATGCAACACATACTGAACCAAACGCATGATCCCGCTGCGCGCAGTTGGGTCGAGTCCGCCAATGCGCCGACATGTGACTTTCCAATCCAGAACTTACCGTTTTCGGTTTTCCGCAGAAGGCATTCCGACGAGGCGTTCCGCGGTGCGGTCGCGATCGGCGACCAGGTGATCGACATCGCGGCCTGGGCGTCTCGTGCCGGTCTCAATGGAATCGCTGGCGAGGGCGCGCGGGTGTGCGCTCAGCCCGTGCTCAACGAGTTCTTCTCGATGGGTCCGTCCGCATGGCGCGCTGTACGACACGCGCTATTTGCAGCGCTTCACGAGCGAGCCCCTTCGGACGATCGCGCGGCGCTCGAGGCATGTCTGATCCCGCAATCGGAAGTGGAATACGGCCTGCCTGCGCAGATCGGCGATTACACGGATTTCTATACGTCGATTCATCACGCGACCAACATCAGCAAGCTACTTGGCCTGAGCGGCGTGGGCGCCAACTTCAAATCGATCCCCATTGCGTACCACGGCCGGGTTTCTAGCATCGGGCTCAGTGGTCAGCGGTTCCGGCGCCCAGCGGGTCAAATCATGCTTCCAGGCGAAGATGCACCCATCTTCTCGCCCTCGCGCAAGCTGGACTACGAACTCGAACTCGGCATCTACATTGGGCAGGGCAATGCCGCCGGCGAGCCGATCGCTCTGGATCAGGCCGACAGTCATGTATTCGGGCTATGCCTGCTCAACGACTGGTCCGCTCGCGATATTCAAGCGTGGGAAATGCAGCCGCTAGGGCCGTTTCTGGCCAAGAATTTTGCCACCACGATCTCGCCGTGGATCGTGACCATGGAGGCGCTGGCGCCGTTCAGGCTACCCCTGCCCCGCCCGCACACGGACGGCAAGCCGCTGCCTTATCTGGATTCCGACCGCAATAGCACGACGGGCGCGATCGATATTCAACTGGAAGTCTGCATCGAGACTTCTCGCCATCAAGCCGGGAATCTCCCGGCGGCGCAACTCTCACTCACGAGTTTCAGACATCAGTACTGGAGCATCGCACAGATGGTCGCGCATCACGCCGCGGGCGGCTGCAATCTGCGTGCTGGAGACCTGCTTGGCAGCGGCACCATTTCAGGTCCTGGGCAATCGGAAGCAGGCGCACTGATGGAACTTGCACGCAACGCCAGCGAACCAGTCACGCTGAATACCGGCGAAAAGCGCAGCTACGTGGAGGATGGCGACGCCATTATTCTGCGCGGCTACTGTGAGAAAGCAGGCTTTGCACGAATCGGATTCGGAGAGAGCCGCGGCGAAGTTTTGCCGGCAAAGCGCTAGCGATTCGCCGCTTCAGCTGTCTGTCATAAACACCATCACGGAGGAGACCCGACATGCAATCGATGGAATCAATCAACGCGGAGTTCGAGAGGCAAAACGCGACGAAAGTCAGATTATCCCGCTTGTCCCTCGACGAGAAGACGCGAGCGCTCGCCAAGTTCCGCAACCGCTTCGTATGGTCATTGCTTTACACCTCACTGGGAATCTATTTCGGCCTGTTGATTGCAGTACTGGAGTTTCCTGGCGCGATGTCCCTGTCCGTCTACGGCGAGCTCAATCTTGGACTGCTCGCGGTAGTCGTTCAGTTCGCGCTCACGATCGCTACCTTCTGGGCCTACTGCGCATGGGCCGAGCGAGTCTACGACCCGAAAGCGGCCGAGTTGCTTCGCAGCGCGTTTGCACATTCGAACGGTGATCGCCATGAATAATCTGATCAGTCACGGCGGGCTCCGAATCATCGCCTTTGTGGGCTTTATCGGACTCAGCCTCGTTCTCACCGGATGGAGCGCTCGCCGATCGCGCGGAACCTCCGGATTTTTCGTGGCCGGACGCAATCTGTCGCCGTTTCAGAATGGCCTCGCGCTGGCGGGGGACTTTATGTCCGCCGGTTCGTTTCTCGGTGTGACGGGACTCGTTTCCCTGTTCGGATTCGACGGCATCGTGTATCAGGTCGGCTTTATCGCCGGATGGATCATGATCATGCTGATTGTCGCCGAACCGGTCAGAAACTGCGGCAAATACACTCTCTCCGATGTGGTCGCACTGCGTTTGCGCAGCCGCGGCGTGCGAGCAGCCACATCGGTCTCTTCGCTGATCACTTCGTTAGCCTATCTACTCGCGCAACTCGTTGGCGGGGGTGCACTAGCCAGTCTGCTATTGCCGATCGGCACCAACGCGGCGATCGTGCTAATCGGCATACTCATGATCGCGTATGTGCTGTTCGGCGGAATGGTGGCCGCGACTTACGTGCAGATCGTCAAAGCCGTCCTCGTCTGGACTGCCGGCGCGGTGCTCGTGCTGCTCGCTCTCGCGCATTTTTCCTTCGACGTGGGTGCGCTATTCAATAAGGCACGCCTTTCGTCGCTGCATCCGGCGCAGTACTTCGTGCCGGGCGGCTACTTCAAGGATCCGCTGGATACGCTGTCGCTCACGCTCGCCCTGGCGTTGGGCACAGCAGGACTGCCGCACGTCATGACCCGATTTTACACGGTGCCGTCCGCCGTCGCGGCGAGAAAGTCCGCGAAAATTGGCCTGATCGTGATGACGTCTTTTGCGGTAATGATGATCTTGCTCGGATTTTCCGCCACCGCAATCGTGGGACCTGCAGCAATTCTCGCCACACATAGTTCAGGAAATAGCGCCATTACGCTGCTCGCCACGACACTCGGCGGCGGTGCGGGGTCTGCCGGCGGCGAACTTCTTCTCGCCTGCGTGTCGGCCATTGCCTTCGCGACGATCCTTGCGGTTGTCTCGGGCATCATGATTTCCTCGGCCTCGACTATCTCCCACGACATCTTCGGCCAGCTCTTCTCGGCGTCTCGCGACAAGGAGCGCCGGCAGGTCGTGATCGCGAAGATCGCCACGATAGTCTTTGGTATCGCCGCGATGGGACTCGCGCTGCTCGTCAAGACGTTCAATGTCGCGTTTCTCGTGGGGCTCGCGTTCGCCATTGCGGCAAGCGCAAACCTGCCCGTGATTCTCTTCTCGATGTACTGGCGGCGTTTTACGGATCGCGGTGCTGTAGCCGCGGTGCTCGCCGGCACCCTTTCCTCGATTGGACTCGTACTGCTGGGGCCGGCCGTGATTGGCGCGAAAGGCATCATCTTCAAGGATTCCACCCCGCCTTTCTGGCTCTCGAATCCCGGTCTGTTCAGCATTCCGGTGGGCTTTATCGCGGGCTGGATCGGATCGGTCACGACAAGCCAGAACGCCGCCGACACTTCCTTTGATGCCCAGCAACTTCGAATGCTAAGCGGCCTTGGCGCGGAAGCCGCGTCGGAACACTGACGCGAGAAAGCACACTCTACTTATTTGTCCAGCAAGGAGACAACAGTGATTAACTTACGTACTGCCGCTTCACGAGTTGCATTGTCTATAGCGGCAACTGCCGCGATCAGCATGAACGTGTTCTGCGCGCAAGCGGTCGCGGCGACCGTCGAGGTATCGGAAACAAAGACGATTATCGATCACGTGACCGTCTCTTCCAGCAAACCCTACGCTGCCGTCAAACAGGATCTGGAGAGCCGTCTCGGCCGACTCGACGATCATATCCGCACGCTTCTGAAGCAGGACAAGGTCGACGAATTGCGTACCGCCCTTCAGAAAGCCGCAGGCAACGACGGCCTTGTGATTCATTACATCGGTCTGCATGGAGATTGGCTTGTATTGAAAGGACAGCGCAGGAACGGCACCGAGTATTTCACCGGCAATATTCTCACCGCGACCGAAATGACCAGCGTCAATATGGCGGCGGGACTGTACGCGCCATTGCGTATCATGGTCTACGAAAACGCACAGGGCGGCACGACGATCGAATACGATAAGCCGTCGACCCAACTGAGCCAGTTCCACAGCGCCCAGATCGACGTACAAGGCCGCTCGCTCGACGACAGGCTAGCGAAACTATGTGCTTCGGTATTGCAATAGCAACGTACGGGATCTGATGGGTCAATGAGCCACGCTGCCAGACACGCCGCGTCTGGTGATTCGCTACGAGGAAGATATCGTCGATGGTCTGGAGAAAGCCCCTGAGGCATTTCCCGGCACGCTGGAGGGGCGTACCTTCGGCGAGGTGGTGGCGCGGGTCGCGGACCCGGTCGGGTTCGACTGATCGAAGTGGCTGCAAACTCAAGGGGTAGAGGCCGGCGCCAGGCCTGGCCCAAGCTTGGCCACGAAGCGAACGCGCTCCCAGCGCGTTCCACGATATGCTAACTTAGCGCGTCCAGGCGCCAGTCGCGTCGAACCACTGCTTACCCCAAGACTGTAGTTTTCCTCTGTATGCCGTCCTCAACCAAGATGTCGCGCCTTCCCCCTCTCAACGCGCTGCGGGCATTCGAAGCCGCCGCTCGTCATCTCAACTTCCGTGTCGCTGCAGAGGAAATAGGCGTCACTCAAGGTGCGGTTGCTCAACAGGTGCGCAATCTCGAAGATGTGCTTGGACATCAGCTATTCGATCGCGTACCACGCGGGCTCGCACTAACTGCCAACGGTTCGATTTACTTCTCATCGGTGCAGCGCGCGCTGACGATCATCGCGAATGCAACGGAAGCGCTAGCGCACCGGGCATCGAGTTTGACGGTCAGCACGACGCCTTCATTTGCGTCGAAATGGCTTATCCCACGGCTGGCGACGTTTACGGACGCCCATCCGTCCATTGAAGTGCGCGTGATCGCGGATCAACAACTCTCGACTTTCAAGGGCGACGGTGTCGATATCGCAATCCGCCACGGCAAGCCGCCTTTCGGTAAAGGACTAGCTGCCGATCCACTCTTTCCGGTCGATATCTATGCCGTGTGCAGCCCTTCATTGGCCGACGCGAGACGACCACTTAAAAAGCCGTCCGATCTGAAGCGTCACGTCTTGCTGCATGATTCACATAACCTGTGGCCCGAATTTCTCGAAGCGCTGAACGAGGGAGGACATGTCGATGCGAGTAAGGGTCCTCGATTCAGCCAGTCCGCCCTTGCAATCGATGCCGCGATATCGGGTCAAGGCATCGCTCTGACGAGCGAACAACTCGTGGAACGGGATCTTGCCGCCGGCCGCCTGTGCCGCCTCTTTGATTTCGCGCTGCATCTCTCGCTCGGCTATTATGTCGTCTATCCCGAGGACCGGCGCGACTCCGAGACTATTCGGGCGATGCGAGATTGGCTGATCACGCAGGCTCGATATGAACTAAACGTAGCGGCAACAGCAAAGCGATCGCGACGAGGCAGTAGAAAAACTACTGCCAAGCCGGACAAATTATGATTCGACGGCGGCTGTCCATAAAATTAAAATATCGGCGCACGAATGTCTCGCCTCGTTGAATCCGTCATACCCGCATCGCAACGGCTTCGCGCGACTCAAGGGAATCGTTCCCACGTCATCGCAATTCGCACCGGAAATCCAATCCATGAACGCACCCTATTCGAATCGTCAATGGTTCTACGTAAAACGTCCCACGAGTCGCGTTGGATCGGAACACTACGAGCTTCGTGAAAGCGAAATCTCAGGACCGTTGGCGGCGAACGAAGTGGTTGTCCGCGCGCGGTATATCAGCGTGGACCCGTACATTCGCATCCAGCAGCACGAGCGCAATACGTATGACGTACCGCATCCCCTCGGCATCGTGCAACGCTCCGGTGTCGTAGGTGAAGTAGTCGAGTCGGCCAGCCCGCTGTTCGCCAAAGGCGACTGGGTGTCGGCTTATTCGGGTTGGCAGTTATATGCACGGTGCCATCAGAGCGAACTGACCAAACTCGATCCGGCAAGCGCGCCGGTTTCCACGGCACTCGGTGTGCTCGGCATGCCAGGGCGTATCGCGTGGTTCGGCCTCATGGAAGCCGGCCGGCCGCGCCCTGGCGATACCCTGGTCGTTTCCGGCGCGGCCGGGGCCGTCGGCTCGCTGGTTGCACAGTTCGGGAAAAAGGCGGGCTGCAAGGTCGTGGGCATTGCCGGTGGTCCAGACAAGTGCCGATTCCTGCTCGACGAACTGAAACTGGATCGCGCGGTCGATTATCGGGAACACAAGACGCACAAAGACTTGACGAGCACACTGATCGAGGCCACCGGAGGGGTGGACGTTTATTTCGACAACGTCGGCGGCCCGATCACAGATGCCGTGATCCCGCTTATCAAGCGCCGGGCCCGCATCGTGATTTGCGGAGCAATCAGTCAATACGACGGTGGTTTGGACACGCCGGACATGGGCCCGCGATTTTTACAGCACATGCTCTTTCAACGCGCCACCATCCAGGGCGTGCTGGCCAGAGACTACATCAATCGTATGGACGAAATGGTGGCGCAAGTGGCGCCTTGGGTTAAGAGCGGTGAGATTGTATTCAAGGAGACTTTCGTCGACGGGTTCGAACAACTGCCTGCCGCGCTGAATAGCCTGTTCGAAGGCGGCAACATCGGCAAGTTGCTCGTGAGGGTTTGAAAAGAATTCGTTTAGCGCCTGTAGAAGGGTCAAGAGCCGCGAGTAGCCATCAGTCGAAGCCCGGATCAAAGTTATGTGAGTTCGACAGCCCGGTGTTAGTCACCGGGCCCAGCGCTTCACGCAGAGCGGCGCACACGGCGCATGCTAGTAATGGCTGCGCCGCCAAAGCGTCGACGGCGCGTCGAGCAGGTGACGCAAGCCGCTGCGCTCGAGCATCTGTTCCGCGGCCGCGGTGACGCGTTCCAGTATCTCGCCTTCATCGACCGACAACACGCGGCCCTCCTCCATCAGTATCTTGCCGCCGACCATCGTCATGCACACGTCGCCGGCATTGGCGAAGCACGTGACGCGATACACCGGCATGTTCATCGGCATCATGTGCGGCTTGAACAGGTCGACGAGAATGATGTCGGCCAGCTTGCCGGTTTCGAGCGACCCCAAACTGTCGTCGAGCGACAGCGCCTTCGCGGCGTCGATGGTGACCATTTCCAGAACCTTGCCGTGCGGCAGCACGTCCGGATCGCCGAAATGCCGGCGATGGTAATGCATGCATTGCCACATATGGCGGAACATGTCGTAGCCGCGATCGGGCGCCGCGCCGTCCGAGGCGATCGCCACGTTGACCCCGGCGTCGAGCAACTCCGGCACCGGACAGCGTCCGATGATCGACATGATCGCGCTGGGATTGTGCACGATCGATGCGCCCGTCTCGACACAGGCCGCGATGTCGTCCTCCGTCAAATCGATTGCGTGCGACATGAAGGATGTTTCGTTCAGCAGTCCCAACTCGCGATGGGCAAAGGCGAGCGTGCCGGCCCGATGTCCGTCCTGGGTGAAGCGCAGCCCGCGTTCGCGGGCAAGCGCCATGTATTGCCCGGCCTGAGCGCGAAATTCCCGCTCGTACGCGGCCTGCTCTGGGTAGTGCTGCGGTGCATAGACGGGCAAGGTCAGCGCAATGCCGATGCGGCCCTTCGCGTCGCCGTGGCACGTGTCGACGATTTCCGTGCAGACTTCGTACATGGTATCGAAATCGATTTCCCGCGTTACGCTGCCGTCCGCTGTATAGCGGGTATAGGCACGCGGCGCGGGCGGACGCGACGGACCGACCGCCACGAGCGAGCGGGTGCCCGTTCTGACCACCGCGTCGCAATGACGTCGCGCGTACACCGGATCGTCGACGCGCATGATCGAATTCCCTCCGCCAAGCAGAGACACGCCGGTCGTCACGCCGGCCTGCAGACGCTCGAGCGCCGCCAGGTGCGACTCCACTTCCCAGAATGTTTCGTCGGACGCTCGCGTGTAGATCGTCTCGCACGCATCGGTCCACGCATCGCCGTCCGCGCCGCCGATGGTTCGGAGCATCGCATGGCCGGCGTGCGCGTGCGCATCGATCAACCCAGGTAGCACGGCCTTGCGGCGCGCGTCGATCACGCGATCCGCGCAGAATTGCGACGCAAGCGCCGATGTATCGCCGACCGCGACGATGCGCTCGCCCTTCACCGCGACTGCGCCATCTTCGATCACACGGCGTTGCGAATCGACAGTGATCACACAGCCGTTTTTGATCAGTACATCGACCCGTTCCCGATTGTCCATGCGTGAAGTCCTCTCCGTGTGCATTGTCCTTCTGAAGCCGTCACATTACGCCGCCGCGACCAGCTCACCATTGCGCGCGACGATGCGCCCGTTGGCCACCACCAGCTTGCGCCTCGGCCGGGCGACCACCGCTTGCGCGATGGTTTCCGCGTCGACCAGCACGAGGTCCGCCCTCGCGCCGGCATGCAGCCCGTAGTCGTGAAAGCCGCAGCCGCGCGCCGCCGCTGTACTGACGCAGTCGAATGCGATGGCCAGTTCGTCGTCGCGGCGCATGTCGTAGCGCAGGCCGATCAACATCGCGCGTTCGAGCATGTCGGGCGAGCCATACGGCGACCAGGTATCGCGAATGCCGTCGTTGCCGCCAAAAATAGTGATGCCTCTTTCCCGGCAGATCTTTAGTGGCGGAACCGGACGCGACGGCGGCGCCGAGGTCAGGAGCGCCACATTCAGACGCGCAATCCGTTCGAGCAGCACGTCGCGTTCGCGCTCCGGCAATGCACCCAGACAGAACCCGTGGCTGACCACGACCTGCCCTTGCATGCCCAGCGCCTCGACACGATCGAGCAGCAGTTTGAGGCTGAATGCGCCCACCTCGCCGGGCTCGTGCAGATGGATATCGATCGGCTTGCGATAGCGTTCGGCGAGCGCGAACGTCAGGTTCAGCGACGCGACCGGATCGCCGTCTATCAAGGCCGGATCGAGCGCGCCGAGCACGTCCGCGCCGTCGGCGAGCGCGCGCTCCAACAGTTCATCCGTTCCCGGACGGCCCAATACGCCCGACTGCGGAAATGCCACGATCTGTATGTCGAGCATGTCGCGCATCGTCTGCCGGGTCTGCAGGACGCCTTCGAGGTAGCGCAAACCCGCGTCGGTATCCACGTCCACATGCGTACGCAGGCGCGTGGTGCCCGCCTGCACGAAGGCACGCGCAAGCGCGAGCGACTGCGCGCCCGCGTCGTGCCCCGACTCCTTGCGCCAGCGCCGCTCATTGTTGATCCTGTCGAGCAGCGTCGCGCCGACCTCGTTGCGATACCACGGCCTGCCCCAGTTGGTTTTGTCGAGATGCGTGTGCCCTTCGACGAAGCCAGGCAGCAGCAACGCGCCGCCGCCGTCTTCCATAACGGCGCCTGGTTGCGCCGCGAGGTCCGGGCCGAGAGCGGCGATGCGGCCGTCGGCGATCGACACAGCCACCGTCTGGCCGTCGGCCAGCCGCACATTGGAAATGACGAGAGAAGAATGAGAAGAAGTCATGTCGATTCGATTGAAGTAGCCATACGGGCCCGCACTGCGCGCTGCACGGCGCTGATCGCAATGAAAACCACCGCGTTTGCGAATAGCGCCACGAGTCCGGGATTAATGGACGTCAACGTGGCCGGCGCGCCGGGAAACAGGGACGCAAGGGTCACGCCCCGCCAGCTTACGAGCGCTAGCACGATGGCGCCAGCGACAATCCCTCCGAACGCGGCCTCGCGCGTGCCAAACGGACGCTTCAGGAAACTCGACGCGAGCATTGGAAGCAGTTGCGTGAGCAGGCTCGACGAAAAGATCGCCAGCGTGACAAAGGTGGCCCCGCCGACCAGCGTGAAATAGACCACCACCAGCGTGAATAGAGGCAGCGCAATACGGGCGACGCGAGCGACCTGCTGCTCGGTGGCGCGCGGCGCGAAGCCTTCGCGATAGATGTTGCGCGCGATCGTCGTCGACGCGTTGAGCATGATCAGCGAACCCGGCACGAGCGCGGTGAGCAGCCCGGCGCCGCCGACAATGCCGACGAACCACGGCGCGAAAGTCTGCTTGACGAGACGAAGCAGCGCCAGATCGGTTTGCGCGCCCTCCAGCCCGTGAACCGTCAGGATGGCGGCAAAGCCGACGAGGAACAGGAAGGCGATCAGCACCTGATAGATCGGCATCATCACCACGTTGCGGCGCAGCGCCTTCGCGTCACGGGCCACATAGACGGCCGTGAAGCCGTGCGGGTACAGGTAGTAGCCGAGCGAAGTCAGCAGGATCGTCGAGTTGTACCAGCTCAGGTTGAAGCCGTGTTCGGGCATCCGCAGCAGTTCGGGATGCACCTCGTTGATGCGCGTGAACATGGCGCCGATGCCGCCGTAATAGTGCAGCGGCAGATAGAGGCCGAGGAAGATGGCCAGCCCGAGGATCAGCACGTCCTTCACCACCGCGATGCTCGCGGAACCGTGAATGCCCGACACGGTCATGTACACCGTCATCAGAATCGCGCTGATCCAGATCGCGACGGCCGGCGGGATCGTGCCGTACGACATCTCCGACACGATGATGCCGAGCCCGCGCAACTGGATGATCAGCAGCGATACCATCGCGAATACGGCGACGATGGACACGAGCACGCCGATACTACGGCTCTCGTAGCGCGACGCGAAGTAGTCGGCGAACGAGACCAGGTTGCGTTCTTTCGAATAGCGCCAGATGGCGGGCAGCATCCAGTAGCCGATCACGTACGCGAGACAGCCGTACGACAGGATGTAGAAAGCGGGAATGCCTTTACTGTAGGTCCAGCCGCTCGCGCCGAGAAACGTGAAGGTCGAGAATGCTTCACCGGCCATCAGCAGGAAGGTAAGCAGCGAACCGAAGCCGCGGCCGCCGACTGCCCATTGTTCGAGACTCAGCTTCTTGCCGCGACGGGCGAACAGTCCGATCCCCAGTGCGAACGCAGCGAACAGGATGATGATGACCAGCGCTACGTTCATTGCCGGCCTCCGTTCTGGTTGGCGGCATTCATCGCTTCATCGCGGGTGTCGAGGTAAAGGATGAAGGCGAGAACGGCAGCCGTGCCGGCCATCCAGATCAGGTTCCATGACAGCAGGAACGGCATCCCGAACAGCATCGGCAGATGCTCCGCGAGTGTGCCGCCCGAGTACATGCCGATGAACGGCAGCGCGGCGAGGAGGAGTCTGAGTTTCATATGAACCTTGCGCGAAGGACGTGAACGCTCGATCAGAAGTGGGGGTTGGGTCGATGCACCGCATCGCCACTCACGATGTTATCTAGACAACCTCGCATTCAAAAATGAAATGTTCCACTGACAGCCAGTTGGAAATCGAATAGCGGCGAGAACCCGTTTCCGTTCTTTGGTTACCTTACGAATACGCCGTAAACGAAACGTAGGCTTGCGGCTTGTCGGGGCGGTGCAATATTGCCGGACTGCACCATGCGTGATACAAGTCGGCGAGGACATTCGGAAATCAGATAGCTCGATGGCAAACAGTGCAAAAACGCGTAGGCCGCTGTTCGATCTGGATCTGCTCAAGGCGATCGTCATGGTCGCCGATTGCGGCACATTCACCGCCGCGTCCGCGCGGCTCCACTCCACCCAGTCCACCGTTAGCCAAAAAGTGCGGCGGCTGGAGGACATGGCCGGGCATAAACTTCTCGATCGCGGAAGCCGCGATGTGCGTCCAACCGATGCCGGTGAAACGCTGCTTGGATACGCACGCCGAATGCTCGCGCTCAACGATGAAATGATCGAAGCGCTGTCGGGCGCGACCGTGGGGCTGACTGTGCGGTTCGGCGTGCCGGAAGACTTCGTGGGCGGACCGACGACGCATGTGCTCGCGACGTTCAACCGCAAGCATCCGCAAGTGAAACTGGAAGTCACCAGCGGCCTGAGCCGCGACTTGAGTAATAGCTTCGATCGCGGCGACCTCGACCTTGCTATCGTCAAACAACGGCGTAACAGCCGTGAAGCCGTCGCGACGTGGCCCGAGCAATTGAGGTGGATCGACAGCGTAAAGAACCCTTCAATCCAGCTCGATCCCGTTCCGCTCGTCGCGTTTCCGCCGCGCGGCCTTTATCGCGACGACATGATCAACACGATCGAAGCACTCGGGCGGCGCTGGCGGATCAGTTTCATCAGTTCGAGTTTGAGCGGCATCCAGGCCGCGGTTGCGGACGGTCTTGGTGTCAGCCTCCTGCCCGCGCGCGCCGTCACGGCGGAACACGTCGCCTTGACGCCGAAAAGCGGGCTTCCGCCGATCAAGACCATGGACATCGCGCTGCTGCATCGCCCGACCGCTGACCCGGTCGTGAAAGAACTGGCGCGCGCGTTGACCCGGATGTTGGGGCCGCAGCGGCGCTAGGCTGCGAGAAAGCACTGGAGCGGTCAAGACGTGCCACGCGCAGTTCTTCCCGCTGATCGGCAATCTTGCAGAATTTCCTGGTCCCGCGTCAGGCAATCCATCCACCGTCGACCGTCAGGCTTTCGCCGGTCGTGTAGCCTGCTTCGGGGCTGGCGAGATAGGCAACGGCTGCAGCGATTTCCGCCGGTTTACCGAAACGGCCGACGCTCGCGAGCTTTGCCATCGTCGCGTAATCTTCCGTGCCGGGCTGCGGAGCAAGTTCTGTATCGATCGGGCCAGGCTGAACAGCATTCACGGTCACGCCGTATTTGCCGAGTTCACGCGAGAGCCCGCGGGTGAAGCCTCTGAGAGCGAACTTCGACGCGATGTAGAGCGTCACGCCAGGCAGGGGCGCGGCTTCGCCAAAGGCCGAGCCGACGTTGATGATGCGCCCCCAGCCCGCCGCGACCATACGCGCCGCCGCGTCTTTTGCCAGCTTGATCGGCGCACGAACGTTCAGGTTGAAGTGCGTGTCGTATGAACTCTCCGAAGAATCGAGAAATGGTCCGTATTCGACCGTGCCCGCGTTGTTGACAAGGATGTCGAGCCGCCCTTCGAAACGGCCACCGAACGCGCCGCTCAGCGAATCGATGAGGCTTCTGACGCCTTCCGGTTTCGACAGGTTGGCGCCCACGGTTTCCGCCTCGCCGCCGGCATCGCGGATCTCTTTGACGACTGCTTCGGCGCGCTCCGTGCTCGACGCATAGTGAACGATGACGGATGCACCATCGCGCGCAAGACGTGCCGCGATGGCCGCACCGATTCCGCGCGAAGCGCCGGTAACGAGGGCGAGTTTGCCTTTCAGAGCTTGAGTCATGGTTTTCCTCAACGGGTAGGGTTTGAATCGGTCCTCCGGCATGAACTGCCAGGACAGACCGCTGCATCGGAGCCAATCTTTAATGCATTGGTTGATGCGTATCCTCCGCTCAGGCGGCGTCGTACGGTAGTCATGGCCGGGGAATAGCTTCTATTCCCGCGGCAAGGGAGCAGATCGAGGCCAATCGAACCCGGCTGCACTGGGGCTAGGCGATCGGCTTGTCGCTGGATGTGTGCTCATTGAGAACGTGCTCGACGAATGCGACGAAAGCACGCGCTTTCGTTGTCGCCATACGCCCGGCGGGAAAAACTGCCCACACATCGATGGTCGGCAAGGACCAGTCCGTCAGGACGGCCTGCACCGTGCCGTTCGCGAGTTCAGGTGCGAACATCCACTCCGATGCGACAGCAAGGCCCATGTGAGCGAGCACTGCCGTGCGCATGCCTTCAGCTGCGTTCACGCTGATTCGGCCGGACAACGTCACGGTTGAATCCGAACCGTCATCGCGGCTGAACAACCACGATTCGCCGCCGCCTCGCAAGGAATAGACAACCGCCTGATGCCGGCTGAGGTCGAGCGGTGTTTGCGGAAGTCCGGCTTCCGCGAAATATGATGGCGTGCCGACCACGAGTCGCCGTCCGTTCGCGATGCGACGCGCGGTCATGCTCGAGTCGTCCAGCGTGCCCATACGCAATGCGACATCGACGCCCTCTTCGAGCAAATCGACGGACCGGTCGTCGAGCACGATGTCGATGCTCAGATTGGGGTGTTGATCGAGGAAAGGCTTTAGCGCCGGCAAAACGTGCAGTCGGGCGAAGGTGACGGCCGCGCCTACGCGCAGTTGCCCCGACAAGCCATCGGACGACTCGCGCACAGCCTGTTCAGCTTGATCTGCCTCATGGATGGCTCTGAGTGCGTGCTCATAAAACCGCTGCCCGGCAGCCGTCGGCGCCAGACCGCGTGTCGATCGTAGTAGCAAACGGGCGCCCAGACGCTCCTCCAGTTGGGCGACCGCCTTTGAGACAGCTGGCTGACCTAGCTTCAGGCGACGGGCGGCGGCAGAGAATGAACCCGCATCGACCACCGTCACGAAAGTCTCCATCGTCGCCATGCGGTCCATGCGCATCCTCCGGGCAAAGTTGTCGGCGAAAATGCGCAGTGTAGCGTTCGCCCGGTCATCGCGAGTTCATTCGGCGCCGGGCTATCTCACTCTGCACGAACTTCAACGGAAACCCGCCTGTCCGGTTGCAAGCAAGCGATGAGCGACTTGCCGCCGCCGTCCGGACATTGCGTCGTTGCATTGTGGGAGCCCACGCCCGTTGCGTGTATCAACTCACCGTCCAGTCCATGATCAATCATGTACTCCCTCACTGTCTGGGCACGCGCGAGGGACAGCGGGTAGTTGACCGTTTCAGGCCCAAGACGGTCGGTGTGACCTACGACCGAAACGGACTGAACGCCGCGACTCTGCCTGATACGCGCAATGACCTGGTCAAGAGCGGCCGCTCCGCCCGGTAAGATCGAAGCGCGGCTTGACTGCCCGAAAGCAAACAGGGCATCGCTTTGCAGCACGAACTCATCGACCGTTTGCGCCACAGGTGCGGCCTGCTGCGAGGCCGCTGAAGCCGGAGTATCCGGCGCGTCACCACACGCGAACGTGAGCCGCCGCGTGACATCGGCCTGGTCATTGTCCGGCAGGAGGCGTCCGACTTTCTGCACAGGGTGAACGGGCTCTCCGTGACATATCCGCTGGGCCACTGTCATACAGGTAGCCGGTCCTTCGAATATCCCATGACATTCGACCTGATGAAGCCGCGAGCCATCCGCGGCCGTGACCGTATAGGCGTTAAACGTCGGCCCGGAAGCACTCGAACATCCTGCAAGAAGAACCAGGCTCAGTGACAAACTCCATCCAGAAAGCTGCTTCATTGTGTTCTCCATATTATTTTTCGCACGCCCGTGCGGCGCGCGATCACGTTGTCCGCACTTGAGCGAAGGCGTCCGCGCACTACCATTGCATGGCCGCGCCCATTCCGAAGGTTGTGCCGCCAGGGCTCATGCCGACGCCGGCTTTCATCTTGATGTTCTCGGTGAGACGGGCGGTTCCGCCCAGCGCCACGGCCTGGTAGCCACGGAAGCCCGCTGTGCCGATGCCGAATGACAACGTCTTGTCCTTGTCGACCTCCGGAATCATCGTCAATGCGGTCGCCGCGGCGATGCCGGAGTAGGCATTGCGCGCGACCGAGTTGATGCCCGATTGCAACTGGTCCACGCGTTGGTCGGTATACGCGTTGGCCTGCGCGAGCCCGGCATTGAGCTGGTCCACGTTGACGGCGTCCGTCCCTTGCGTTCCCGCGGCTACATTCGCCACCTGCCGCGTATCGTTAATCGAGCCGACAGACACCACGTTGCTTCGGCCTCCGTCTGTGCTATTGGAACCCAGCGCCACCGAGTTATTCCCGCTCGCGGCCGCGCCAACCCCGACAGCGGTCGCGCCCGTCGCGCTGGCTTGCGAACTGTTGCCCACCGCCGTGCTATTGGACGCGGATGCCGATGCACCCTGGCCGCCCGCCGACGAATTCGAACCCGATGACGAAGGTGGCGTTGGCGTGCCGGGCGAGGACGAGAAGCTGCCGCCGTTGTTCGTGGTGCGCTGGTCGATCAGCGTGGTCAGTCGGGTCGACACCGCGTCCAGTTGTGAGACGTTCACCGCATCGGTTCCGGCCTTGCCGGCAGCAACACCGGTGATCTGCCGATTGCCGATATTGACCTCACCCGCGGAGGACTGCGGACTGCTCAACCCGTACGCGATGTAATTGCTCAACGCGCCAATCGTCGTCACCGATCCCGCGCCCAGCGCAACACTGTTTGCCATTGTCGCGCTCGCGCCCGAGCCCATCGCGACCGCATCGATGGCGCTGCTTTGCGCCCCCGAGCCGATAGCAATGCCGCCCGCGTTGGCGGCCTTTGCGTTCGCGCCTTGTGCGATCGACTGCGCACCGCTTGCGATCGAGCCGCTGCCGAGCGCAAGCGCATCGGCCTGTGCCGCGTTCGAGCTCTCACCGATCGCGACGCCGCCCGGTGCCGTGGCATCGACGACGGCGCCGTTGCCGATACCCACGCCGTTGTCACCGTTGACCACGGTGGTCGGTCCGACGGCAATCGATTGCGCGCCGACCGCCAGCGAAT
Organism: Paraburkholderia phytofirmans PsJN; assembly: GCF_000020125.1. Classification (NCBI taxonomy): domain Bacteria; kingdom Pseudomonadati; phylum Pseudomonadota; class Betaproteobacteria; order Burkholderiales; family Burkholderiaceae; genus Paraburkholderia; species Paraburkholderia phytofirmans. The sequence goes on from NC_010681.1 coordinate 2,689,620, forward strand.
CCGCCGCCGTCGAATTCGCGTGAAAGTACATCTGTCCGGAAACAGCGAACGACGAGAGCGCGCCCGCAAGCTGTCTGATGGTGACCGCGTCCTGGGCCTGCGTGCCGTCCGCGACGTTGGTCAACTGGCGATAGGTATTGCCGGCCGCGCTGCCGAACGACACGGCGCCGAGCAAGGTTTGATCAGACGTGTTGAAGGGAATCGCATGGGTGCCGTTCGCAATTGAACCGATACCGGACAGGACTGCGCGATTGGACACAGAACCCGAGCCGATTGCCACTCCGCCCGCCACCGACGCGCTCGACAGCGCGCCCAATGCAAGCGCGTTGTCCGCTTGCGCGGCAGCGCCGTTGCCGCCGGCGAAGCTGCTCGCCCCGACGGCCGTCGCCCCCACACCCGCCGCCAGCGCACCGACGCCAGTGGCGCCATTGTTGTTGTAGTTGCCACCCTGCGTGCCGCCGTCGTTGACGCTGTAGTAGTGCGTTTTGCTGGCCGTGACTACACCGGCGAGGTTGTCGACAGCCTGATCCGTCGCGTACAGCTGCGAACCGTTCACTGCATCGGTACTGGCTGCGCTCACCCGGCCCGCCGCCACGTTGGTCACCGTGCGCTCATGACCCGCGCTGCCCACGCTCACGGTGCTCGTCGGGGCAGTCCCCGCGTACGTATAGGCCGTGCCGTTGATCGTGTCGCCGGTCGTTGCCACTGCCGCGGCGGTGGTCGAACCGCTGCCGACGGCGACCGCGTTGGCGTTGTTCGCCACTGCGCCCTGACCCAACGCCGTGCTGCCAGCGCCGGTCGCGCTGGCAGCCACGCCCGCCGCAAGCGAGTTGATGCCGGTGGCGCCGTCGTCGGCGTAGTTGGCACTCTGAGTACCGCCGTCGTTGACGCTGTAGTAGTGCGTCTTGTTGGCGGTTACCGCCGTGGACAGACTGCTGACTGCCTGATCGGTTGCATACAACTGCGAACCGTTCACCGCGTCGGTGCTGGTCCCGCTCACCCGGCCCGCCGCCACGTTGGTCACCGTGCGCTCGTGACCCGCGCTGCCCACGCTGACCGTGCTGGTCGGAGCCGCACCCGCGTAGGTGTAGGCCGTGCCGTTGATGGTGACGCCCGGTGTCGCCACCGCCGCGGCCGTTGTGGATCCGCTGCCGAGCGCCACGCTATTGGCGAACGTCGAGCTGGCCCCGGCACCTAGCGCTACTGCGTCGGCAGCGCTGCTTTGCGCGCCGGAGCCGATCGCCACGCCGCCCTGGTTCGCGGCATTTGCGTTGGCGCCCTGCGCTATGGATTGCGCGCCGCTCGCGACCGCGCCGCTGCCAAGCGCCATTGCGTCAGCCGCGGCCGAATGCGATTGCTGGCCAATCGCGACACCGCCGGGCGCCGTTGCATCGACCACCGCCCCGTTGCCGACACCTACGCCGTTGTCGCCGTTGACGACGGTCGTCGGTCCGACTGCGATCGACTCCGCGCCCACGGCGAGCGAATCGGCCGCCGTCGAATTGGCGTGGAAATAGTTCGTGCCCGTCACTGAAAACGACGACAGTGCACCCGCCAGTTGCCTGACGGTAACCGCATCTTGTGCCTGCGTGCCGTCGGCCACGTTGGTCAACTGCCGGTAAGCCGTGCTGCTGCCGACGGACACTGCGCCGAGCAATGTCTCGTCGGAGGTATTGAACGGAATCGCGTGGGAACCGTTGGCGATCGATCCCACTCCGGGCAGAACCGTGCGATCCGAAACCGATCCCGAGCCGATCGCCACGCCGCCGACAACCGAAGCCGTTGCTTGCAGTCCGAATGCGGTTGCGCTGTTCGCCAGCGCCTGTGCGCCATTGCCCAACGCCGTGCTGCTCACGCCCGAAGCCAGAGCGCCGACACCCGCGGCCAGCGCGTTGACGCCGGTGGCGCCGTCGTCGGCATAGTTGGCGCCTTGCGTGCCGCCGTCGTTGACGCTGTAGTAGTGCGTCTTGTTGGCGGTTACCGTCGTGGCGAGCGCGTCGACGGCCTGATCGGTCGCGTACAGCTGCGAGCCGTTCACCGCGTCGGTACTGGCCGAGTTCAACTGGCCCGCGGCAACGTTCGTCACCGTGCGTTCGGCGCCCGCTTTGCCGACGCTGACCGTGCTCGCCGGCGTGGTGCCGGCAAACGTGTACGCGGTCCCATTGATCGTCGTGCCTGGCGTCCCCACCGCGGCGGCTGTCGTGCTTCCCGCCCCAAGAGCCACAGCACCGGCGTTGGTGACTGCGGCGCCCGAGCCGATCGCCACGCCTTGCGTCGCCGCGGCCGACACCGTTGCGGCGTCGCCGAACGCGATCGAACCCGCGTTGTTCGCTTGCGATGCATTGCCCAGCGCGACGGCGCCCTGGCCGGTCGCGATATTGGCATTGCCGAGCGCCACCGCGCCCTGGCCGTTGGACGTATTGTTCGCGCCCATAGTTATCGCACCGGTCCCGATCGCCGAGTTCGGATCGCCGATGGCGACCGCGCCGTTACCGCTGGCGGTATTGCCCACGCCGATCGATACCGCCTTGCCGCCGGTGGCGGTTGCCGTCTGACCGATCGCAATGGCGCCGGCCGTGTTCGCGATTGCCCCGGTGCCCTGAGCGATCGAGTCGCCACCCGTGGCTTGAGCCCCGTTGCCCAACGCTATGTCGTTAGCCGTTGTCGGTGCGCCATTTACGCCGGCCACTGCATTCAGGCCCAGGGCGATCGAAGCGTCACCGTACGCATTGGCGACCGGTCCCACCGCAATTGCGTCGGTGCCGGTGGGGACACTGTCAGCCAACACCGAATTGGCGTGGAAATATTTGATCCCGCCGCCATTGTTGATGTTGGCAATCGCGGTTGTATTGGTCGAGACCTGCTGGTTGGTGGCGAACAGTTGGGATCCATTCACCGCATCCGTGCTCGTAGCATTCAATGCGGCCGGCGCCATGTTGGTGATAGTCACCGCAGACCCGGCTCCCGCCCCGCCGGTCGCACCAAGCGTGATCTTCGTTCCGCCCGCCGCGTCGTACTTGACCGCGATATTGGCGGTGTTGTCGATATTCGTATTCAGCGCGGTCAACGCGCCGGCAACCGTCGTCTGCGGGTTGGGTCCGCTTACGGCTCCGGTAGCACTGACGGTGTTGACCGGCTGGCTAAAGCCGGTGATATCGCCGGTCGTCGCGCTATAGCTGGCGCCGCCGCCCAACGTGCCGGCCGTCGACGCGCCGAGATTATTGACGCCGGTGACAACCGTATTCAGTTGCGAGCCGTTGATCGCGTCGGTGCTGGTAGCCGAAATGACACCGGCTGCCACGTTCTGCAGTTGCCGCTCTTTGCCGGCGGAGCCCACCGACACCACGCCATTGGCCGCGTTCGCGATGCCGGCGGCAGTGCCGCCGTAAAGCGCAGTGGTGCCCGTATGGGGCGCTGCGGTCGTACTGCCCGCACCCAATGCGACGTCGTTCGCGTTGCTGGTCGATGCGCCGGCACCGAGTGCAATCGCATGGGTCTGGTTGGCCACCGCCGAATCGCCGAACGCCAGCGCGCTCGCGCCGTTCGCGGTGCTCGCGTTGCCGAGCGCGAGGGCGCCTTGACCATTGGCGGTATTGCCGTTTCCCTGCGCTATCGCGCCGTCGCCCGTGGCGGTATTGTTCGCGCCCACGGCGACCGCGCCATTGCCGGTCGCGGTATTGGGATCGCCAATCGCGACTGCGCCGTTGCCGCTCGCGGTCTGCGCCTGACCGAGCGCGACTGCGCCCGTCCCGCCGAGTACCTGGGAATTATGGCCGCCGGCGAACGAACCCGCACCGGCTGCGGCAGCCACTGTGCTGCCGTCGCCGATCGCAACCGTCGAGGCGGCGAGCGCACTTGCGGCATTGCCGATGGCGGAAGCATTGGCCGCGTTAGCCGTCGCGGAGGTGCCCATGGCAAGGGCATCCGTGTTGGCGCCCGTCAACGCCGAATCGCCTATCGCGATGGAAGACGAGCCAGCGGAGCTCGCGCCGGAGCCGATCGCAATCGCGCGAATGCCCGACGCCGCGGCGCCTGCTACTGTCGCCGGTGCCGACGCGCCGCCTTCCGCTACGGTATCGGATGACCCCAACGCTATCGAATTAGCACCGGTGGCTTTTGAGCCGTTCATCATTCCGAGAGCGTTGAGCCCTGAGGCGGCGGCGCCGGCCCCCAAAGCCACGGCATTCTGCGCCGTGGCTTTGGACACGGTGCCCGCAGCCAGCGACGAGGGACCGGACGCGGTCACATCCGTGCCAACGCCGATCGCACCCGCCGCCGTTGCGCCCGTGCCTGCGACAGAGCGCGGTCCGAGATAAACGGCGTTCAGACCGCTGGCGATGGACTGGAAGCCGACAGCGACGGCATGCGTCCCGGAAGCCGCTGCGGTATAGCCCACTCCGACGGCCGCGGGTCCGCTTGCCACGGCCTGGAAGCCAATCGCCGCGGCATAATCGGCATTCGAGATGACATCGGTGCCGATGGCGATGGAGGCAGTTCCGGTCGAACCGCTGCCCGCCGCGGTGCGCGCGCCCAGATAAAGGGCGTTTGCACCGGTGGCGCTGGCTCCCGAGCCGACGGCTATACCGTTGGTCTGGGCGCCAGAGGCTCCGCTGCCCAATGCGACCGCGCCCGAGGCGGCAGCGTTGGCACTCGAACCCATTGCAAGGCTGTTGTCCCCGGTAGCTTTCGCCAACGGGCCGACAGCAGTGGACACATTCCCGCTCGAGACGACATCGACGCCAATCCCGATAGCCGACGATCCGCTGGCGGTGACATCCGTACCGATGCCAATCGCCGATTGCGAGGTCGCGCCGGTGCCTGCCGCGGTGCGCGCCCCCACGTAAATGGCGTTGATACCATTAGCAATGGCCTGAAAGCCGAAGGACAAGGCATTAATGCCCGTACTGCTGGCGCCGTAACCTACCGCGGTGGCTCCGCCGCCAGAGGCCGTGGACGCCAAGCCCACGCACGTCGTGCTGCCACTATAGAAATTATAGGGCGCCGACGCGCAGCTCAACTGCGCTTGCGCCTGCGCGCCCCATCCCCCGAAACCCATTAGCAACAGCACGGTGACGACGCGCGGTCCCGGACCAGGCGACGCTGCGGCATCCTGCTCGCCAGCGCGTGCGCCGCATATGGAAGCAGCCGCCCCCGACTTTCCCTTGCCCCGCGACGTGTCCAGCTCCGACGCGGCTACGAAGGCGCCAAGCGCCTTGTTCCAGATGGTCCGATATGCTCTGTTCATGTCGTTGCCTCACCAGTTAATTTAAATTCGAAGTTCACAAGTACGAGCATGTATATGCACCTAACATATTCAGTAAGACTACTTATCATGTTTAATTGATCCAGCTTCGGCGCGCGCCGCCTTAGCGATGACCGTGCGGCAAACTCCTCCTACTCCCGGCGAATGATGAATCCCCAGAGCTAGCGCATACCCACGCCGACAATGCGATTCGCATGACTAAGTAAATATCGAAGATCGATCAGAGCGCCGTTTTTCGAAGCACTGGCTCCCCGGACGCTTGGCGAATGTCCGGTTTATGAAGGTCCGAAGGGGAGACGCAAAGGAAAGGCAATCGAGCGGCGGAGCGCCAATTGCCGGCCAGGCTGATGTGGTCGCTTAGCCGTGGCAGCGCCCGACTCTGTTCCGACTGGGATACTCATCGATACTGTCCCCTCAGTAGCCTCTTGCAACGTTTCGCCGGCTCGTGGCATGACAAGTAGTCTTGCGCCGGCTACACGCACCGCTTTTTCTTTCTCGCAACGTATTGAGCACTATGTGAGACGAAGGCCGGCGCGCTATTCGCATGGAATGTGGCGGCTCCCTTTATTTGAGTCGTGTAATAAAAGGAAAGATGGGTGCCCGCGCGAACTCTCTCATAGGTCTTTTCATTTGTCTAGAAAAAGCCTTTGGCGATATCCGGTTATTCCAAATGTAACAACCAGATTCCATTAACCCTATTAGCAACTGCGAAAATGGTCAGGATTTCCTGACAATTGTTTCAGGAAATCTGCAATTATTTTTCTATTTTTTAACGCCAGTTGCGTGTAGCAAGGTGCATTAAAAATGCGAGGCAGTTAAGGAGAAGGAAAAAGAAATCCATTCAGAAAGCCGGCCTGACAGGTTCTCCTGTTTCTTGCCTGTCTGCCCGCTGCTGCTGCACGAGGGCGGCAGCAGCGGAACGCAGTCAAGCTACTTACCAGCGGTAGCCGACGCCCGCGCCAGCACCCACGGAACCGTGACCCGAAACGCCCGTCGTGACGGAGCCTTTCACCATCCACTTCTGCGTCGCGACCGAAAGCCCGACAGCCATTGCGGATTGTCCACCGTAGTTGCCGCCTGCGAGTGCAACAACCTTCTCACCCGGCAACACAGCTTGCGGCAAATTCGCCATGGCGATTGCGGACGCTGTACCAGCGTTCGCGTCACGACGATATTTCTGCACGTCATCGCGAACGCTGTTGATTGCGTCATTCATCTGTCGCACGTTGACTGCGTCAGTCGGAGCCGTACCGTCTGCAACATTGGTGATCTGACGCTCAGCACCTGGCGCGCCGACCGAAACCGTGTTGTCCCTGTCCGCGACTGAATTTGCACCCAGGGCAACCGAATTATTCGCGGTGGCCTGGCTATTGGTGCCGATCGCAGTCGAGTCCGTCCCTGTGACTCTGGAATTCGCGCCGATGGCGGTTGCGCGTGCAGCGGTGACTGTCGTGTTCGTGCCGATTGCCGTACCGTCTTGCCCCGAAACGTTCGCACCGTTGCCCACAGCGGTTCCGTTCGGAACTGACACCACCGAATTTTTGCCCACTGCGGTGCCGGTGTCGTCAGTGGCCGTGCCATTCGAGCCGGACGTCGAGATCTTGTCGACCGTAACGGTGATTGACGCCAGATTGGTCGAGAGTGCCGAAACCTGCGAAGCGATCGAGAAAAGCTGCGAGCCGTTCACAGCGTCCGTGCTGGTGGCGCTGATTCGACCGGCGGCGACATTCTGCAACTGATGTTCCTGACCGACCGCGCCGATACTCACGACGCCGGTCGGCGCCGCCCCCGCGAAGCCACCGAAGGTGACGCCGTTCAGCGTGACGCTACTCACGTTCGTTGCTGCACGTGTAACCGCGCCGGACCCGAGCGCTGTCGATTCTGCAGTCGAAGCGACGGCTGCGTTACCGATCGCGATTGAATTTGCGCCTGTGGCCTGTGTGAGCGTGCCCAGCGCGATCGCATTGGCCGATGCGGCATTCGCATTAAATCCGACTGCGATGGAAGTGAGTGATGATGAAGTTGACGACTGGCCAATTGCAATGGCCGATCCGCCACTGGCCACGCTGGAGTTGCCGAGCGCCGTCGAGCTACCGCCGCTTGCCGTCGCTAAGGGACCTATTGCCGTGGCGCTGTTGCTGCTCGCGTTCGCCCCGGCACCTACGGCCACGGCAGCTACGTTGCTTGCCGCTGAAGACTCACCGATCGCAATTGCGTTCTGGCCGGTCGCCTGTGCGCGGGCAATTGCAACGCTACCGATCCCTGACGCCACGGAATCCACACCGACTGCCGTGGCGTCAGACGCGTTCGCACTTGCCTGGAAACCCAGCGCCGTTCCGCCAGCGGCCGAACTATTGGTACCGACAGCCGTTGAAAATTCAGAAGTAGTGTGTGCAAGCGCACCGATTGCAGTCGCGTCGCCGGTCGTCGTGGTCGCCCCACCGCCGATCGCAACGGCTCTCGTGCCGTTTGCGACCGAATTGGCGCCGACCGCCGTGGCATTCGTACCATTCGCCGTGACCGTATCACCCACTGCCGTCGCGGCACCGCCTTGCGCCGAAACATTTATGCCGACAGCCGTATTCTGGCTTGAACCGTCCGCACCAGCGACCGCAGGGAACACTCCGCCCGTGCTCGCGGGGGGCGCCGTGGCGCCCCCGACGGTCGCAGTCTGACCAGCGTTTTCGCCACCGACAGCGAGGTTATCTGCGTACGCCTGACCCACCGGCAGCAGTATCACTGCCGTCAGTGCTGCCAGCGCCGCCTTTGATTTCAGTGGGATACCGATCTTACTCATTTCCGCTTGCCCGTCGTCACCCCGCACGCCGCGCTGCGTCCCGGCTGCGGCGACCAGCGCGCCAACTTGACGATTCCACACCAACTTATTTCGGCTCTTGTTCATTACGTTCCGCTCTCGCTTGTCTGATAGTCAATAGAAGGATCCATATCTGGTCTCCGTCACGCTCTACCGCCGGAAACACGCCACTGCACCCATGCTTACGAATGCATTAACTGGCAATTTTGTGTAAGGCCGCGAGGAATTATGTGCAGCGTTATTGCGGCAATCGTTTTGCCGGAGGGACGAAATGCTTTGCCGGAGGGAAAATTCTTTTGCTATTCGTGCCCAAACCGCTCGATTTAAATTGAATTAACAATCTGGTACTCTTCGCGGCACTAAGATGGCGACCGATCCCCGCAACACTCAAGCCGCGCGATTCGCCGCCGTTAATCAGAAGTTCACCTGTCAGCTCATTTCGCCTACACGATGTCGCCCCGAAACAGTGCCCTCACGGACGCCCATCTACTTCTGGTAGACGACCAGCCGGATCAGCTTCGATTGCTAATCGATGCGCTGCGCAACGCCGGGTGCCGGATCAGTGTCGGATTCGACGGGTCACAGGCTTATCAGCGAGCCCTGGCGATCTCACCCGATCTGATCCTGATGGACGTCCGGATGCCACGCATGGATGGATTCGCCGCCTGCCGGCTGCTTGCCGCGGACCCTCGCACTTCTGCGATTCCGGTCATATTCCTCACCGTTGCCGGAGACCTTCAGGATCGGATCAACGGTCTGGAAATCGGGGGCGTGGACTATGTATTGAAGCCTTTCGAGCCGGACGAGGTACTCGCACGGATTCGCGTTCACCTCGCCCGAACACGCGGCAACCGGTATGCCGATCAGGAAGTGTCCGTTTCGGACTTCACGGGCAATAGCGTCATCGTTCGCGCGGCCATCCGTCACTTGTCGCAGAGGCTGAACGACGCGCCGACGGTCGAACAACTCGCGCGCCTGGTGGGGACTAATGAAAAACGACTGTCGCGTGCGTTTAGGGACAACCTTGGCAAGACAGTCTTCGAGCATCTTCGGGACGAACGGCTGCGGATCGCACAAAAGCTGTTGCGCAGCACCTCATTGAGCATTGCCAGCATTGCCGAAGAAATCGGCTTTTCCAGTGCCGCGAATTTTGCCACTGCGTTTCGCGAACGATTCGGTATGCCACCGTCGAGCTATCGGGAGGAATTTCGCAGCCGGGATCTGGCTGACACCGTGGAATCCGCCCTCGAGGCAGAGTGACGACATCATGACGACGACCCGGTGGCTTCGCCTATTGTTCTTGTGTCTGAGCTGGTGGACCACCCATGCGTCGGCCATCGGTCTCGACACCTCGGGGGCGAGGACACAAGAAGCTCCCACCGTGGATCAACTGCAGGTATTCGAAGACGTCTCGGGCAAGATGAACCTCGACGATATCCTCACACTGTCCGCGGGGTCCGCGCCAGGCTTCCGTCCCATGCAGCGGAGCCGATTGACACCAGGGTTCACCCGCTCGGCGTGGTGGCTGCGCATGTCGGTGAGCAATAGTGGCTCAACAGCCCTTCCACTCGTGCTCGTGTTCCCGGACGCGCGCTTTCTGACAGTGGACTTTTACACCGGGTCCCGGTCCGGCAACCACTGGACACACGCCGGCATCGATCCCGCTCGCTCGGTGCCCCAGTCCCTTCCGGCGCGGTATCGGTTGGTCAATTTCTCGCTCGTTCCCGGTGAACAGCGCCTTTTTCTCATCCGGGCAGCCAGCGATACTGCGCTCACGCTCGAACCGAAACTGTATCCCGCAGCGGTATACGACGCGCTGGAGATGCGCGCAGCGCTCTGGGACGGCGGATTGATTGGCGGCACGCTTGCATTGGCATGGTGCGCGCTGCTCATCGCTTATTTTTCCCACAGTGTCTCGTTCCTCGTGCTGGCCGCGCTGTGCGCCATGACAGCACTGTTCGAAGCTGCGGATCGCGGCTATACGAAGATCTATCTGTGGCCGTTCGCGACCGGCTGGAGCGCCAGAAGTGTGACGGTGCTTGGATGTACTGCCGTCCTGCTGTTCATCGTCTTTATCTTGCGCATCTCTCGCAGTGAAAAAGCAAACCTGCCCGCGCGCTACATACTGTTCGGGTTTGCGTTGCTGGAGTGTGTCGCAGCGATAGGCGCCGCATTCGGCAATCTGTTCGTGTTCGCCCAAGTCGGCGTGTATATCAATGCCCTGTTCGGCGTCTTCACGGTGATAATTGCTGCACACCTCGCGCGTCAGTCCACCCCCACCGCGCGGATCATGCTGCTCGTCATGAGCTTCTCGCTGTTCAGCTTTGCGTTGCGCATGCTCGAAACGCTTGGCTCTTTGCCGACGGCGCTCGCCTGGTTGAAGTCCGACATTCATCCGAACCCCGTCGTTGCAGTCACTGGTTTGGCCACCAACCTCATTGTGCTTGCAGCGTGGATAAACCACGTCGGAAAGCAGCGATTGGCGGCAAGAACTGCACTCGCAGACTGGCAAAGAACCGAACACGACCGCCTACGCGAACAGGTGGCGCAGCGCACAGTGGAGTTGAACGAAGCATTGCTTTACGCCGAGGAGAAAAACCAGCAGCTGATCGAAACCTTGGGCTACGTGAGTCATGACCTCCGTGCGCCGCTTGCTACGATCACGGGTTATGCCAGACAGTTGCGAGAACTGGCGGATTCGAAGCAGGTTAAGCCGATCCTGGCAATCGAGCGTAGCGTGAACTATCAACTTGGCCTGATCGACGAACTGGTCGGGTATGCGAAAACCGAGTTGCAGCCGTTGGAGATCGCGCCAGTCGCAACCGACCTGCCTGCGCTTCTCGATGACATTGCAGAATACGCGCTCGCACTCTGCTCGCAGTTGAACAACCAGTTCAACTATCAGGCTCTGACGCCGTTGCCCCGTCGACTGACGATCGACGGCCGCCGGCTGCAACAGGTACTGCTCAACCTGCTCTCGAACGCGTCCAAGTTCACCCGCGACGGCTTTGTCACGATGACGGTGAGCACGCGCCTGCAGGACGGTCAATGGCACATGAGGTTTGAAGTCGCTGATACTGGCATCGGCATCGACATCGAAGCGCAGTCGAGACTCTTTGCGGCTTTTCGCCGGATACAGGCTGTGAACGGCAGCACGGGACTTGGTCTTATTATCGCGCAGCGCATTGTCAACTCCATGGGCGGCGACTTGCGTGTGTCGAGTGCGCCGCATCGCGGCACCTCGTTTACCTTCGAACTCATCGTTCCATCTGCGGCAGATGAGAATGCGCTGCCGTCGAGCATCGTAGAGCATTCTTCTGGCTGTTCCGTTCCTATTCGCTCTCAACGCAAACACGGGTTTGCTGTTGCCGTTCCTCCAGAGAGCGATCGCCGGGAACTGGCGGTTCTTGCGAAGAACGGGCGCCTCACTGACATAGAGCGATGGATAGACAGCATGACCAACGCTCACCCCGCCTGCGTCGCGTTTCTGACCGACATGCGGCATTGCCTCGAAGCGTTGGATTTCCCAGCCATCGAGGCTCGTGCTCTCGCACCGCACAAAAAGTACGAAGGCTCACGCGCCTGCTAACGCAGCCCTGGCTGCATTCAAGCTAGTGCAACTTCGGCCGACATCCGCGAAACACTCGTGCGCAATGCAACGAAGAGAGCCACGCCACTGAAGCGAGCGACGCTCACCGCGGAAAAATGAGGCGGCGGCCGGACGGCTGCCGCTCTTTGACAAACGGGCCGGCCGAGCAGGCTGCCAAGAAAATGGAGCAGCAGAAGATGGTGTGGACAACCGCAGCAAGGCAGCGTGCGATCACAGTGACAGTGAACGGGATGTTTTGCGCGGCGACAGCCGGTCATGCGTATGCACAGGTGGCACAATCAGCGAACGACAATGTGAAACCCGAGGTCACGCTGTCGGAGATTAAAGTGCAAGACGCGGCAAACGCGGCGTCCGTCGGGCTCGTCGGCAAACGCACCGCGACCGGCACGAAGACCGACACACCGATCACCGAAGTCCCGCAAACGATCAACGTCGTCACCGAGCAGCAGATTGAAATGACTGGCGCAACCGACCTCAATCAGGCGCTGCGCTACGTGCCAGGCTTCGCATCGTTTGGATCCGACAGCCGCACAGACCTGTATGCGGTGCTGCGCGGCTTTACACCCACCTTGTTCATCGACGGATTGCAAGCGCCGAATACAACGCCCATCGCGAGTTGGCGCGTCGACCCGTACATGATCGACAGCATCACTGTGCTACGCGGGCCGACATCGGTTCTGTATGGAGCAGGAGATCCGGGCGCGATCGTCGACGTGCAAACCAGGCGAGCCGACGGCGAGCGCGTGCGTGAGGCGGATGTGCAGTTCGGCAACTCTGCGCGCAAGCAGATCATGTTCGACATCGGCGACAGGCTGGACGCCGATGGCAAGTACGCGTATCGCTTCGTTGGCGACGCGCGCGACGGCAACGCGGTGACCGGGCCGAATGCGGACCGGCGCGTCGCGCTTGCGCCGTCGTTTCGCTGGCGACCGGATTCCGGCACTTCCCTCACGCTCACGGCGACCTACCTGCAAGACTGGAATGATATTTCGCATAACTTCCTGCCCGCGCAGGGCACCGTAGTGCCCAACCCGAATGGGCAGTTGTCGCATGACGTCTACACGGGAGACCCCACATTCAATGACTACCGCAAGAAGCAGTGGTCCCTCGGCTACCAGTTCTCGCACGACCTCGATACCATCTGGACGTTGACCCAGAACCTGCGCTGGATGCACCTTTCTCTCAGTGACGCGTCGGTCTTTGGCGGCGGCCTTGCCCAAGGCAGCACGACCGATATCACGCGTTATGCAGGGCTGTTTCAGCCCAACTACAGCCGCTTCGACATCGACAACAACGCGCAGGCACGTTTTGGTACCGGCCAACTCGAGCATATTGTGCTGCTCGGCTTTCAGTACAACCGGCAGACGACGATTAACAGCGTGTGGCTCGCGTTGGCGCCGGAGCTGAACATCTACAATCCGGTCTACACACCGGTCACGAGTGCGATTTTCTCGAGCCCCGCGTCGCTCGGCCACCAGGACCAGTACACCACGATGAACACATTCGGCGTGTACGCGCAGGAACAGCTCAAATGGAATCGCTGGACCTTGACGTTCGGCGGCCGTGAGGATTGGGTCGACACGCATCTGGACGACCACGAGGCCAGTACGCAAACGAAACAGGATGTCAGCGCGTTTTCCGGTCGCGTCGGCCTCACGTATGAGGGCGATTACGGACTGTCGCCATACATCGGCTATTCGACCTCGTTCAATCCGGTCATCGGCGTGAAGATGTTCGGTGGCGGATTGCCCGAGCCGACGCGCGGCACACAGATCGAGGCCGGCCTGCGCTGGCAGCCGCCCGGCAAGAACCTGATGTTGAGCGCAGCCGCCTATCAGATCAACCAGACGAACGTCGTAACACCGGCGCCGACGAATCTCGATCCCACGGGAACGTCTTCCGTGCAGACGGGAGAGGTGCGTTCACGCGGCATTGAACTGAGCGCGGTCGGAAACGTGACGCGCGAGTTGTCCATAATTGCGTCGTACATCTATCAGGACGTGAAAAACGTAAAGGCAAACGACGCGTCGCTGAACAACTGGCCGGTCGACATTCCCCGCCCTCGCCAGATGGCGTCGCTGTGGACCGACTGGACATGGCATACAGGAGCGCTCGCGGGCTTCGGGATCGGCGGTGGGATTCGCTACCAGAGCGCGTCCGCGGGGGCGCCGGACAACTCGCTGACGGTCGCAAGCTATACGTTGTACGACGCGGCACTCCACTATCAGATGCGTGACTGGCGTTTCATGCTGAACGCGGCGAACCTGTTCGACCGCCACTACATCAGCGGCTGCCAATCGTACTCGGTCTGCGCATTCGGCAATGGGCGAACGCTGCTAGCCAACGCAAAGTACAGCTGGCAGTAAAGCACCCTCGATTGTTGCGCTGACTTGAGCGAACCTTCAAGGGCACTGTCATAGTTTTTTCACGCCTACTCGAAGATGCATCGAGCGCGCTCAGGCCAGTTTGCACTCACTCTCTTCAGCCCGGCGGCCGACGGTATTTCGCAACATACTGCGCCCTGCCGAGAACCTTGCCATGCATCTGATAAGCGACGAGCGCAGCGCTCGATGCCGAACTCACATCGATATGCGAGACAGCGAGAGCAGATGCTGTCACAACATAACGATGCGATTCTCCTTGAGGAGGACAGGGTCCGCCGTATTTGGACTCGCCAAAATCCGTCAAGGTTTCGACGGCGCCGGTTGGCATCAAGCTGGCCGTACCCGAAGCGCCCTTTTCAAGCGACGACTCCGACGCCGGTATGTTCGCGACTTGCCAGTGAGTCCATCCGAGTCCCTCTGTCGGCGCGTCGACGTCGTGAATCGTTACAACAATGCTTCTGGTTCCCCGCGGAACGTTGGACCATGAAATGTGCGGGGATACGTTAGCTCCGTGACATCCGAATCCTCCGTACACCTGTTCGTTTGCGAACTGGCCGCGATTCAGATCATCGACCTTGACGGTAAATGGCGCTGCGATCGCTATCGCCGGCATCATCGCAATTAACGCCGAATAGCAAAGCGTCGTACGAAGACAGAATGTCGACCTCATATCAACCTCCGTGAGAGATAGGTCAGTGGGAATGCTCCCACGCTATCTATCAACAGTACGGTCTGGAAGATCGATTCGGGGAACCACTACGTTGTCGTTAGTGCAACGTCAAATCTGACCAGCGCAACGGAGCTGCTCCGAATATTGGCTGTGCGGCTGTTCGAATAAGTGGCCCGCTGGAGGCGGCGAGCTGCGTCGTTGATTGGTGCGGGGTGGGCAACACCATGTAACCGTCCGCGAGACTATCGCAACATCCGGCATCCGCACTACGATATCGACGTGTATATCGCGCATGCTCTGGACACGTCGAGTCGGCGAGACGCACATGCGAGGGTCGTCTCGATCGCCAATGCAGGAGAACGGGTTATGAAGATCATCGTCATCGGCGGTGGAGGCCTGGCAGGCTCACAAGTCATGACCGTTCTGCGGCGGGACGGCCACGAAGTTGCTGCCGCACCGTCCCAAGGTGAGTCGATGCCATCGACGGCAATGCTCATTAAGCAACCGCTAGTGCTCCCTGATTGATTGACGTGATTGATTCAATTGACCGACCATCATGCGTACCATTCAAATCCTGCTCCAAACGACCATCCCATTTACAGCTGACGACTGGTCGATAGCCCGGTTTAGCCTATTGACCGAATTATTGCGGACCTATCGAGATCCCAAGGAGCAGGTGACGTTCAACGTTGTGGCTCGTGACCGCGAGCCGCGCGGAGAGCCGGACCCTATTCTTTCTCGACTCGATGAGAGCGAATTCGATCAACTGTGGCTGTTTGCCGTCGACGAAGGGGACGGACTGACTTCCGAGGACTGCGCGGGAATTACACGATTCCGGGAGGCCGGTCGTGGCTTGCTGGCGACCAGGGATCACATGGACCTGGGCAGCTCGCTTTGCAGTTTGGGCGGAGTGGGCAATGCACACCACTTTCACACGCGCAATCTGGATCCCGACCAGTCGAGACGCATGATCGATGACCCGTACTCGGCACACATTTCCTGGCCCAATTTTCACTCGGGCGCAAACGGCGACTTTCAGGAAGTATCGATCGTCGCACCCGCGCATCCGCTATTGACGGACCCTGACTCGCCAACCGGCTCGATCCGCTTCCTACCGGCTCACCCCCACGAGGGCGCCGTCTGCGCGCCAGATGGCGAAAATGCTCGAGTCATCGCACAAGGCAAAAGCAAGGTGACGGGGAAACTCTTCAATCTTGCTGTCGCGTTCGAACCGTCGATTCGCGGAGGCCCCGCGGTCGCCCAAAGCACCTTTCATCATTTCGCCGACTACAACTGGGCCACCGAACTCGGTTGCCCATGCTTCGTCACTGAACCGCCCGGCAGAGGAATGCGGGAACAGCCGCAGGCGCTGCGGGACACCCATCGATATTGCGTAAATGTCGCGCTGTGGCTAGCCGGGGTCATGTGACGCATCGGCGTTCGTGATGATTGCTTTTGAAGCGGACCGGCTGGGAGCAGCGGCGGTTGCCTACTCGTGCAACCACCGCGACGGTACTCCGCTTTCATCTGCTGATTTGGATTGGTGCTAATCCGGAAACACCGCGAGTCCGCCGGCGGCACTATCGCCATGATTTGCGCCCGACTACTATTGACTCAGGGATCCTCCGGAGATTCACCCACGCATCGCGCTGTCCGTGAACACCTGAATAAAATGACGCGCGTTGCCGTGATTCGGAGATGATGCCGTCCTGACCATCTTTCAGCGCTGACACCGTAGGTTTCGACGAATGGGCGGCGGACAGTAGAGAACGCGAGTCACCGATCTCGAGAAGACATCATGGACAACAACAAGCTGCAACCACCACCGCTTTCCCTCCTCGACCGGTATCGCGGCCAGGATTTCGAGTCCCTGTACACAACGACTGTCACCGTTTCCGGTGGCGAGACGGGGCATGGCCGCGCGTCGGGCGTGGCCCGATCAGATGACGGAAATCTCGTTCTGGATCTGCGGCTGCCCAGTGAGCTGGGCGGACCGGGCACCGGGACCAACCCCGAACAGTTGTTCGCCGCGGGCTTCGCAGCATGCTTTCACGGGGCGCTGAATCTGCTTGGAAGTCGCGCTGCGATGGAGATCAGCAATACTGTCGTAGAGGTGCAGGTTTCGTTCGGTCGCGATCCGGTCGATGGAGGCTATGCATTAGCTATCGATATCCGGGTCCGAATGCCGGGCGTTGAGCGACACCGCGTGGAAGAACTGGTTCGCAATGCCGAGCGCCTGTGTCCGTATGCAAAAATGGCCCGACAGGGAACCGTCAATATCGTGACCGTTGTTGACTGACTCCGCGTGCGCTTCTTTCGCCGGGGTCTGCGGAGCGTTCCGCGCGGTCTGGCATCGTCGTGACCGGGCTTCTCGCACGAAAGGCCTTGCAAACGCCGATCGTCGGTTGTATCTGCCGGTTTGCTGTTTTCACATTCGCTCGACGTCAATGACAATCGGCGAGAACCGTCATTGCAAGGTGTGGCTTCGTTCGTGCACCGCTTCACTTCGTCATTCTGCTCGGTACCGTGTTTTCAAGCACCGTTCTGTGCCGGCTTCGCCGGTCATCGCTGCTCAACGCGAGCGCGGCTCGGCAGTGTCCCCCTTATCAGTCCTCATTCCTAACACTCTTTGCAGCCTCAATGCCAATACCCGGTTGCGGAGCTGCTACGTCTGGCTGTGTCAGAAATATGTCCGACGGCTCATATCCAGGTATAGGGTCCCCACTTGTTCGTAGGTACAAAACCAGCCGTTTGTTGAATGTTTTTTGCGCTGCCCAGGGCATAGATTGGTAGTCGTGCGAAAACCCGGTGTTGCCCGCCGAAATCGCTTCCAGTCTCGCACGAAGAGCGGCGTCCACAATCCGACGCCGCACACACCATCATTAAAAGGGAGCCTGCAGTCGCGCCCGAGACACCGAAGCACACGTGACGGCAGCAGGAATGCCACGGCGAACGGTACAGCGGGCCGCATCAGTTCTCCTTTTTGGAAAGCAAAATGAATCAATCGGACACATCGGAACGCTGCTTTCGAATCGGCTTGCCGAATCGCGCTGACGCGCTGTCCACCAGTATTGCCGCGAGCTACGTAGGCATCATGGCCTTCATGGCGGTGGCGAGCGAGGGCAGTTTCGCCAAGGCCGGCGAACGTCTGGGCGTCGGCAGATCGGCCGTGAGCCGCAACGTCCAGAAGCTCGAAACGCAGTTGAGCACGCGGCTATTCCTGCGCACCACGCGCAGCACGCAACTGACGCGTGAAGGCCAGCGGTTCTTCGAGAACTGCCACCAGGGTGTCTCGCACCTCGTGGAGGCCATGAACGACATGCTGGAGCTTCGCGAGGGACCGCCTCGCGGCCTGGTGCGCATCAGCTCGACGGTCGGCTTCGGCAGGAAAGTGGTGGGACCGTTGCTGGAACAGTTTGTCAAGGCCTATCCCGACATCGCCGTCGATCTGCTGCTCGACGATCGGCCGATGGACTTCGCCTCCGAGCAGATCGACGTGGCGTTCCGCAGTGGACGCATCGAGGATTCGAGCATCATCGCCAAGCAGCTGATTCCGATGCAGATGGCGCTCTGCGCCGCACCATCTTACGTGGCAGCGCACGGTCTGCCGCAAACGCTGGACGAGTTATGCCAGCATGATTGCATCAACTTCCGACTCTCCAGCGGCCGGGTGTTCGAGTGGGAGTTCAAGGTAGACGGCCACGTGCGCAAATACCTGCCCACTGCCCGCCTCACGTTGAACGATGCCGACCTGGTCTTACACGCGGTTCTGCAGGGCTCGGGCATTGCGCAGATGGCCGGCTACCAGATCCGCGACCACATTGCCGCCAATGAACTCGTCGTGGCGCTGGCGAGGCACGTGCCCGACGATGGCGGGCACTACATCTGCTATCTGAGCCGACGGCACTTGCCCACGCGCATCCGTGTTTTTATCGACTTTATGACCGAGCAGATCCGCGCGCTCGATCTGAATTGCCTGAGCGGCTTTAATGCTGAAGCAACCGGACCATCGGCAGCGGGAATGGCGGCCTGAAGCTGTCCTGGCGGCTATGCGCGCCAACGCGATGAGTCTGCGACTGTCGCAACACTTTTCAGCGCAACGTGGGCGGGCCTGGTGCTTGCGCGCACCCGAAGTCAAGACGCGCCGCCACGCCCCATACGTCTGTATGATTTGGCGCCGACCGCTTCCGGGCTAGTCTGTAACGATTAAGCATTCACGGCGCAAGCCTGCCGAGCCGGCGGCCTCGCGCGCGACAGTCGAGGTCTGAGCTTTGGATACCAACCCGGTTGTCTGCATCGTCGACGACGACGAGGCCGTCCGTTGCGCGACCGCGAGCGTCGTTCGCGCCGTGGGCTGGCCAACGCGCGTTTTCGCTTCCGCGGAGGACTTTCTGCAAGCCGCGGACGCCCTCGGCCGTCTGGCCTGTCTGATTTGTGACGTGCAAATGACTGGTATGTCCGGCGTCGAAATGCACGAGCGCCTGCTGTCACGCGGCTGTGCGCCGCCGATCATCTTGGTGACGGCATTCCCTACCCCTGAACTCGAGGCACGAGCTCGCGCCAACGGTGCGTATGCGTTTCTAGAAAAACCGGTGGATGCGACCACCATCACAGGTTGGCTGGCGCGCGTTTGCGGCAAAGCGTGACGCTTACCCGCGCCGGGCGCCTAGCCTCCGCACAGGTTAACCAACTATCGTGTGGCGTGTGGTTCATTTTTCAGTGCTTCCGCCTTGCGAACGAGGTCCGCAACGGAGCGTGCCGCCATTTTCTTCATCGCTTGCCCTCGGTGGATCTTGACGGTAATTTCGCTAAGATGCATTTCCGATGCAATCTGCTTGTTCATCAGTCCCATCACGACGAAGCCCATCACTTCTTTTTCCCTCGGTGTAAGCGACTCGTAGGCAGCGCGCAGCGCACCGTTCGCCTGCTCGACATCAAGCCGTTCACGGTCGCGCTTGAGCGCCTGATCTACAGCATCGATCAAGTCCTGGTTGCGAAACGGCTTGGGAATGAAGTCCACCGCGCCGGCTTTCATCGCTTTGACTGTCATTTCAATATCGCCATGGGCAGTGATGAACAGGATCGGCATATGCAACCCGCTCCCCGCCAGTTCCTGCTGAAACGCAAGGCCGCTCTCGCCGCGCAGTCTGACGTCGAGAATCAGACAACTCGGTCCACCGTGCTTCGGAAAAGCGAGGAACTCCCGCGATGACGCGAACGTCTCGACACTCAGGCCGATCGAGCGCAGCAGCGCACTCAACGCAAGCCGCATGGGCTCCTCGTCGTCGAGGACGTAGACAACGGATGCATCGCCGCCGTTTTTCGTCGAATTGGAATTCGGGTCCGAAGGCATTTCGGCTCCTTGTGAAACAGGAAAGTCGCGGCGCTAACCGGAGTGGACGGGCATCAGCCAGGCGGCAAACGACGCCAAGCGAAACGCGTATCAGGTGAACGATAGAACCTTAACGCCTCTCTGAGCTAGCGCGCCCATCTGAGAGTGTAATGATTTAGTCTTGCTCTTCAATACGAATCCCGTATCAAAGCGCGGCACCTGTGTGCTTTAACGCGAACGAGCCGCCTAAATTCCATGGTCTTGCAACCCGCTGCGCCGCAGGACGGAGCCTACGGCACCGCAGCAGGCAAGATGCCTTGACCACGCTGCCTGCAGCTACCTCGCTAAACGGGAAAATGCTGGCTTGCACAACGGCTCGCGTTTACCCTTGGACTGCATCAGGTAAGCGAGCATGGCAGACAGCCAAAAGAGGGAACGTGCGTGGAGGACGGCGTGCGCGACGCGTCGCCTGCTCACTCATCAAGGTTGCGTCTGTACCATCGTCCGTGTTTTCAGCTCGATGCGCGCACGTCGATGCTCACTTCTTCCGGCGCGGCAGCGCTAACACCTGTCTCGTTTCCGCATTTATTCAAGGCGGACTGTCCTGATGCTATCGATGACACGTAAGCGCCGCACATCGTCGTCAATTGCTTGCGAAGCAGCTGCATCAGGTGATCCGACGCATGCTGCTCAAAGGCAAGACGTGTCGATCCCAGTAGTGTTGAAGTCAGCATGAATGCAACGACCGGCAGTTGTTCGCCTTCCAGGCGGCTCGAACTCGCCAGCATCGCAACGGTTGCCGACTCGAGTCGACGATACGTCTCCTGAACCAGCTCACCGGTGTCCAGTTCCGGCCAGACGAGGTAGAACGCTCTTGCCTCCAGATTCTGTGCCGTCGATGCCGTAAAGAACGAGTCGACAAAGCCGGCCACCATTCGGTCGAGTGAACATCGATGAAGCCCAAGACACGCGGCCTCGACTGCATTTGCCACTCGCTGCAAATGTCGCTGCACGACAGCATAAAGAAGCGAATCTTTATTTGCGTAATACTGGTAGACGGTGCCGACAGAAAATCCGGCACGATAGGCTACTCGAGTGGTCGTCAGCTTCTTCGGACCGTCTAGCAGAATGACTTGCACCGTTGCTTCCAACACCGTTTCGAGTGTGCTTGCAGAGCGAGCCTGGCGGGGTGACTTTCTTGGTTGCGATACGCTCGCGTTTTTCCGCCTCATTGCCGCGCCTCTAGTCACGATCAAAAATAAACTCACTTCTTCAACGCAAACTCGGCGCTATGCTATTACAGGAAACGAAGTCTCTGACGGATCGAGCCGCCGAAAAAACTGAGGATTCAGCTCGAGTAGTGCCCTGCGCAAGAACCCGGCGACGGCTTCGCCTTTGCCAATGGGACTTCGCCGCACGAGATGCATCGAGAAAAAAATGAATGGTGGAATCGCGACAGAAAGCGATGACGCCGGTTGAATCTGATCCTTATATAGGCGCTTTAAGCGTAGAGCCTCACAGCCTGGAGCTTGGCCCAGTAAGATAAAACCCGGCGATTGCCAATTACCGCGAAGTCGGGCGCGCCAAGTAGGCTGACATGGAAAACGCGCGGCATAGTGGTTGCGCCGCTTGGACGCACCCATGCTGGCATTCGCGATATGGTCCGCGGCTTTTTCAAGCGCGCATAATCGGCGCACACCAAAATAGATTCGCCGCAAACCAATTAATGCGCGAAAAGCTTCTCCCCTTCTCCACTAATGGCAGCGTCGCTTTCCACCGCCATCGGATCGACGTCGAAGCCCGCGTCGCGCCAGGCACCGATGCCACCGGAAAGCGGCAATGCAAGTTTGACTCCGGCCCGTCGCAACCGCTTGGCCATCCACGCCGCCGACACGTCGTTTGGACACGAGCAATAAATGACGAGAGTCCGGTTTGCCCCATAGTTCTCGACGATCTGCTGAAGTCTCCGTTCGTCTACAAGGACGGCACCCGGAATGACAAACGGATCGAGCATCCTGCGCTCGGCAGAGCGGATATCGAATACGATGGGTCGCGGCTTGTTGGCCAGCAAAGCATGTAACTCGTCCACGCTGATCCGCGCCTTCTCGAGCGCATTTGCCAACAGAACTCTGCGGCCGTACCGATACGCTACATAGAGCACCAGCGCGATGCCAATCACGAGCAACGTATCCCAGCCGAAATGAGAGATCAACGCGAAAACACCGTCGATCTGCGAAGCAAACAGTGCGCCGACGGTCGAACCAGCCGAAGCCCACAGCGCCACGCCGGCGCAATCGTACAGAATAAAAGAACGCAACCTGACTGCCATCGCACCGCATAGCGGCACGGCAACCAGCGATAAGCCGGGCAGGAATCGTGCAACGATCAGCACACGAACTCCCCAGCGTCCAAAGAAGCACTCCGTTTTGCGGACGCAGGTTTCGCGCGACAGCGACAGTTTGCAAACCATGTGAAGCGTACTTTCACCGTACCGTTTGCCGCCCTGAAACCAGACCAGATCGCCCAGCACGCCACCAGCCACAGCCGCGCCGACTATTGTCGCGAAATGCAGGAGCATGGGCGACGCACCGTGTGCATTGAGGGCAATGCCTGCGCCAACCTTGATCAATGTCGGTATGACGGGCAGTGGCAGGCCAAGCGATGAACCCAGAACATTCAGGAATACGACTAGCACGCCATACCGTGCGATCAGTTCATTCGACAACATGATGCTCTCCCTTCCGGCTTACGTGTACCCGTCTTGACGATCGATTATCGCTTCGCTTGGATCGGGCTGCCTGAAGCGAGCCCGGCACTGACTCGCATCCTGCCCGTCGAGGTCTGGGCGTTCGACTCATTTTTTGCTGACGAGTCAAAATAAACGCCCCACGACGAGATCCGATAGGCGCTACTTCGCACCTGATAATTCTTTCTCGGCCAACCTCTTTGATTGCGGCGCAATGTCTTTCACCGGGCCGGCGAGATCGTCATGATCCTGCCGATAGCGGTGAACGTCACGCGTGACAAAACCAGTCTCGTGGCTGGGAATGTCGAACCACTCGGGGTGTCGGAAGGAACGCCGGATGTCCG
Source organism: Paraburkholderia phytofirmans PsJN (assembly GCF_000020125.1). NCBI lineage: Bacteria > Pseudomonadati > Pseudomonadota > Betaproteobacteria > Burkholderiales > Burkholderiaceae > Paraburkholderia > Paraburkholderia phytofirmans. The sequence continues at coordinate 2,712,784 of NC_010681.1, forward strand.
CGAGCCCGCTCGCCCAGTGCTCTCGCATCGTACCTTTGCTGAACTCATAGTCCTTGTAATGCCCCTCGAACGCCTTGTTCTTGTAGATCAGGTGTACGACGTTTACCGCGCCGCCGTCCGCCACTTGCTGCGCCTCGCGAAGCAACGGGTGGGCAAGCCGAATGTTTTCTGGAACGTGCTCGAGCAGTTCCTTGATCATCTGCGCATGTTTCTGCTGCTGCGACATAAAGGCGGTGATCGCTCTTGTACGGCTCGAATACTGAATGTCTTTGGTACGCTCGCTGACGTCCAGAAAGTCGCCGGGCAATTTGCCGCGAGAACTCCATAGATCCACCTGGAAAACGAGTGTGTCCTTATGCTGACACTCCTTGATAATCTCGGTGAGCGGCGTGTTGGAGACAAGTCCGCCGTCCCAGTAAAATTCTCCATCGATCTCGACGGCCGGAAAACCCGGTGGCAGAGCACCGGATGCAATGAAATGCTCGGGGGCCAACCGCATTGCCGAATTATCGAAGTAGACGAGATTGCCCGTTCGCACGTTGACCGCGCCAACGGACACGCGAACGTTGCCGTTGTTGATTCGATCAAAGTTTGCGTATCTCAGGAGCGTTTCACGCAATGCGGACGTATCGTAATAGCTGATTTGGTCCGGGCGCTTTTTGCCGAGCGGCGCCAAAGACATGTGCGCGCGCGGTGAGAAGAAGCCCTCCTGACCTTCCATCAGGGTACGGGTCGCAGCCCACGCACTTGACCATCTGCGGCCTATGTCTTCAAATCCCGGCCACGCCGGAACGCGCGCGCTGGCATGCGAGAAGAAATCCAACGGCTGGCTGATCGTGTTCCAGAAACCGCGCAACGCCTCTACTCGATCCGAGGGTGCATTGCCGGCGATGATCGCCGTGTTCAGTGCGCCGATGGAAATGCCCGAGATGCGAGTGGGCTCGACACCGGATTCGGCCAGGCCTTCATATACGCCGGCCTGATATGAGCCTAAGGCACCGCCTCCCTGTAGCACGAGTCCGATTTCGTCATACGAGGGGAGTTTCAGGTTTGAAGGCTGCAATAGCTCGTCACGCTGACTCGCATTCATGACGGTCTCCTTACTGCATGAACCAGCCATGACTGACCACGATCGATTGGCCGGTGAGCGCGCTCGACTCGAACCCGGCAAGGAATGCAACCGTGTTGGCGACATCGTCGACCGACGTGAATTCGCCGTCCACGGTGTCTTTCAACATGACGTCGCTTACCACCTGTTGCTCGGATATACCCAAAGCCTTGGCCTGCTCAGGGATCTGCTTATCCACCAGCGGTGTCCTGACGAAGCCAGGACATACGACATTCGCGCGTACGCCATGCGGACCGCCTTCCTTCGCGACAACGCGAGCGAGACCGAGAAGCCCGTGCTTGGCTGTCACGTAAGCGGACTTGAGCTGCGACGCCTCGTGGGAATGTACCGAGCCCATATAGATCACCGCGCCGCCCTTTTTGGAGGCGTACATGTGCCTGATAGCGGCTTTGGTTGTGAGAAACGCGCCATCGAGGTGAATCGCAAGCATCTTCTTCCAATCGGCAAACGGATACTCTTCGATCCGGTTGACGATCTGAATGCCCGCATTCGAGACGAGAACGTCGAGGCTGCCCAGTCGCCGCACCGTTTCAGCCACACCGGCATTGACTGATTCTTCGCTGGTCACATCCATACCGATAGCAATGGCTTTAGCACCAGTCTTTACGATATCTTCAGCCACCTTCTGCGCGTTCACCAGATTCAGATCCGCAATCACGACTGTCGCGCCGTCTGCCGCGAGCTTTCGTGCACACTGCTCGCCGATGCCGCTTGCCGCGCCCGTAACGAGCGCGACCTTATCATTCAGTGCCATATTCTCTCCGTGAACGTTTTACTGGTTGACCGCGAGTTTCATCGACTCCGCGGGAGCAAGATAGTCATAGGCCACCTCACCCACATCGAGTGTGAGATGGGCAATGACGTGACGTGCGCCGATAACCCTGCGAACGGGCAGATCGGTGACCGACGCGAGAGCGTGCGGATTCAGTTCGAGCGCTGCCGGACCTTCCCACGCGCCGATAACCTCGACATCGCGTAAAAAGAAGCGGACCAGTTCGCAAATTCTCACCGATCCGTCGACATGGGGAATGACCTTGAGCAAATAGTTCGGCGTGTCGGCAAGCTTGCGGCATTCCGCGGCTGTATCGAGTGCGCGAAACTTGTAGCCCATCGTTCCTGTAGCGATACGCTGCGTCCCATAGTCGAGCGTGCCGAGCAACGTGTCCTTGCCGTCGACGCATAGCTTGGGCGAAGCGAGTTTCTTCGGAAACCCCCAGATTTCCCGTCCGCCGGCGATGGGGCCTTCGTCATCCAGAAACATCGCGTGCGTAAAATTGGCGCGATTTCCATCCGCGTCGAGAACGGAAATGACCTGCCCGCTTTCCGTGTAGTCGCCGAACCCCGAAGAATCCGGCATACGAATGAACTCGTAGTGAACGATCGGCTTGTCGACCATCAGCGGCTCGGGAACAACGGCCTCGAGCGCATTCATATCCGTCTCATACGAGATGATGAAGTATTCCCGATTGACGAAACGGAACGGCGGACGCGGATAGGCGGGGTTGTGCACCGGCATCGCAAACGCGTTCTTGCGGATATCTTCTTCTGTCATGGATCGTGTCCCGGTTAGTGAGGTGCGGCGTATCGGCAGGTCAACTTTCGGCCGCTGTCAGGACAAATCGTAGGCGCGGTTGGCGAACTCCAGTAGCCCCGTGAACGAAATCATCATGTTGTCGGACCCGCAACAATCGACGACACCACGAAGATGCACCACCGTGTCGAGCGCGACGCGCAAACCCGTTCACGCGGTGACGAAACGATCATCCGCATTGGAGCAATGCTGCTTGTTCCGGCTACTTCGACAGATGCAGCGTCTTCGACAGCACCACGCTTCGCTGTGCGCTTATCAGCCAGATGGCGCTGATATCAACGTATAAGCGGGAAGTTCTGGTCGTGATATCGGTTGGTTCGTCATCCGTAGGATCGCGATGATCGATCTGATCGCTGAAATACGGCGGCACCATATGTCCCGTGATGGCAATCGCGTACTCCCCTTCCGTTTCCGCATATGCGGCCGGTGAGAGCGTCACGCTTCCGCGAACCGTGGTCTTCTTACTCTTGCCTGACTCGAGTTCGATTACGTCGACTTGCTGGATGAACCCCTTGGCCCGCGCTTCGGGTGCGACCACAAGCTTTCGTCCGCTTAGTCCGCTTACTGTTCTTTTGATCAGAATGTCTGCTGGATCTTCGTCACCGGACAGATCGACGTTGACCGTCAACCGGTGCTTGTCCGCCTGATACCGTATTCCATACCGGACGGGTACGACAAACGTGAAATCGTCAGCCAGTCCGGACTCCGTCGAGTCGTGATGGGATCGCTCATCACCTACAGGAAGGTGGACCAGGCGCAGAACGCGATTGCCAAAGGAAGGCGGCTCGGCATGCGCATGTTGATTCACCACCCTATCTCGAACGACAACGGGATCGTCACCTACAACTGGGTACCTCGCGGATTGGGCGACATTGGAGGGCGCCATGTCTGCCGCACGCATCGCCGTTACCGCGTTCGCTGGTGTTCCGACTTCCGTCAGCATCAGCGCACATACGAGCCCACGCGTGACGTTGCATAAGGTTCGTCTGGATCTCGGTTTAAACATGACCGTACTCCTCGCATTCCAACACGGCTGTTGCAAAGCCACTCCGGTTCGATCCGGACGCGCGCCAAACGCGCGCACACCGTCGCCTCCGCAATTCCATTCACTTCCAATCTAGAGCACGACGGTAGTCTCGTGGTCCGGTGTGGGAGCCATTTCCACATCGCCGAGCATCTCTTTGAGTTCGCGTTCGACAGTCCGGCAAAGCATTGAAATCGGCACGTCATTGGCGCCTCCTTCAAAGGGGTTTTCAGTGCTGTCCCCGACCTGCTCGAGCGTGGTGTACATCCACGAAACGACCACGCTGAACGGCACGACGAGCCAAACCATGTTGCCGTGCATGAACCCGGTCACGCCGTCGTTAAGTTTGTTGAACTCCTGAAGCAAGCCAAACGGGAAAAGCAGACAAAAAAACCGCACGAACAATGTATTGATGGTTGCGTACTGGCGCGGGTAAGGAAAGTTCTTGAGTCGCTCAGCGCTCGCTTGCTGGTCGATCAGATCCCGGAGTGTTCTTTCCAATTCCATGTAGAAGCTAACGCTGATTTTTCCGGAAGCAAGCAGTCGGCAAATAGCCGCACCTTGCAGACTTAAAACCTGTGTGGGCTTATTCGCACTCGACAACACCTGCTTTGTCTCCTCGGGAGGCAGGTACAACGGGAGCAGATCCTGGATTGCCACCGCACGCTCGGGAATACGGTAGAAGCGTTGGTATTCGGCGTTGAATGGCTTGTCCGCACTTTCCCATACACGCGGTTGCCTGAGCTCGTAACGCAGTGCCGTGAGCCATGCCAGATGGCGGTTCACCAGTGCTTTCGAGACCTCCGCATCCATAGGGAAATCCCGGGCTATGACGCCCCAGAGTCGGCTGGCGCTCAGGATCGAGGTCCAGATCTGCTGCGCCTCCATCGCCCGATTGTAGGTCTGAACGTTCTTGAAACCGACAATAAACGATGTGGCCGTACCGAGCAGAACAACGACACTCAGCGGTACGGACAGCCACGAAAGCCCCAGGGCTTTATAAAGAACGACCGGTACCGATCCCCACAGGAACAGCGCGTAGATCTGCCTTCTGGTCCAGACCAGAAACTCGGACAATTTGTATGATTTTCCTAGATGCATGAAAAGTTGAAGACAAGAAAATTGCCGAAATGGGAGTGAATGACGCCGTGCAAAACGACGTCGGGCGCGCCGATCTGCAAGCGCGCCTTTGCAAGGATTTTTTACCGGCAACATCCGCAACGCTCGACCGGTTGGCGCTCATCTGATTCGGGCGGGCGTTGCGCAATTCCGCGGGTCACATCGAATTCCACTAGCAGATCGAGAGCCGTTAGTGCGCGCCGGCCGCCGCGCCGCCATCGACCTTGCCGGGTCTCGTCAGCCAGACCAGCGGAATGATCACGATGAAAATCAGTGAAGAGAGCCAGAAAATATCGTTCAGCCCGAGCATCGCGGCCTGTGCATTCAGCGAACGTTCGAAAAACGCCGTGGCCTGCTCCAGATTGCCGCCGAGTATCGTCTGGAGGTTCGCAATAGCGCTCATGTAGCTAGGGTTATTCACGCTCGACTGTTCGGCGAGTTGCGCATGGTGCAGAATCGTACGGTCGTTCCAGCCCGTCGAGATCAACGACGTGCCGACGCCGCCCGCGAATACGCGCACGAAATTGGACAGGCCCGCGGCCGCCGGAATCCTCTCGGGCGACAGTCCCGACAGGATGATCGCGGTGAGCGGCGTAAAGAAGAGTGCCATCGGAATGCCCTGCAACAGCGTCGGCAGCACCAGGGTATAGGGATCGACGCTGGTTGTGTAATGCGAACGCATAAAGAACACGCCCGCAAAACCGAGGAACGCCAGAGTCGCGAGTACCCGTGCGTCGGACTTCGGCATGATCTTCGCCATCACGGGGGCGAGCAGCACCGCGAAGATGCCGAGCGGCGCCGTCACGAGACCGGCATCCACTGAACGATAGCCGAGATAGCCCTGAATCCACTGGGGCAAGATCACGAGGTTCGAGAAGAATACGGCGTACGCTACCGAGATCGCAATCGTGCCGCCACGGAAATTGCGCCCTGCGAAAAGACGCAGCTCCACGATTGGATTCTTCTCCGTGAATTCCCAGATCAGGAAGAACAGGAAGCTGATGCCGGCAACGACAGCGAGTACGCAGATCACCGGCGAGTTGAACCAGTCGAGATCCTTGCCCTTGTCCAGCATGATCTGGAGCGACGCGACCCATGCGATCAGTGACAGCAGGCCGACCTTGTCGATGGGAAGCTTGCGCGTCGACGAGTCGCGGTCCCGATAGATCATCCAGGTCACGGCGGCGGCGAACAGGCCCACGGGAATGTTGATATAGAAGATCCACGACCAGCTATAGCTGTCGGTAATCCAGCCGCCCAGCGCCGGACCCGCAATCGGCCCGACCGTTGCCGTCATCGCCCAGAGCGAAAGCGCCGTCGAACTTCTTTCCTTTGGATACGAGCCGAGCAGAATGGCCTGTGAGAGCGGAATCAGCGGGCCCGCGACCGCGCCCTGCAATACGCGCGCCGCGAGTAGTACGATCAAATTCGGCGCGATGCCGCACAGCCACGACGAGAATACAAACAACAGGATCGCGCTCACGAATAGTCTGATCTGACCAACACGCTGCGTCAGCCACCCCGTAAGCGGAATCGCCACGGCATTGGCCGCCGAGAATAGCGTGATCACCCAAGTGCCTTCGTCGACGGAGACACCGAGATTGCCCGAGATGGTTGGAATGGCCACATTGGCAATGGACGAATCGAGCACGTTCATGAACGTCGCGAGCGCGACGGCGAGTGTCGCGAGAACCAGTTTGCCGCCTGTCAGCGGCGGCGGTGCAAGTTGCGTCGAGGGATTCATCTCGTTCCCAGTCCGAAGTTTTCGACAGGTCCGCGTAGTCGCGCGGCCCGCCAGCTTACTGAATGAACCGGAACGCCGCGGCGAGACGCGCTCCGGCAGGTCGTCTAGCCCGCGCGCTGTCTGGTGCTGCTCCTGTCGCCTGCCTCGCGCTTCGCGGATGGCATCGACGATGCAACGTTGCCTGTGGATCCCGCATGCAACGGGACGATGTTTCGCGCGATGATCTTCTCGATCTCCGCATCGGCTTGCGCGCCGTATTCGGCGAATACATCCGTGCGATACGACGTCTTCGTCGCCGCGCCGAGTTGCGGGCCCGTGTTGTCGCGGGTATCCACGTCGACATCCATCGAGAGGCCGATCCGCAGCGGATGCGCTTCGAGTTCCTTCTGATCGAGCTGGATGCGCGCGGGCAGACGCTGGACAATCTTGATCCAGTTTCCCGTCGCATTCTGCGCAGGCAAGCTCGCAAACGCGCTGCCCGTGCCTGCGGAGAACCCCACCACCCGGCCGTGATACTTGACCTTGCCGCCGTACACATCGGCCGTCAGCGTGACAGGTTGACCGATGCGCATATTGCGCAACTGGTTTTCCTTGTAGTTCGCATCCACCCACACGCCGTCGAGCGGCACAATCGCCATTAACGGCGTGCCCGGCGACACGCGCTGCCCGACCTGCACCGCACGCTTCGCGACATAGCCGGTGACGGGCGCGGGCAACGTGTTGCGCGCATAGCCGAGATAGGCGTCACGCACTTTCGACGCGGCGGCCTGCACATTGGGATGCTGTTCGATCGTGGTGAGATCGGTCAGCGCGCGATTAGCTTCGGCCTGTTGATGCGCGGCGTCGAGGGCGGCCTGTGCGGCCGTCACGGCGTCGCGGCTGTGCGCGATATCCTCGGCCGATACGGCGCCCATATCGGCGACGCCCTGGCGGCGCCGCAGATCGGCCTGCGCGCGGACCAGATCGGATTGCTTCTGCGCCACATTCGCGGCGTAGAAATGGTTGTTCACGTACAGGCTGCTCACCTGCCGCACGGTCTGGCCCAGGTTTGCTTCAGCGTTGCCGAGCGCGACCTTCGCGTCGGCAACGTCGAGCGTGACCACCGGGTCGCCGGCCCTGACGATCTGCGTATCGTCGGCGTTCACCGCGACGACCGTGCCCGTGACCTGCGGCGTGAGTTGCACGAGATTGCCGCTGACGTATGCGTCGTCGGTTGATTCGTGATAGCGCGCATAGGTCATGTAGTAAGCACCATAGGCCGCCGCCGACATGACGACAGCCACGCCAAGCAGCGCGAGCAGCACCTTGCGCTTGCGCGGATTGGGTGCGTTTTCAACAGCACCGTTTGCCGTTGCCGCTTCATGCTTCGCGGCCGCCGCGCGGCCCTCGGGACGCTCCGTTGTGTTGGTTTCGCTCACTTCAATTCTCCAGGCGGATTCGGTGGGTAACGGCTCAGCGCACAGCGACGACCGGCGCGCCGGGTGCCGTTGCATTGGCGCGCGGCGCCGCCGCGGGGGCTGCGTTCGGCTCGTCGACGAAACCGCCGCCCAACGCGGACGCCAATGCAATCTGCTGATCCCGGCGGTTCATGCGCAGATTCGCGACGGCCTGATCGGCGGACAACGCGTTCAAGTCGACGTTAAGGACGGTCAGTTGATTCGTGAGGCCGGCCTTGTACTGAATAAGCGCGAGTTCATCGGCTTGGCGGGCCGCTTCCTGCGCGGCCTGCGCATCGACAAGTTGCGCATCTGTCGAATGCACGTCCGCGAGTTGCGTGGCGACTTCGTTCAGCGCGGTCACGAGCGTCTGGTTGTAGGCCGCGACGGCATAATCAAAGTCGGCGTAGCGGCCCTTTAGCTGCGCGCGCAATTCGCCTGCGTCGAAGATCGGCAGGTGAATGGCCGGACCGACCGACGCCGTGCGGCTCGCCGCCGTCAGAAAGCGGCCGAAGCCGAACGCATCGAGCCCGATTGCGGCACTGAGGTTGATGTCGGGATAGAACTCCGCTTTCGCTTCTTTCACGTCGTGCGCCATCGCATCGATGCGCCAACGCGCGGCCACGATTTCCGGGCGGCGACTCACGAGATCGGCGGGCAGATTGTCGGGCAGACGCACTTCGTCGCCCAAGCCGAGCGTTGGGCGTGAGATCTGCAAACCACGATCAGGACCCGCGCCAAGCAGCGCGGCGATCTGATAGCGTGTCGTGAGGATTCGTCCGTCGAGCGATTTCAAAGTGGCGCGACTTGTCGCAAGATTGGCATGCACTGTCTTGCGCTCCACTTCCGTGTCGAGACCTGTCGCAATTCGCCCTGCGGTAATGCGGTCGATCCGCTCGCGCTGTGTGATTTCCTTTTGCGCGATGTCGCGCAGCACGTATAGGCGCGCAAGCTGGTTGTAGGCGCGGGCAATCGATGTGGTCAATGTCAGCTTGACGACTTCCGCATCGGCCTGGCTCGCCTGAGACTGCGAGATTGCCGCTTTCAGCGCTTCGCGGTTCTTGCCCCACAGATCGAGATCAAAGGAAGCGCCCAGCACGCCCCTGTTCTCCGTCTGCCATGAGCCGCCGAACGGAGGCGGCAGGAAAGTCGTATTCGACAACTGTTCGCGAGTGAGCGAATAGCTGGCGTCGACACGCGGCATCGTGCTCGCCTTCGCCGTCTCGGTGTAGGCGAAGGCGGCCGCCACGCGGGCACGCGCCTGGTCGAGCGTCGGGTTGCTGCTCAATGCTTCGCTGATCAGCGAGCTCAGTTGCGCATCGCCAAACTGGTCAGCCCAATTGGCTGCGGGCCAATGGCCTTGCTCGGCGGGAAGGCTTTGCCGCGTTGCAAACTGCTGCGGGTCGGCCGTTTTCGCTTCGCCATGGATGCCTGCATAGTTCACGCAAGCCGACAGCGCCGCCGTGAAGATCAAAGACAGCGCCGATTTCATTGCGCCTGATGCACGCCGTCTCGCGTTTGACTGAATGCTCATTCTCTTGCCCATCAGATAGTTGCTTAAGCGGTTCCGCGTGGAAAAGCGCGTGGTGCACTCGCCCCGAAGTTGGCGACACAAAGCGCGCGTTAGCCGGTGAACGTCCCGAAGAGCCGGCGCCGCGAAATCACGGCAACCGTCTTCCGCTAGCGCAAACAGCGTCTTGACACCTGCCCATGGATTCCTCAGGCATCGACGCACCTGCTGACTACGCCCGGACCCCAGCACACACCAAGTACAGAAGTGTTCGCAGTTATTGGTCAACAATCGATATCGGTCTTCACCGAGACGGGACCGGGCTCTCTCCACGGCTTGGATTCCGCTATAAACAGCATCTGGTTCGGGCTGAATCGTTATTCCGTTTCCCGCTGCAAAGTCGCGCAGCGCAATATATTCAACGGGACGGCGTTTAACGGATTGAAGAAAGCCTCCGTAGTGAATGACGAGTCCATTCCCAGCATATATTCCATGGTGCGTATAGCCTTCCCGCTCACTCACGAGATGAGCGCCGACCTCGATGCGCCCAATTGTTCGGGCCCAAGCCGGCGACGTTGCGAGGCCATCAATCTCTGCGGTTTCCATGACGAACCACCCATGTCGTATCTGCAATGAATTCAGTACCACCGGCGAGCAGATTCGCTTTGTCGTCACACAGCGCTGGTAACGCAAGATTCGCGATTCCGGCGTTGCAGATCCGGCATCAGAGAATGCCGCTGAATGAGAGTGCGATGGCAAGTCCGACAATGACCGTGGATATCGTGATCCAGCCGACCAGCATCAACAGAGGTGCGAGACGAAACATAGTGCTCTCCACAAGCGACCGCGACGACCCGTCAACTCCGTTGAGTCACCGCGCTGCCATGTTGGAAATCATAGGTGCCGGCTTTCTGCCGTGGTAGATACGTATAGGGACACGCTCCGTTTCCGCGTGGGCACCAGTGAGCGCCGACCGTTATGTATTACGACCGCTACCGCAGGTGTCGCCACTGCCATCTATGCGACATCGCTGCCGACGGCGAGATGCTCGCTGGCGTCTCGACCGGCGCATTGATCAATGCGCTCTTCGGTACGCACCCACCTGTTTTTTGATTGGTGCCAAAGAGGCAACACCGTGAGCCCATTTGCACGTCTACCGCACTACGCCGCGCCGGCCTACGATACCTTCACGCGGCGCACTGCCGCTTACGACATCCGCTAGCAGTGGATATTTACCGTCGTCGTTCAGGAGATGTTCATGACCCAGCGTATCAACTACATCCAGCAATCGCCGGAACTCTTCAAGAAATTCCTCGAATTCAGCAATCAGCTGAAGGACTGCGTGCTCGAAGAGTCGATCCGCGACCTCGTTTCGCTCCGGGCGTCGCAGATCAATGGCTGCGGCTTTTGCGTCGATATGCATGTGAAGGAAGCACGCTTGCACGGAGAGCGCGAGCTGCGTCTGCACCATGTCGCGATCTGGCGCGAGTCGACGCTTTTCGCGCCGCGGGAGCGCGCCGCGCTCGCGTGGACTGAAGCTCTGACGAAGCTTGCCGAACATGGCGTTTCCGACGATATCTACCAGCACGTGCGCACCCAGTTCTCCGAGAAGGAACTGTCGGACCTGACGTTCGAAGTGATGGCGATCAACGGCTGGAATCGCGCGAGCATCGCGTTCAAGGCCGTGCCGGGTTCGGCCGACAAGGCATTTGGGCTCGACAAGGCGAATCTCGCCTGAGCGCTCGGTGTGTTCCGGTCACCGTCATCGTCGTCCCGCGCGCGCGTCGCGCCACTTGGAATACACACCATGTCTGCCCTGAAGAACACCGCAATTGCCGTGCTGGTCCTTGCCGGCATGCTCGTTGGCACGGCTCGCGGCGCCGCTCCCGAAGCCGTCGTCAGCCCGCTATTCAACAAGCAGCTCGACGATTATCCCGGCAAGGAAGCCGTGATGATCACCGTGACTTATCCGCCGGGTTCGGTCGATCCCGTGCACCGGCATCATGCGCACGCGTTCGTTTATGTACTCGAGGGTTCGATCGTGATGCAGGTCAAAGGCGGCAAGGAAGTGACGCTGACGCCCGGACAGACCTTCTATGAAGGTCCGAACAATGTGCACGTGGTCGGGCGCAACGCAAGCCAGACTAAACCTGCGAAGTTCATTGTGCTTCTTTTGAAGGACAAGGGCGCGCCCGTGCTCGTGCCAGAGAAGTGAGCGCTTTGAGGCAGCGGCGTTTTTATTCGCAAGCGCCCGCCTCGTAGGGCACCGGCGTTACTCCCGCGATGCGTCACCGAACCGCATTGTGATTAATCAACGCGTCACGAAGCAGAGCATCGGTTGTCGCGAGTTCGCTACTTGGCGTTGAATCCGCAACCTTCCAATAGAGGCAAATCATGTCGCAGAAGATCCTGATTGTGGGTGCCGGCTTCGCCGGCGTGTGGGGTGCGCTAGGCGCGGCTCGCGTACTCGATGTTGCAAAGATATCGTCCCGTGACGTCGAGATCACCCTGATCTCACCGAAGCCGGAACTGCAGATCCGGCCACGCCTGTACGAAAGCGAGCCAGCGCGGATGGCCGCGCCGCTGCTGCCGCTTCTTGAAGCCATCGGTGTGGGCTTTGTCGAGGGTGTTGTCGACGAAATATGCGTTGCTGACAAAACCGTGCGCGTGGTGGGCGCAAATGGGCAGGAGCGCACGCTCGCGTACGACCGACTGCTGCTGACAAGCGGCAGCAAACTGAACAGACCACCGGTTCCGGGGCTTGCGGATCATGCCTTTGCCGTCGATCGCAGCGAGGACGCGGTCGTGCTCGAACACCACCTGGAAGAGTTGGCGAAACTGCCGGATTCACGCGCCCGCAACACCGCTGTCGTGGTGGGATGCGGCTTCACGGGGATCGAGGTCGCGACCGAGTTGCCTGCGCGAATGCGCAAGCTGTTTGGCCCTGATGCCGCTATCAGGGTCGTCGTGGTCGGCTCTCAGCCGGAGATTGGCCCCGACCTCGGACCTAATCCTCGCCCGTTCGTAGCTGCAGCGTTCGACTCACTCGGCATCGAAGCCGTGCTCGGATCGGGCGTCGTGTCGATTGACGCGGATGGGGCTCGCACTGCCTCGGGAGCGCATATCGAGGCCAAGACGGTGATCTGGGCGGGAGGCATGCGCGCCAGTACATTGGCCGCGCAGGTTTCCTCGCATCTTGATTCGCTGGGACGCGTTGAGGTGGCCTCGGATCTTCGCGTGCCAGAAGCACCCGATGTTTTTGTGGCGGGCGATGTGGCGCGAGCACGGTGCGACGATGACGGGCGCTACGCATTGATGTCTTGTCAGCACGCTATCGTGATGGGGCAATTTGGCGGACACAATGTCGCCGCAGACCTGATCGGCATCCCGACTCTCGAATACCGGCAGCCGTTTTATGCCACCTGTCTCGACCTCGGCGAATGGGGTGCTATCTATTCGGAAGGCTGGGATCGGCAGATCAAATTGACGCACACCGAAGGCAAGGCGCGTAAGCAGATCATCAACACGCAGTGGATCTATCCGCCAGCGCCAAATCGCAATGAGGCATTGGCTGCGGGGAACCCGCAAGCGTCTTTTGGCTGATCTCCGGAACCGCGTTCGCGGATGCAGTGAGCGAAGTGGGATTGCCAGGTGCAGCAGCGGCAATGAATGTTTACAACAATCGCGCGCCGCTGCCGCCCGAGGCAGCATTCGCCCAACCTCTGTTTGTCACGTGGAACGTGATGCCATTCGATGTGGACCTGACATGCCGCGCTATGCCAGATCTGGAGAAGCGCTCGTGACGAAGAGCCCTTTTCACCTCGTTGCCGCCAGACCCTGCGATCAAACGTATTCTCTCCCAGAGACATCTCCGTGCGAGAGCGTAGTCAAAGCAGTCACATGAACGCTTCCAAAACCTTGCTTGCGATGCGCGCGGACCTCCAGCAATGAAATTGCGCGCGTTCGTATAGTTAAACCAGAATGTGACAACGAGTACAGAGACGTGCGTCCTGCATTGACTCATCAGTCGATGTTCCCAGTCCTTCATCTAATTTTTTCTTCGCGCAACCTCTCCTGACCCAGAGTCGCGAGAGGCACTTCGCTTTCTTTCAAAGGCACGTTTCTGCGCCTGTACGCGGCGATACAACTCTGCGAATCCAGTCATACAAAGTGAACTCGCAGTACTACCATCCGCGGAATTCAAAATCAGTTGGAAGAAAAACCTGACATCCATGTGATGACGGCGCGCACGCCACAACACACTCGAACTCAGGTCGCATCGGATTTCTTTTTGGGGTTACAGAATGAATCATTCGGACACGTCGGATCGTTGCCTTCGCCTCGGTTTACCGAATCGCGCTGACGTGCTGTCCACCAGTATCGCGGCGAGCTACACGGGCATCATGGCATTCATGGCAGTAGCGAGCGAAGGGAGCTTCGCCAAGGCCGGCGAACGTCTGGGCGTCGGCAGATCGGCCGTGAGCCGCAACGTCCAGAAGCTCGAAGCGCAGTTGAGTACGCGGCTATTCCTGCGCACCACGCGCAACACGCAACTGACGCGTGAAGGCCAGAGGTTCTTCGAGAACTGCCACCAGGGTGTCTCGCACCTCGTGGAGGCGATGAACGACATGCTCGAGCTTCGCGAGGGACCGCCTCGCGGCCTGGTGCGCATCAGCTCGACAGTCGGCTTCGGCAGGAAAGTGGTGGCGCCGCTGTTGGAAAAGTTCGTCAAGGCCTACCCCGACATCGCGATCGATCTGCTGCTCGACGACCGGCCGACGGACTTTACCTCCGAACGGATCGACGTAGCATTCCGCGATGGCCGCATCGAGGATTCGAGCATCATCGCAAGGCAGCTGATTCCGATGCAGATGGCGCTCTGCGCCGCACCATCCTACGCGGCGGCGCACGGCCTGCCGCATACGCTGGAAGAACTATGCCGGCATGATTGCATCAACTTCCGCTTCTCCAGCGGGCGGGTTTTCGAATGGGAGTTCAAGCTCGATGGACGTGTACGGAAATACCTGCCGACGGCCCATCTCACATTCAACGATGCCGACCTGGTCTTGCACGCGGTTCTGCAGGGTTCGGGCATTGCGCAAATGGCCGGCTACCAGGTCAGCAATCACATTGTTGCCAAAGAACTCGTCGTAGCGTTGTCCGCATATGCACCCGACGATCGCGGCCACTACATCTGTTACCTGAACCGACAACACTTGCCAACGCGCACCCGTGTGTTTATCGACTTCATGGCCGCCCAGGTCCGCGCACTCGATCTCAATTGCCTCAGCGGATTTAACGCCACCGCAATCCGGCCTTCGACGGGGGGGATCGCGGCGTGAGTCAGGATTCGTGGTTCTGCGCGACCGGCGCAATTCTGCTCTGGGCGTCCGTCGCGACACCAGCCTTGCGCGCGTGAATGGCATATGCCCTTGCGGACAATGGCATTCGGTACCGTTGACCCGTTCGTGAATCATCGACCGCTGCCGGAGTTTGATGCTCGGCTGCCAGCATCCAGCTCCATTGCGAGACTGCCAAGGACCAGACCCGCGTCTACCGAAACCGGGCTGCTTTCCGGCGGCGAGACGATAATACTTCCGTTCGGATCAGCGTTCTTCTGGAACTGCTCCACCCTGGCTTTCATCTGGTCAACGAAGTCAGCAGTGTCGAATGGATTGGGCAAACTATCCTCCAGTTCCCGCACGGAAACGGAACCATCGCCGTTTTCATCCATGGCCTTGTACATTGCGACCGCCTGAGCATTCGTCCCGCCACCGGCAACCACTTGCTTCCCAAGTTCGGATAACGAAATCGTGCCGTCACCGTTTTGATCCGTCTCGACCATGACTTCATTTTTGTAGCTAGCCACAAAAGATCCAAGCGTCAGGGTAAAGCCCTTTTTTGCCAACTCGCTGATGGCAACCGCATTCTCTTGCGTGATCTCGGCATTTTCTCGAGCGTCTTGTACCGATGCGCTCTGCGCATTCTTGATTACATTCGCGCCGGCTCCCGCATCGACTGAAAACTGTCCACTGCTTCCCGCAACCGAATGCCGCTGCTTCGATTTGTTCGCTTCCTGATTGACGAAGTTCGAATAAAACGACGACAACGACGGAATCACAGCCATCGCCCTCTCCAAGGTAGTTGAGAAAAAAGTGTGTGATAGGCCGATTTTGGCATTCATCGCTAAGAGATCTTCGCAAGCACATTGCACGGAAGTTGCGGCAGGCACATGCCGATATCCTACTGCAGCCACCGAGACCATAGAGTCTTAATAATCCAACGCGCGATCAAAATAATCCATTCACTTTCCGCTCAGCAGAGAACTCATTTGGAAGTCGCGCTGGGCAAAGAAGCAAGCGGAAACAGCGCCTGGCGAGATGCACCTCGCGCTCGAACATTCAGGTTTTGCAGCCGTTTAACGTGCCCTTGCGGACTCTTGTTGTACTAGCATAGCAACGCATTGCGTGCCATGAGACTGCTCAGCCTGAATGTGTGCAGAGGCACGGCAATAAGTGCGAGAAAGGCAAAGGTGTCGCAAACATCTCAGACGCAACATGGCCCATCGCAGACACCGTAATTGTCGGGCTTAGCGACCTGCCCTCACGAATCGAGAGACCGATGCGTGCAACCGGAACGTCCGCGTTCATTGAACAATCGCGCTTCAATTTTTTCGACACAGAACAAAGCATGCGAGCGCAGTTTTTTCCCGCTTCCGGCACTGTATCCACATTCGACTGCAACGCCAGCGCGACCGAGCCGATCAAACTCATCGGTTCCGCTTATTCCCGTTCGATATGGGAGGGCTTCGACACACGTCCGCTTTGCGTGGACCGATGGAATGTCGATTTACGCGGCCCATGCTTCGCGGCGGATACGGACAGTGATGACGGAATCATCGACACACTTAGTCTCTCCGTCACGACCATCGCGATGTCCAATTACCCGATAAAAACAACGGGCTACCTATACGACGGACATGGCAAACGACATCTCGGGTTACTGGACTTGAGGTACTTCGGCCAGAAGCTGCCGAGGACGCTGAGCTTTTCTCTCGCCGAGCACGGCTTTCCCATGTCAACGCGGTTTGAAATCCGCTTTAGTGTCGATGGAGGAGGTTCACCGCTTATTCCTCGTCCGCCGACGGTGACAAGTGTCGGATTACTGATCACGGAAAGCCGCCGCTGCGCGGCAACGCCCACGTTGAACGAAGCTTCCCAATACCAAGGTGACTCATGAGTTATCAAACCGGCCTTAGCGGCCTCTCCGCAGCCTCGACGGACCTCGATGTGATCGGCAATAACATCGCGAATGCGAACACTGTCGGGTTCAAAAGCTCGACGGCACAGTTCGCCGACATGTATGCCAACGCGGTGATGACCGCGGCCAATAACCAGGTGGGTATCGGCACGCGCTTATCCACGGCCGAACAGGACTTCAGTAACGGTACGTTTAGCAAGACCGATCGGCCACTAGACATTGCAATAAACGGAAATGGATTCTTCCAGCTCTCCAATAACGGCGCTCTGGTCTACTCGCGCAATGGTGTGTTCCATCTCGACAAAAGCGGGGTAATTGAGAATGCTCAAGGACTGCCATTGATGGGTTACTCCCCCGGACCCGACGGGAAGATGAATACGGGCAGCGTTGGGCCGCTCATGGTCTCGTCCGCCAGCCTGCCGCCCACGGCGACAAAAACCATTTCCGCCGCGTTCAACCTCGATTCTCAGGATCCGGTCCCGACGAACCCGTTCAATCCATCCGATCCCGCCAGTTATAGCTACGGCCAGCCAATGTCGGTCTACAACTCCCTGGGCGGGAGCCAATCCACTAACGTCTATTTCGTAAAGAAGGCAACCGGTTCATACGACGTCTACGGAACCAGCGGAAATCC
This sequence comes from Paraburkholderia phytofirmans PsJN, assembly GCF_000020125.1. Taxonomy (NCBI): domain Bacteria; kingdom Pseudomonadati; phylum Pseudomonadota; class Betaproteobacteria; order Burkholderiales; family Burkholderiaceae; genus Paraburkholderia; species Paraburkholderia phytofirmans. Next base: position 2,730,231 of record NC_010681.1, read on the forward strand.
ACCCGCACCTGTCGGCCCCAATCCTTCTGGAAGCATGGGCACCATCACGTTCGACACTTCCGGCCATCTCACGTCACCGAATGCATCCGCTCTGACATTCAACATTCCCAACGCCGCGGACAACGGCGCCACGACCCAAAGTCTGACGCTGAACCTGACTGGCACGACACAATATGCCGGCAAAAACGGCGTGACCGCGCTGCTACCGGACGGCAATAGCTCGGGGCAACTGACGGGGTTCTCCGTAGGTGAAGACGGCACGTTGACTGGATCTTATTCGAACGGCGCCACGCTAGTGCTCGGTCAGGTCGCTCTCGCAACCTTCAGCAATCCAAATGGTCTTGCGAATATGGGAAACAACCTCTATGCCCAGACGGGAGATTCCGGCGCGGCGCAGGTGTCGAGTCCCGGCTCGACCAATCACGGCGTTCTCCTCGGTGGACAAACGGAGGACTCGAACGTTGATTTGACACACCAACTGGTCGACCTGATAACCGCGCAGCGTAATTACCAGGCGAATTCACAGACAATCAAGACTCAACAGACGGTCGACCAGGCGCTCATCAACCTATAAGCCGGCGCGGCTATAACTGACGGTCGACAGATGCGCAACTGGCCGCGTCCTGATCATGACGTTGCTCGCGCATCTTGTCGCCGGTGTGGTCAGCCGTCCTTTATGCAGACAAAAAGCCCAAGACGATGGCCCGCGCGTTATCAACGGTACTGGCCCGCGTACTTCACCACTTTGTCCAGATTGGCCTTTGTAATGAAGCTCGGTCCCGAGCGAATGTTCTTCGGCCCATACGACGGTTCGAGGCCGTACATCTCCAACCGCGCTTTGAATTTCACATTCTCTTTGAGCACCTGGCGGATCTTGACGGGATCGGTGGTGCGCTCCTTCTTCGCGATCGCGAGGACCGCCACCGCCATATAACCCTGGAGATAGGGCTGCTGGTCGATCGCGAAAGCAATCGTCCCATCCCGAATGGCCTTTGCGATTTCGTCGGAGAAATCGAACGTGCAGAAAAAAATCTTACCCGCAATGCCCATCTGGTCGATAGCTTTGAGCGTCGCCGACGCAGGTGGCGGCCCGAGCGTGAGGACCGCATCCGTTTTCGGATGGTTGCGCAAATAGGCACTGACCTTCGATTGGATCTCGGTCGGGTCCTGGCCCGAGTCGATCGTGGAAGTCTTGTAGTCGGCGCCGATCGCATCCGCAAAACCACGGCAACGGTCGAATGAAACCGGATTGGTCGCGAAGTGGTTCACGCACAGAAACGTCTTCACGCCCGCGGCTTTGGCTTTCTCGCCGGCCGCCTTGCCCGCCAGATATTCGGGCTGACCAATGTGCATGATCGCGGCGAGTTGCGCGCTTTGTTCATTGGTGCCGGAGTTGATCGTCACGAGCGCGATCTTCTTCGCGGTCACCTTTTCGATGGAACTCTTCAACACGTCGAAGTCGGCGATCGTCGTAATCACGCCATCATAATTGCGCGCCGCCGCCTGCTCGATCAGGCGGGACATGTCCGCGAGATCGCCGTTCGGCGGGTTGCGGTAGTCGGTCTCGACGTTGAAGTCCTCATCGGCCTGCTCAATAGCGTTTCTGATCGTGTTCCAGAACGTGTCCGAATCCGGTGCGTGGCTGACCAACACGAAGTGAGCGTCCACCGCGCGCGCCGCCGGCTGCGCAGCAAACCCCGCAGTGAGTGCCAGTGCTGCCACCAGAACCCTGAGCGATGCTCTGGATGCCTTGCCATTGCCGAGTGTCATTGTCGCCACCATTCCGGGTCGATTAGTTTTTGCGGCGTACACGCAGCGCGTCATGTACTTGTCATCTCGCCGACTGCACCACCGCTCGGAGCGTACTTAGGGCAGCTTATGTTGCGGGGGCTATGCAGGAAAAATAGAATAAAGTTATAGCAGGAACACGATCCATTGCCGGCGCGGCTGCATATAGGCATCCGTCTCGAAGCGCCGGTCACGCTGCGTCCCTCCTGCCGGTCCTGATGCTGACGGCCGAGGTGTATCCTGCAAAATGCCTGCCTCTCCAGCGTGGCGATCACAGGGAAGTCGTGCCGTACACCGCTTTCGCGAACGAACTTCACCTGGGCAGCAACCTGCTGACACGGTGCGGCGGATAACGGCTGCATAGGGTTCGGATGCCGATGGATAACAGCCTTCAGATTGTGTGGAATGACGGCCAGCGAGCCGTCAGTCGGGAACGGCGCGCAGGCGAGGCCGGCGAACGCGACGTCCTGCTTGCGCGGGCCGCCGCCGAACAGCCCCGGCCCGACAGCGTCGATCAACTAGCTCACGAGTTTGGCCTGAAAGACGAACTCGATAGTGCGTGGGCCGTGCGGCCGCTGGAGCTGATGCGCGAAGGTAGCCGGACACTGCTCGTACTCGAGGATCCGGGCGGCGGGCCGCTTGCGCACCTGTTAGGCGCGCCGCTGGAGATAGAAGATTCTTTGCGGCTCGCTGTCGGGATAGCCGCGGCGCTCGGCCGGCTTCATCAACGCGGTCTCGTCCACAAGGATCTCAAGCCCACTCATATCATGGTGAACTGCGCCGACGGCCGCGTGCGCCTCACCGGCTTCGGCCTCGCTTCGCGTCTGCCGCGCGAGCGGCAAGCTCCCGAGCCGCCCGAGACCATCGCGGGCACGCTGGCCTACATGGCGCCCGAGCAGACCGGCCGGATGAACCGCTCGATCGATTCGCGCAGCGACCTCTACGCGCTCGGCGTCACGCTCTACCAGATGCTGACGGGCGCGCTGCCATTCATGGCCGCAGACCCGACTGAATGGGTGCACTGCCATATAGCGAGAAAGCCGGTGGCGCCGAGCGCGCGGCTTGCTACCGTCCCCGCTGCGATCTCCCATATCGTCATGAAGCTGCTCGCCAAGACGGCCGAAGAGCGCTACCAGACCGCCGCCGGGGTCGAGCGCGATCTGCGGCTGTGTCTCGCCGACTGGCGGCGTCAGCGCCGCATCGATGACTTTCCGCTCGGCGAGCACGACAGCCCCGACCGGCTACTCATTCCCGAGAAGCTGTACGGCCGGGAGCACGAAGTCGAGATACTGGTCGCCGCATTCGACCGGATCGTCGGCAGCGGCGTGCCGGAGCTGGTGCTCGTGACCGGCTATTCCGGCATAGGCAAATCCTCGGTCGTTAATGAACTGCACAAAGTGCTGGTGCAGCCGCGGGGACTCTTCGCGGCCGGCAAGTTCGACCAATACAAGCGCGATATCCCCTATGCGACGCTCGTGCAGGCATTCCAGAGCCTCGTGCGGCCGCTGCTCGGCAAGCGCGACGCCGATCTGGCGAGTTGGCGCGACGCGTTGCTCGCGGCGCTGGACGTCAACGCCGGGCTCATGACCGACCTCATTCCCGAGCTGAAGCTCATCATCGGCGAGCCGCCTCCCGTCCCGGACCTTGCGCCACAGCAGGCGCAGCATCGCTTCATGCAGGTGTTCCGGCGTTTCATCGGCGTGTTCGCCCGTGCCGAACATCCGCTGGCGCTCTTTCTCGACGATCTGCAGTGGCTCGACGCGGCCACGCTCGATTTGCTCGAGGATCTGTTGATCCGCCCGGAACTGCGATATCTGATGCTGGTCGGTGCCTATCGCGACAACGAGGTCGATGGCACGCATCGGCTGACGGGCAAACTCCAGGCGATCGGGAGCGCCGGTGTGAGGATCAATCAGATCACGCTCGCGCCGCTCGCCCGTGCCCATGTCAGCCAGCTGATCGGCGAAGCGCTTCACTGCGAGCCGGCGCGAACCGAGCCTTTGGCGCGACTGGTCCATGAGAAGACCGCGGGCAATCCGTTTTTTGTGATCCAGTTCCTGCATGCACTGGCCGAACGGGATCTACTCACCTTCGACCACGACGCCGGACAGTGGCGCTGGGATCCCGATCGCATCCATGCCACGGGTTACACCGATAACATCGTGGATCTCATGGTCGGCAAGCTGAGCCGGCTGCAGGGGCAAACGCAGCAGGCGTTGCAGCAGTTGGCCTGTCTCGGCAACGTCGCCGAAATCACGACGCTCTCGACCGTTCTCGGCGTGGCGCAGACGCAGCTCCACTCGGCGTTATGGGAAGCGGTCCGCCAGGAACTGGTCGAGCGGCTGGGCGGCTCGTACCGGTTTGCTCACGACCGGATTCACGAAGCCGCCTATTCATTGATCCCGCCAGCCTCGCGCGCGCAGGCGCATCTGCGGATCGGCCGGCTGCTTGCTGCAGAGACGCCGGCGGAAAACCGCGAGGAAGCGATCTTCGAAATCGTCGGGCAGCTCAATCGCGGCGCGGCCCTGATCACGTCACGCGACGAACGCGAGCGACTGGCCGGATTCAACCTGCTCGCCGCCCAGCGCGCCAAAGCGTCGGCGGCCTATGGCTCGGCGCTCACCTATCTGGTCACCGGCATCGGACTACTGGACGACGATTGCTGGGAGCGCCGGCATGAACTGATCCTCGCGCTGGAATTGAACCGGGCCGCCTGCGAGTTTCTGACTGGCCAGCTTTCCACCGCCGACGAGCGTCTGGCGTCGCTGTCGCAGCGGGCCGCCACCACGGTCGAACAGGCCAGCGTGGCCTGCCTGCATACGGATGTCTGTACCACTCTCGACCGGAGCGATCGCGCCGTTGCCGTGTGTCTCGACTATTTGCGGCATGTCGGCTTCGAGTGGTCCCCCCATCCGGACGACGAGACGGTTCGACGCGAATACGAACGCATCGGCTCACTGCTTGGGAAGCGCGCCATCGAGGCCCTCATCGACCTGCCGCTCATGCAGGACCCCGCCTCCCTCGCGACCGCCGAGGTTCTGAGCAAGCTCCTGCCGCCGGCCGTGCAGACGGATGCGAATCTCGCTTCCCTGACGATCTGCAAAGCAGTCAGTTTTAGCCTCGAACGGGGCAATTGCGATGCTTCATGTGTGCCCTATATCATGCTCTGCCGAATCGCCGGGCCGCGTTTCGGCGACTACCAGGCTGGCTTTCTATTCGGCCAGCTTGGCTATGAACTGGTCGAGCGGCGCGGCCTTAAGCGCTTCGAGGCGAGCACCTATCACTGCTTCGCGGTATTCGTGGTGCGCTGGATGAAACACGTGCGGGTTTGCCGCAATCTGCTGCGCCGCGCGCTCGAAGCGGCCAACCGGATCGGCGATCTCACGTATGGAGCCTACACGTGCCAACACCTCAACTCGAACCTGCTGTTCGCCGGCGACCCGCTACCCGAGGCGCAAGGCGAAGCCGAGCGCGGCCTTGCGTACGCCGAGAAGGTGCGGTTCGGTCTCGTCATCGACTTCATCAGTACGCAACTCGCGCTGATCCGGATGCTCCGCGGCCGGACGCCGACGTTCGGCTGCCTCGACGACGGACGGTTCAGTGAGCGTCATATCGAAGAGCATCTGTCGAACAATCCGACCCTCGCGCTCGCCGCGTGCCTGTACTGGATCCGGAAACTGCAGGCGCGCTATCTCGCCGGCGACTATGCCGTCGCCATGGACGCCGCGTCGAAGGCGCAACAGCTGCTCTGGACCTCGGCGTCGTTCCTCGAGGAAGCCGAGTTTCATTTTTACGCCGCGCTGGCTCGTGCCGCATGGTGCGACGCCGTTCCGGGCGGAGAACGAACGCAACACCTGAACGCAGTCGCCGCACATCACCGGCAGCTTCGGATATGGGCCGCCAACTGCCCGGAGAATTTCGCCAACCGCGTCGAGCTGGTCGGCGCCGAGATGGCGCGAATCGAAGGCCGCGTGCTCGATGCTGAAAACCTTTACGAGCAAGCCATCCGCTCGGCGCAGGAAAGCGGCTTTGTCCACAACGAGGCGCTCGCCTATGAACTCGCGTCACGGTTTTACTCGGCGCGCGGTTTTGCAAGGATCGCCCGCCTCTATCTGCAGGAGGCCCGCTACGGCTACCTGCGTTGGCGCGCCGACGGCAAGGTGCGCCAACTCGAGGAGCGCTATCCGGACTTGCGAACGGAGGAACTCGCGCCAGGCCCGACCACCACGATCGCAACGCCCGTCGAACGCCTCGACCTCGCGACCGTGATCAAGGTGTCACAGGCCGCTTCGGGCGACATCGTGCTGGACAAGCTGATCGATATGATCATGCGGACGGCCGTCGAACAGGCCGGCGCGCAGCGTGGCTTGCTGATCCGGTCGAACAGCGGCGAACAGTGGATTGCCGCGGAAGCGACGACCGACGGCGACGCAACCCGGTTGCAAGTGCGCGACATGCCTGTAAGTGCCGCGTCGCTACCGGAATCGATGCTCTACCACGCCCTTCGCACCCGCGAGAACATCATTCTCGACGATGCCGCAAGCGACTCTCCATTTGCCGCGGATTCGTATATCCGTCGGCATCGCACCCGCTCCGTGCTTTGCCTGCCCTTGATGAATCGGGCGCAACTCACCGGCGTGCTCTACCTCGAAAATAATCTGACCGCCGGCGTGTTCAACCCCGCCCGGCTCGCGGTGCTAAAGCTGGTGGCCTCGCAGGCGGCAATCTCGCTGGAGAACGCTTATCTGTATCGCGACCTCGCGGAACGCGAAGCGAAGATCCGCCGCCTTGTCGACGCCAACATTATCGGCATCCTGGTCTGGAATGCCGGCGGTGTCATTCTCGAGGCCAACGACGCCTTTCTTCGGATGGTGGGTTATGAGCGGGAAGATCTCGTGTCGGGTCGCGTACGCTGGCGGGACCTGACGCCGCCGGAGTGGCTTCAGGGCAGCGAGCAGGCTCTCGGGGAGGCGGTGCAAACGGGCCGCGCCCCGCCCTATGAGAAGGAGTACGTGAGGAAAGACGGCAGCCGTGTGGCCGTCATGGTCGGGTTGGCGACTTTCGAAGCGGGCCGCGAGGAAGGCGTCGCCTTCGTACTCGACCTGACCGAGCGCAAGCGCGTGGAGGAACAAGCTCGCCAGAACGAGCGGCGCTATCGCGAGGTACAGGCCGAATTCGCTCACGCCAACCGGGTGGCCACGGTCGGCCAGCTTGCGGCGTCGATCGCTCATGAAGTCAAGCAACCGATCGCCGCAACGGTGGCCAACGCCGGCGCGGCGCTGTTATGGCTAAGCGCGCGACCTCCTGATCTGAGCGAGGCCCGGCAGGCGCTCGAGCGTATCGTCAACGACGGCAGCCGTGCGGGCGACGTGATCAACCGCATCCGCGATCTGATCCGCAAGGCGCCGCCGCGCAAGGAACGGGTGGACATCAACGCAGCGATTCATGAGGTGATCGAACTGACCCGCAGCGAAGCCGCGAGGAGCGGTGCTTCGGTGGAGACGCAACTCGCGGAGGACTTGCCGTCGATTGAAGGCGATCGTGTCGAACTGCAACAGGTTCTCCTCAACCTGATCATCAATGCGCTCGAGGCGATGAACGACGTCGGCGACGGCGTGCGGCACCTGTTCATCACAACCGTGAAAGTCGACTCCGGCTCCGTGCTCGTGACAGTGCGCGATTCGGGACCGGGCTTCGCTCCGCAGAGCGCCGAGCGCGTGTTCGTACCTTTCTACACCACGAAGCCCACTGGCTTGGGGATGGGGCTGTCGATCTGCCGTTCTATCATCGAAGCGCATGGCGGTCGATTGTGGGCAAGCGCGAATTTGCCCCGTGGCGCCATCGTTCAATTCACCGTGCCGCCCTATCCAGTCGTTTCATCGTGATCTCCCGGTGGCGCAAGAGCCCGGTGACGATGCGTGGCGCGCGCGTGGGCGAGCCGCGCGCGCGGCTTGGGGTTCACGTAGAACGGCAGTGCCACGTTAAATTGCTCGCGGCGTAATAAAGCATAAAGCAAAACGCTATACCGTCAGACATGCCGTCGACAGCAACCAGCTATTGTCGGTCGCCATCAGAGCGCGCCAGGCAGTAAACCCACAATTCCGTGCGGAAAAGCAGGAGCATTTCGATGCTCTGCAGACTACTGCAGAGCATTCTGAATTACTCCCACTCGATTGTCGCCGGCGGCTTCCCCGAGATGTCATACACCACCCGGTTAATCCCCCGCACTTCATTAATGATCCGGTTCGACACATGCCCCAGCAGCTCATGCGGCAGATGCGCCCAATGCGCGGTCATGAAGTCCAGCGTCTGCACGGCACGCAGCGCAACGACGTACTCATAAGTCCGCCCGTCGCCCATCACCCCAACGCTCTTCACCGGCAGAAACACCGCGAACGCCTGGCTCGTCAGATCGTACCAGGACTTGCCCGTTTCCTTATCGATGAAAGTGCGCAGCGTCTCGATGAAAATCGCGTCCGCGCGGCGCAGCAGGTCCGCGAAATCGCGCTTCACTTCGCCGAGAATCCGCACGCCCAGACCCGGGCCCGGGAACGGGTGGCGGTACACCATGGCCGGCGGCAAACCGAGCTTGACGCCGAGTTCGCGCACTTCGTCCTTGAACAGTTCGCGCAGCGGTTCGAGCAGCTTCAGATTCAACGTTTCAGGTAGGCCGCCCACGTTGTGGTGGCTCTTGATAGTCTGCGCGCCCTTCTTGCCCTTGCCGGCCGATTCGATCACGTCCGGATAGATCGTGCCCTGAGCCAGCCACTTTGCATCGGTCAGTCGTCCGGCTTCAGCCTGGAACACTTCGACGAATTCCGCGCCGATGATCTTGCGCTTCGCTTCCGGATCGGTCACGCCGGCCAGCTTGCGCAGGAACACTTCGCTGGCGTCCACGTGAATCACCTTCACGCCCAGGTGATCGGCGAAGGTCGCCATCACCTGCTCGGCTTCGTTCAAACGCAACAGACCGTGATCGACGAACACGCAGGTCAGTTGATCGCCGATCGCGCGATGCAACAGCGCCGCGGCCACCGACGAATCCACGCCGCCCGACAGCCCCAGAATCACGTGCTCGTTACCGACCTGCTCGCGAATCTTCGCGACGGCTTCGTCGATATAGTTGCCCATTTCCCAGTCGGCCCGCGCGCCGCAAATCTGCAGCACGAAACGTTCGAGCATGGCGCGGCCCTGCACGGTGTGCGTGACTTCCGGGTGCCATTGCAGGCCGTAGAAATGGCGCTTTTCGTCGGCCATGGCCGCAATCGGACACGATTCCGTCGACGCCATCAGCGCGAAGCCCGGCGGCATTTCCAGCACCTTGTCGCCGTGGCTCATCCACACCTTCAGCATGCCGTGACCTTCCGGCGTGGTGAAGTCTTTGATGCCTTCCAGCAGGCTCGTGTGATTGCGCGCGCGCACTTCGGCATAACCGAACTCGCGCAGATGGCCGATATCGACCTTGCCGCCGAGTTGCTCGGCCATGGCCTGCATGCCGTAGCAGATGCCGAGCACCGGCACGCCGAGTTCGAACACGGCTTGCGGCACGCGCGGCGTATCGGTTTCGGTGACCGAGCTCGGGCCGCCGGAGAGGATCACGCCCTTCGGCGCGAAGTCGCGGATGAACGACGCATCGACGTCGTACGGATGAATTTCCGAATACACGTTGGCTTCGCGAACGCGACGTGCAATCAGTTGGGTGACTTGCGAACCGAAGTCGAGGATCAGGATCTTGTCATGCATGGCAGCGGACGGAGTCAAAAGTGAGCGGATACGGAATGCCGCGCGCGATGCGCGGCGTTGAATTCAAAGCGGTCCACGTGGGGACGATCGAGCATGAAACGTAACGATGCAGCGGGTTGGCGCATGCCGCGCCGCGGGCGTTTGCCCACGGCGCACGCAAACGGAATCCGGATGCTTGAGCGGGCGGTGTGGCGCGCGGCGCATCAACCATGAAACGGCGGCCGGGGCGCGCCAGGCGCGTCGGCCGCGCCGTTGCGGGCTTCGTCTCGCGCGGCGGCGGCTTCCGCCCGCGCTGCGCGTTCGGACGGCGTCAGACTGGCTTCGTCGACCACCGGATGAAGCGGCGCCCCTGCCACAGGACTCACGGAACTGACAGGTCGCGTAACCGGCACGACGGGCTCGACGACCGGCTCAGCGTGATAAACCGGAAAACCCGCTGTGACACGGCCCGGCTCGCGCCGGTTGGCCGCATCTTTCGCGGCGTCTTTGGCAGCCTGCTTTTCGGCGCGCTCGGCAGCGGCGGCTTCTGCAAGCCGCACTCTTTCACGCCGACGCACAGCTCCCGCCAAACGCACGCCGCCCAGACCGATTACCAGCAGCACCACGCCCGTCAGCACCGCGACGATCTGCCCAAAACCGGTCAGCGCCGGCGTATGCAGACCGAGCAGCCAGATCAGCATCAGCACGCCGGTCAACCAGTTCACGTGGCCAATCACCTTGGCGACGGCGGTGGTCAGCGCGCCGTCGATCGACGCGTGGAAGGCCAGCCATGCCAGCCCGATAAGCGCCACGCCAAACCCCTGGCCGACCAGAGCCGGCTGGGTTTGCACCAGAAGCAGCGCGTTGTACAACGAAGTCCACGGCGTCAGCAGAAACAGCAGGCCGAACGCAAGCAACAACAAGGCATCGAGGATGAGTACAGCGCGCAGCAATGGTTTCATTGGCGTTTAGTCCACGTGGTAGTTGGGCGCTTCCTTGGTGATTTGCACGTCATGCACGTGCGACTCGCGCAAGCCCGCGCCCGTGATCTGCACGAACTCGGCCTTGTCGTTCATCTCGGCAATGGTGCGGCAGCCGCAATAACCCATGCTGGCGCGCACGCCACCGATCAGTTGGAACAGGATCGCGTTGACCGAGCCCTTGTAGGCGACGCGGCCTTCGATACCTTCCGGCACCAGCTTGTCGATGTTCGCGGAGTTGTCCTGGAAGTAGCGGTCCGCCGCGCCGTCCTTCATCGCGCCGACCGAGCCCATGCCACGGTAAGACTTGTACTGGCGGCCCTGATACAGGAACACGTCGCCCGGCGCTTCTTCGGTGCCGGCGAACATGCTGCCCATCATCACGGCATTCGCGCCCGCTGCCAGCGCCTTGCTGACGTCGCCCGAGAAGCGCACGCCGCCGTCGGCGATGACCGGCACGCCCGTGCCCTTCAGCGCTTCGGACACGTTGGAGATCGCGGTGACTTGCGGCACGCCCACGCCGGCAACGATCCGCGTCGTGCAGATCGAGCCCGGGCCGATACCGACCTTCACACCGTCCGCGCCGTATTCGACGAGCGCCTTGGCGGCCGCCGCGGTGGCGATGTTGCCGCCGATCACCTCGACGTGCGGGAAGTTCTGCTTGACCCACTTGACGCGTTCGAGCACGCCCTGGCTATGGCCGTGCGCGGTATCCACGACGATCACGTCGACGCCCGCCTGCACCAGCAGTTCGACGCGCTCTTCATTGTCCGCGCCCACGCCGACCGCCGCGCCCGCGCGCAGCTTGCCGTGTTCGTCTTTACAGGCGTCCGGGTGCTCGGTCTGCTTGGTGATGTCCTTGACGGTCATCAGGCCGCGCAGTTCGAATGCGTCGTTGATGACCAGCACGCGTTCGAGGCGATGGCTGTGCATCAGCGCCTTGGCTTCGGCGAGCGGCGTGCCTTCCTTGACGGTGACGAGACGCTCACGCGGCGTCATGATGTTGCGTACCGGCTCGTCCAGACGCTCTTCGAAACGCAGGTCGCGGTTCGTGACGATACCGATCAGTTGCGCGCCTTCGACGACCGGGAAGCCCGAAATGCCATGCTGCTGCGACAGGGCGATCACATCGCGCACTTTCATTTGCGGCGGCACCGTGATCGGATCACGCACCACGCCCGACTCGAAGCGCTTGACCTTGGCCACTTCACGCGCCTGTTCGGCTGCGGTGAGATTCTTGTGGATGATGCCCACGCCACCCATTTGCGCCATCGCAATGGCGAGGCGTGCTTCGGTGACGGTGTCCATGGCGGCGGACACGAGCGGCATATTCAGGGAGATGTTGCGGGTCAGCCGGGTCTTGAGGCTGGTGTCGCGCGGCAGAACATCGGAGAAAGCCGGGACGAGGAGCACGTCATCGAACGTGAGTGCTGTTTGGATCAGACGCATGGCAAATCCTATAGGCGCAAAAGCGAATTATACGCGATACCTCCCTGGTTTTCACTGCACTAACAGCAGCTTAGCGAATTTCGGGCGGTTTTTTTCGCGCTATCGGGCCCCTCTATTTCGCTTGGCTGTTCGCCTCGGGTTCGATCGGGTTTCGTTTGCGCGTTCGGGCGCAGCCGGGCGCCGGCGGGCTCGAATTGCAGAATCGAACAAGACGCCCCGCCCGCCAACCGGCTATTCTGCCGACCATTCCAGTTTTTTTGCAGGGGCAGTCGATGCAGCGCGGTGTGGCATATGGAGTAATGGCCGGGGCCTTATGGGGCATGGTTTTTCTGGTGCCGCGCGTGCTGCCGGACTTTTCGCCGCTGCTTCTGAGCGCGGGCCGCTACACGATGTACGGCATCGTCTCGCTGGCCGCCGCGCTGCCCATGGCGCGCTCGCTCGTCAAACGGCTGACCCGCGAGGATCTCGGCGCGCTGGTGAAGCTGGCTTTGGCCGGCAACCTCCTCTACTACCTGCTGCTGACGGCGGCCGTGCACCTGATCGGCATCGCGCCGGCGTCGCTGATCGTCGGCGTGCTGCCCGTTACGGTGACGCTGCTGGGCCGCCGCGATCACGGCGCGGTGCCGCTCGCCCGCCTCGCCTGGCCGCTCGCGATGGTGATGGCGGGCATCGTCTGCATCAACATCGATGTCTTTACGGTGGTGGACAGCACGCCGGTCAGTGTCGTCACCAAGCTGATCGGGCTCGCCTGCGCGGTGGGCGCCTTGGGATGCTGGACGTGGTTTGCGGTCGAAAACGCCCGCTATCTGCAGCGCCAGACGCATTTCAGCGGCAATGAATGGTCAGTCTTGTGGGGCGTGGTGACGGGCGCGCTCGGCGCGGCGCTATGGCTCGTGATCGCCGTGCTGCCGGCGGGCGGCCCGCAAGGCGAACTGGCCGACGGGCGCTGGCACACCTTCTGGATGCTGAATCTCGGGCTCGCGATCGGCGCATCTTGGCTCGGCAACGGATTGTGGAATGCCGCATCGAAACGGCTGCCGTTGACGCTCTCCGGCCAGATGATCGTGTTCGAGACGCTTTTCGCGCTGCTTTACGCGTTCATTTACGACCAGCGGCTGCCGCGCCCGCTCGAACTGGCGGCGATTCTGCTGCTGGTGGCCGGTGTGTGCTGGTCAGTGCGCCAGCATGCGGACGACGATACATCCGCGCCTGCAGGGATCGAGGAAAAGCCGCAGGTGTCGGCGCCTTGAGACAGGGCGCTCTCGCCCTTCTCTGCTCACGCGAAATGCGCCTAGCGCGAATCCTTGTTCTGCCAGCGACGCCCTTCGATCGAACCCGCTTTGCGGGTCTTCTCGACGCGCCGCTGACGCGACGCCTTGGGATCGACCAGCAGCGGCCGGTAAATCTCGACCCGGTCATGGTCGGCCAGCACCGCGTCGAGCGGCTTGAGTTTGCCGAACACGCCCACTTTCTGCGTGCCCAGATCGATTTGCGGGAACCGCCGCAAGATGCCGCTGGCGTCCAGCGCCTGCTGCAACGTGGCGCCTGCGGGCAATTCCAGCGCGATCAGCGCCTGCTCGTCGGCCGACGCATAACAGACTTCAATCGACAGGCGCGCGTTCATGCCTTACCGTAGCGCTGATCGGCACGCTTCACGAACGATTCGACGAAGGTATTGGCAATGTGGTTGAACACCGGGCCAATGATCTTCTCAAGAATAATGTTGGTGAATTCGTAGTGCAGCGCGAATTCGATCTTGCAGGCATCGGCGCGCAATGGCGTAAAACGCCAGAAGCCCGTGAACTTGCGAAACGGGCCGTCCGCGAACTCCATATCGATGCGCGTGGGCCGCTCCATGCTGTTACGCGTGGCGAAGTGCTGCTTGATGCCCTTGAAGTTGATATCGATCTTCGCCTCCATGCCGGTTTCGTCCCGGCGGCGGATTTCGACTCCCCCGCACCACGGCAGGAAGTTGGGGTAATCGGCGACGTCGGTGACGAGGTCGAACATCTGTTCCGCCGAATGGCGGATCAACACGGTTTTCTGGACATCTGCCATAAATTGAACAGCGCGTGGCAAGGGTGGACGAGCGCAGCGGGCTTTCCTTGCCCCGCTTTGCTAAAATCGTGATTTTAAACGAGTTGGGCACTTTCCATTCATGAGCATCATCGACAACAGAAAAGCCTTCTACGACTACTCGGTCGAAGAACGCTATGAAGCAGGGCTCGTGCTCGAAGGATGGGAGGTCAAGGCGCTGCGCGCCGGGCGCGGCCAGATCAAGGAAGGGTACGTCGTTATCAAGAATAACGAACTGTTCCTGATCGGCACGCACATCAGCCCGTTGCCCGAAGCCTCGACCCACATCAATCCCGATCCGGTGCGCACGCGCAAGCTGCTGTTGCACAGCGAGGAGATCAGCAAACTGATCGGCAAGGTCGAGCAGCGCGGCTACACGCTCGTGCCGCTGAATTTTCACTACAAGGGCGGCCGCGTCAAATGCGAGATTGGCCTCGCCAAGGGTAAGAAGCAGCACGACAAGCGCGAAACCGAAAAGAAACGCGATTGGGAACGTGAAAAGGCGCGGTTGATGCGCTCGCCGACTTGATGAGCGGCGTGGTTTGATCGGCCGTTGAATGCGGCCGGTATGCTGTTATGCCGCTTGTGGTCTGCCCACATGCGCTGCGATCGGCTCGAATGTGGCAAGGAAGCGCGCCTCACAAGCGCAAAAAGAAAATGGCCCGCGAACGATGCGGGCCATTTTCTTTTTGCAAGCCGGCAAATGCGGCGGGCAAGCATCGTGACGGGCTATCCGCCTGCGGAGAACTGCACTTTCTGCCTTGCCGCGACGACCGCCTCGTGCTGATCGTGCCAACGCTTTCGTTCGGTGCTTTCGTGCTTTTTTCGGCGCTTTCGATACGGTCAACGCACTCACGCTCACCGCAAACGGCACGGTCAGTAGGCTACGCGCGGCCCGTCCGTTTCGCGCAGCCGGCGCGTTGAGCGCAGCCGGCCCGTTCAACGCACCTCGCTCACGCCCTTCCCTTTATTCACAATCGTCAGCGCCGAGGCGATCATCGAGCTCATGTCCGCGAGATTGCCCGGCACGATCAGCGTGGTGCCCTGCTTCGCCAGATTGCCGAACGCGTTCACGTATTGTTCGGCCACCTTGAGGTTCACCGCTTCCATCCCGCCGTTCGATTGAATCGCCGCCGCGATCTTCTGGATCGCCTGCGAGTTGGCCTCGGCCACGGCCAGAATCGCCGACGCCTGACCTTGCGCCTGATTGATCGCTGCCTGCCGCTCGCCTTCGGACTTCTGGATCGCCGCCTCACGACCGCCGGACGCGATGTTGATCTGCTCCTGCTTGCGCCCTTCCGAAGCGGCGATCAGCGCGCGCTTCTCGCGCTCGGCGGTGATCTGCGCCTGCATCGCGTGGAGAATTTCCTTGGGCGGCGTCAGGTCCTTGATCTCGTAGCGCAGCACCTTCACACCCCAGTTCGTCGCGGCTTGATCGAGCGACGACACGATGCTGTGGTTGATGAAGTCGCGCTCCTCAAAGGTCTTGTCGAGTTCGAGCTTGCCGATCACCGAGCGCAGCGTGGTTTGCGACAACTGCGTGATCGCGAACACGAAGTTGCTCGACCCGTACGACGCCTTCATGGGATCGGTGACCTGAAAGTACAGCACGCCGTCCACCTGCAACTGCGTGTTGTCGCGCGTGATACAGACCTGGCTCGGCACTTCGAGCGGAATTTCCTTGAGGATGTGCTTATAGGCGATCCGATCGACGAACGGAAACGCAAAGCTCAACCCCGGTGTCAGCGTACGGTGATAGCGGCCGAGTCGCTCCAGAACCCACGCATGCTGCTGCGGCACGATCTTGATGGTCTGCGCCGCCAGTACGATCACGATGATCAGAAGCACCGCCCCGACGATGGTCGAATCCATTACTGCCCTCCGGTCCGTAGTTCGAATAGTTGTGTGTGATGCGCGTGTCCCGTGTTGATGCTCAGGCCGTAGTGGCCCGGGTGTTTGAACGACGCGCCGCCACCACGACGAGGCAACTGCCTCGCAACTCGGTAATTTCGTAGAGATGCGCGTCTTCCGGCTCGCCCGCGGCCAGTTCGACGTCCCAAGCCGCGCCGCGATAATCGGCGCGCGCTCGCCGCTCGTGCCACGCCGGCACGGCGAGCGTTTGACCGATGTCGAGATTGACGTCCGGGTTGCGCGACGCTTCCTTGCGCGTTCTGCGGCCGAACCGCGAACGCCTGAGCAGCAGCACCGCCGCCAGCGCCACCACGGCCGCGACCGCGAATTGCACGTCGGCTGGGGCGCCCGCGAGATTCGCGAGCGCGGCCGCTACGCAGCCCAACGCGATCATCAGCAGATAGAACGTGCCGCTGAGCAACTCCAGCACGACCAGCAAACCCGCCCCGATCCACCAGAACAATCCACCTGGCGCCACGTCGACCTCCACAAAGCAAAACACCCCGGATCTACCGGGGTGTTTATAGCACGAAGCAAGGGCGTTTAACGGGCGACACGGCAAGGTTTCACGTGCATTCAACGCGCGCTTGACCTACCGCATCGCACGTTATGCATGCCGTTTAGAAAACGGCACGCCGTTCGTGTTACTGCTTCGCCGACTTCGCCAGTTGCTGCCACGTCTCGACGATCGTGTCAGGGTTCAGCGAGATCGACTTGATGCCTTCATCGGTCAGCCATTGCGCGAAATCCGGATGATCCGACGGGCCCTGGCCGCAGATACCGACGTACTTGTCCAGTCGCAGACACGTGTCGATCGCGCGCTTCAACAGGAACTTGATTGCCGGATCGCGTTCGTCGAAATCCACCGCCAGCAGTTCCATACCGGAGTCGCGGTCGAGGCCGAGCGTGAGCTGCGTCAGGTCGTTCGAGCCGATCGAGAAACCGTCGAAGAATTGCAGGAATTCCTCAGCGAGAATCGCGTTCGACGGCACTTCGCACATCATGATCAGGCGCAGGCCATTCTCGCCGCGCTTCAGGCCGTACTTGGCCAGCAGCCCGACCACGCGTTCCGCCTGCTTCAGCGTACGCACGAACGGCACCATGATCTCAACGTTGTCGAGGCCCATCTCTTCGCGCACCTTCTTCAACGCGATGCATTCCATCTGGAACGCTTCGGCGAAATCGTCCGCGATGTAGCGCGACGCGCCGCGGAAACCCAGCATCGGGTTTTCTTCGTCCGGCTCGTAGCGCGAACCGCCGATCAGCTTCTTGTACTCGTTCGACTTGAAATCCGACAGACGCACGATCACGGGCTTCGGATAGAACGCCGCCGCGATCGTGGCGATCCCTTCGGTCAGCTTGTCGACGTAGAACGCGCGCGGCGAGGCGTGCCCGCGAGCGACGCTTTCCACGGCCTTCTTCAGGTCCTGATCGATGTTCGGGTACTCGAGAATCGCCTTCGGGTGAACGCCGATGTTGTTGTTGATGATGAACTCGAGCCGCGCGAGACCCACGCCTGCATTCGGCAGTTGCGAGAAGTCGAAGGCCAGTTGCGGGTTGCCCACGTTCATCATGATCTTCACCGGAATCGGCGGCAGTTCGCCGCGCTGCACTTCGGTAACTTCGGTTTCGAGCAGACCGTCGTAGATCCTGCCTTCGTCGCCTTCCGCGCACGATACCGTGACCAGCGCGCCTTCCTTCAGCACGTCGGTCGCGTCGCCGCAGCCGACCACCGCCGGCACGCCCAGCTCACGCGCAATAATCGCCGCGTGACAGGTCCGGCCGCCACGATTCGTGACGATTGCCGACGCGCGCTTCATGACCGGTTCCCAGTTCGGGTCGGTCATGTCGGCGACCAGCACGTCGCCCGGCTGCACACGGTCCATTTCCGACGGATCGTGAATCACGCGCACCGGACCCGCACCGATCTTCTGACCGATTGCGCGGCCGGTGGCCAGCACGTTCGACTGACCCTTCAGCTTGAAACGCTGTTCGGCCTTGCCCGCCGCCTGGCTCTTCACCGTTTCCGGACGCGCCTGCAGAATGAAGATCTTGCCGTCGCGGCCGTCCTTGCCCCACTCGATGTCCATCGGACGCTCGTAGTGCTTTTCGATGATGACGGCGTATTTGGCCAGTTCGATCACGTCTTCGTCCGTGATCGAGAAGCGGTTGCGCTGCTCGTGCGCCACGTCGACGGTCTTCACGCGGCCTTCTTCGCCCGCCTTGGTGAATTCCATCTTGATCAGCTTCGAGCCGATCGAGCGGCGGATGATCGGGTACTTGCCTTGCGCGAGCGTGGTCTTGTAGACGTAGAACTCGTCCGGATTCACCGCGCCTTGCACCACGGTTTCGCCCAGACCATAGCTCGACGTGATGAAGACAGCGTCCTTGAAGCCCGATTCCGTGTCCAGCGTGAACATCACGCCGGCCGCGCCGACGTCCGAGCGCACCATGCGCTGCACACCCGCCGACAACGCGACTTCAGCGTGCGTGAAGCCCTTGTGGACGCGATAGGAGATAGCGCGGTCGTTGTATAGCGAAGCGAACACGTGCTTCATGCGATCGAGCACGTCTTCCACACCGACCACGTTGAGGTAGCTTTCCTGCTGACCCGCGAACGATGCGTCCGGCAAGTCTTCCGCCGTGGCCGACGAACGCACGGCGAACGACAGCTCTTCAGGCGAGCTGTTTTGCAGGGTGTCGAAGCCCGCGCGGATATCCGCCTCGAGTTGTGGCTGGAACGGCGCGTCGACGATCCATTGGCGGATTTCCTTGCCCGCTTCGGCAAGCGACTTCACGTCGTCGACGTCGAGCGTCTCGAGACGTTTGGCAATGCGTTCGGTCAGGTTGTTGTGATGCAGGAAGTCGCGGAAAGCCAGCGCCGTGGTGGCGAAACCGGTCGGCACGCGCACGCCGGCCTCGGCGAGCTGACTGATCATCTCGCCAAGCGACGCGTTCTTGCCACCGACGATTTCCACGTCGGTCATCCGCAACTGCTCAAACGGAACTACATACGCCTTATCCTTTGCGACGGTAACTGCGTTAGTCATACAAGCCCCTAAGTGTGAAAGAAATTCACGGCTGTGCAAGTGGGCTCGAACACGAGACGCCCATTGGGAGCGTAACCTCGCGTCTTGCACAACCTGTTGGAGAAGCAATCGCTCGAAGCGCGAGGAAGAAGGCCAATGGACGGACTTACCGATCGATCCACCACGTTCCCGGCAACTTGACGACTAAAATACCGGCCAAAAGCGAGGCGTTGAACGACCGTTCGCGGTGAGTTAGACGCCAATCGCCTGCAATTGCTTATCCAACAGGTTGCCGCTATTCTACCGTGCCGACTTTGAAAATGTGACAGTCGGACGAGAATTGCGCCTCGAACCGCGCCCCGGACCGGCCAGCGGGCTTTTGCGAAGCCCCGCCGCCATCCGGGCGCAGTTGCGGTGCCCACGGCGCGCTGGTCGGACGCCGCTGCAGTTTCCGGTCAGCCACCGGGCAGCGTCGTCCAAACAGCGATGTTTCATTCGAGCGCTTTTTTTCGCTCACGTTCCCCAGCCCCCACTGATGCCGCCCACCGTATTCATCGTCTCCGACGGTACCGGGATCACTGCCGAAACTTTCGCGCATTCGATCCTCTCCCAGTTCGACCAGAAGTTCCGCCTGGTTCGCGTGCCCTTCGTCGACTCGACCGAGAAGGCCTACGCCACGCTCGAAAAGATCAACGAAGCGATCGTGCAGGACGGCCGCCGTCCGATCGTCTTCACCACGCTCGTGGACAGCGCGTCGAATCAGATCGTCAAAGGCTCGAATGCGCTCGTGCTGGACATGTTTCAGACCTTTGTCGAGCCGCTCGAACAGGAACTGGAACTGAAGTCGAGCCACGCGATGGGCCGCGGCCACCAGAACGCCGACACCGAGGAATACAAGAACCGGATTGAGGCGATCAACTTCTCGCTCGCTCACGACGACGGCCAATCGAACCGCAACCTGGCCGACGCCGACGTGATTCTGGTCGGCGTGTCGCGCAGCGGCAAGACGCCGACGAGCCTCTACCTGGCTATGCAGTACGGGGTGAAAGCGGCCAACTATCCGCTGATTCCGGAAGATTTCGAACGCGGCAAATTGCCCACGCCGCTGCTGGCGCATCGGCAGAAGATGTTCGGTTTGTCGATCGATCCGCAGCGGCTTTCGGAGATTCGCAACGAGCGCCGGCCCGGCAGCAAGTACGCCGCGCCGGAGAATTGCCGTTATGAGATCAACGAAGCCGAAGCGATGATGCGGCGTGAAGGGATCAAGTGGTTGTCGTCGACGCACAAGTCGATCGAAGAGATCGCGACGACGATCCTGCAGGAAATCAAGCTGGATAGGCCTTCCTATTGAGCCTGTGCGCATGGGTCGCGCGAGCCCGGCGTGCCTTGAACATGGGCACGTGCGGGGACTTGCATGTTGTCGTCGAGCCACCGCGTAAGCGCGATCTGAGCCCCGCAGCCTGAAACACGCTCCAGCGCTGACAAACGCCGGAACACGCACGTCCCCTGCGTCAACTACGGCCGCGCTGCTGCCGGCACTGCTCGAATACGCACACGGCCGCGGCGGCCGCTACATTCAGCGACTCCATGCCGCCCGGCTGTGGAATCGTCACCCGCAACGAAACCTTGTCGCGCCAGATCTGCGACACACCCGCGCCTTCATTGCCGAACACCCAGGCAAGCGGTCCGCTCAGGTCGCAATCGTAGATCGCCTCGGCGCCGTGCGAGTCCGTGATCACGATCGGCACCGCGAGGCGCTCGATCAGCGCCTGCGCTTCCGCGTCCTCGTGAATCTGCAGCAGGAAGTGCGCGCCCATGCCCGAACGCAGGACTTTCGACGACCACGCGTACGCCGTGCCCGGCGCGCAGAACACCTGCTGAATGCCGGCGGCGGCCGCGCTGCGCAGAATCGAGCCGACGTTGCCCGCGTCCTGTACGCCGTCGAGCACGAGGCAGGTTTGCGCGACCGTGTCGGGCAGCGGCGTATCGAGCTTTTCAACCAGCAGCAAAGTGCCCACACCGTGCACGACATTCGACAACTGCCCGAACAACGCATCCGGCAGCGTCACGACACGATGATCTTCGATGCGCGCAACGATCGCCTGCGCTTCGTCGTGGCGCAGCGCGCCATCGGTGACGATGCACATTTCCGGTTGCCCGGCGACGTCGAGATAGGCGCCCGCCAGATGAAACCCTTCGAGCAGCGCGTGGCCGCTTTTACGCTGTTGATGCGTCGAGCCGGCCAATGCCTTCAGGCGCTTGTAGAGCGGATTGTCCCGCGAGGTGATGGCTTTCACAGGCAGCGAAGAGACAGTGAGGATGAAGAAAAAGTGGGTCACACGCAGCGCTTATGAGGCGCCCGTGTGAAGCTCAGACGGCGCTGCCGCGTTCGCCGAAGGCGTCGTCGTCGAACATCACTTCGGATACGACGATCACTTCACCGGCCGGCAGCGGCATGCCCGTGCTCAGGCGCAGATGCGCCTCACGCACCGGCGCGAACGAACGCCGATGATGCTCGCAAGGTCCATGTTCGCGCAGCGCCTTGAGATGCTGCGGCGTGCCGTAACCGGCATGCGCGTTGAAGCCGTAGACGGGATGCGTCTGATGCAATTCGAGCAGCATCCGGTCGCGCGTGACTTTGGCGAGAATCGACGCCGCCGAAATGCTTTTGACGAGCGCGTCGCCGCCGATCACCGCTTCGCTGCGCACGCTCAGTGTCGGGCAGCGATTGCCGTCGATCTTGACGAGCGTCGGCACGACGGACAGGCCTTCGACGGCGCGCTTCATGGCCAGCATGGTCGCGTGCAGGATATTCAGAGAATCGATTTCTTCGACGGTGGCCGAAGCGATGCAGTAAGCGAGCGCGCGGTCGACGATCTTGTCGTACAGTTCGTCGCGCTTTTTCGCGGTCAATACTTTGGAATCGTCGAGGCCGCGAATCATCGGTTTGGACGGGTCGAAAATCACCGCCGCGGCCACGACTGGGCCGGCCAACGGGCCACGCCCTGCTTCGTCGACGCCGCAGACGATGTCATCCGGCGTCTCGAAGTTCAGGCCGACCTGTTGCGCCGACGCTCCTGCGACGGTTTTACGGCGCGGCGCGCGTGACAGGGTCACGGCCGCCCCTTGCGCTTTTCGATGACGCTCGCCACGACTTCCGCCGCACGCTGCGCGGTGTTTTGCTTCAGCACGTGATGCATCTCCGTGAAGATTTCCGTCAGCGTGCGCCGGTTGGTCTCGTCGCGCAACTGTTTCAGCGTGGCTTCGGCCAACGCCTGCGGGGTGGCGAAGTGCTGCAGGATCTCCGGCACCACGAAGCGCCCCGCCAGAATATTCGGCAGCCCAACATACGGCAGATAGCCCTGGCGGCGCATGATCTGGCCGGTCAGCCAGGGCACCTTGTACGAGATCACCATGGGCTTTTTCAGCAGCGCGGCTTCGAGCGTTACGGTGCCGCTCTTCACGAGGATCGCGTCGGCTGCGGTCATGGCGAGTTGAGCCTGGCCGTCGGTAATCGTCAGCGCAAGGCCCGGGTGCGAATCGACCAGCGGCCGCAGCATTTCGCGCAGCGCCGGCGTGGCCGCCGGCATCACGAAGCGCAGATTCGGCTCCTGGTGCTGCATCATTTCCATCGCGGCGAAGAACGTCGGGCCGATCAGATCGATCTCCGAGCGTCGGCTGCCCGGCAGCACCGCGATGATCGGACCGTCTTGTGCGAGACCGAGTGCCCGGCGCGCGCCGAGCGTGTCCGGCACGAGCGGAATTTCGTCAGCGAGCGGATGGCCCACATACGATGCCGCGACGCCCGCTTTTTCCAGCAGCGCCGTTTCGAACGGGAACACGCACAGCATGTGGTCGACCGCCTTGGCGATCTTCTTGATGCGGCCGCCGCGCCACGCCCAGATGGACGGGCACACGAAGTGAACGGTTGGAATCCCGGCCTCGCGCAACGGATGCTCGAGCCCGAAATTGAAATCGGGCGCGTCCACGCCGACGAACACCGACGGCGGCTCTGCCAGCAACTGCCTCTTCAGTTCGTTGCGAATGCCGAGAATGCCGGGAATATGCTTCAGCGCCTCGACATAGCCGCGCACCGAGAGCTTTTCCATCGGAAAGTGGGCGTCGAAGCCCGTCGCGATCATGCGTGGGCCGCCGATCCCGTAGTACTGGGTGCCGGCGGGCAGACGGCTCGTGAGGCCGTCGAGCAGCGAGGCCGCCAGCAGGTCGCCGGACGGCTCGCCGGCCACCATCGCGACGCGCAAGGGACTGGGTTGCAATGCCATCGCTTAGCGGATGATGCCGCGTTGCGACGCTTCGACGAACGCGAGCAGCGTCTGCACCGGCGCATCGCCATCGCCGCCCGCGGTCGCGAGTTCGCGCAACTGCACCTTCGCTTCTTCAAGCGAGAGGCCGTTCTTGTACAGCACGCGATACGCCGCGCGCAGCGCTGAAATCGCGTCCGGCGAGAAACCGCGGCGGCGCAAACCTTCCACATTGATGCCGTGCGGCTCGGCCTTGTTGCCGGCGGCGATCACGAACGGCGGAATGTCCTGCACCAGCGCCGAAGCGCCGCCCAGCATGGAATGCGCGCCGATGCGCACGAACTGATGCACGCCCGACATGCCCCCGACGATCGCGTGGTCGCCGATGGTCACGTGACCGGCCATCTGCGCGTTGCTCGACAGAATGACGTTGCTGCCGACGTGGCAATCGTGCCCGATGTGCACGTACGCCATGATCCAGTTGTCGTCGCCGAGCGTGGTGACGCCGGCGTCCTGCATCGTGCCGGTGTGGATCGTCGTGAATTCGCGGATCGTGTTGCGGTTGCCGATCACGAGCCGGGTCGGCTCGTCCTTGTACTTCATGTCCTGCGGACGGCCGCCGACCGATGCGTAGTGGCCGATCCGGTTGTCTTCGCCGAGCGTGGTGTGACCTTCGATCACGCTGTGCGACCCGACCGTGGTCCGCGCGCCGATCGTCACATGTGCGCCGATCACGGCATACGGTCCGACTTCGACGGACTCGTCGAGTTGTGCGCCCGGTTCGACGATCGCAGTGGGATGAATCCTGCTCATGCGTCCTCGCTTCTGATTCTGTTGCGTTGTCTGGATAGGCATCTGGCGGAAGGCCGGCGCGCGCATGACGCCGCCGGCCGCCCGGACGCTGGCTTAAGCGCCGCGCGCTCAAGTGCGCCTAAGCGCGTTTAAGCGTCCTTGTCCGTGTGCCGCACCGCGCACATCAGGTCGGCTTCCGCCGCTACCACGCCATCCACTTCGGCGCGCGCCTTGAACTTCCAGATGCCGCGCATATGACGTTCGAACGTGCAGTTCAGGATCAGCTGATCGCCCGGTTCCACCACGCGCTTGAAGCGCGCGTTGTCGATGCCGACGAACAGATACAGCGTGTTCGACGGATCGCTCGGCTCTTCCGAAAACGTCAGCAGGGCCGCCGTTTGCGCGAGTGCTTCGAGAATCAGCACGCCCGGCATCACCGGACGCGTCGGGAAGTGACCCTGGAAATACGGTTCGTTGATCGACACGTTCTTCAACGCTTTGATGCACTTGTGCGGCTCGAGTTCGAGCACCCGGTCGACCAGCAGGATCGGGTAACGATGTGGCAGCAGCGTGAGAATCTTATGAATGTCGAGATTGATTTTTTCGGTGCTCATGGTGTTTCTGCTCACGCATTGACTGCGCGGTGATGACTGCGGATGCTGGTGCAGGTGGATTGGTAAAGCGTGCTGCCGGCGCTCGCCGTGACCCGGCGGCCGCGCCACCCGGTCACGGCAACCGACTTTGCTTCCTGATGCTTGCCCGCCATTTTACGCGGTGCCGGCGGGGTTGCCCGGCGAAATGCTTAGCCAGTTGCCTCGATGTTTCAGACTTTGTCGCCTGTGGCCTTGCTTGCTGCGTTGGGCGCCGGGCCGTCCCGCTTCTCAGCCGCGGCGTTTTCAAGCGTCTTGATACGATCGCGGAGTTTGTCGATATTGCGCAGCAACGCCGCGCTCTTGTTCCAGTCTGCATGGTTCACGGCCGGGAAGGCACTGGTGTACATACCAGGCTTGAGCAGCGACTTCGAGACGCCCGACTTGGCGGTGACGATCACATAGTCGGCCAGCGTGACGTGTCCGGCGATCCCGACCGCGCCGCCGATCATGCAATGGCGGCCAATGGTCGTGCTGCCCGCAATGCCCGCGCAGCCGGCAATCACCGTATAAGCGCCGACTTTGCAGTTGTGGCCGATCTGCACGAGGTTGTCGATCTTCACGCACTCTTCGATGATCGTGTCCGCCATGGCGCCACGGTCGATGGTGGTGTTCGCGCCGATTTCGACGTCTGCCGCGATCGACACACCGCCGACCTGCGGAATCTTCACCCAGCTACCGGTACGCGCCTCACCTTCGCCGACGAAATCCGGCGCGAAGCCGAAACCGTCCGAGCCGATCACCGCGCCCGCGTGCACGATGACGCGCTCGGCAAGCTTGCAACCGTGATACACCGCGACATTGGGATAGAGATGCGACCCCGCGCCGATGCGCGTGCCACGGCCGATCACGACATTGGCGTCGAGCCGCACGTTGTCGCCGATCACCGCGCCCGCTTCCACGGTGACGTGCGGGCCGATCACCGCGCTCGCGGCGATCTGCGCCGACGGGTCGATAGTTGCGCTCGGATGCACGCCGGGCGCCGCCTTGGGCGCAGCGAGGTCGATGAAGGTTTGCGCGACGCGCGCGAAGTAAGCGTACGGATTGGGCGTGACGATGAAGTTACGATTTTCGCGGGAAGCGAGCTTGGCGAGGTCGTCGGCGTTAATCAACACCGCGCCCGCACGGGTCGTTTCGACCTGCGCCAGGTACTTCGGATTGGCGAGGAACGCCAGCTGGTCCGGGCCTGCCTGGTCGAGCGGCGCGAGACTGCCGACGCGCTGCGAACCGTCTCCGACTACTTCACCGCCGAACCGCTGGACGATGTCCTCGAGCGTAAATGCCATGCCTATCCTGTCTCCTGTGTCGATGGTTACTGCGCTCAGTCCACCGCGCCTGATTGACTATCGGACCATTCGGCCCGGCACCCGCATTCAGTTACCCGATGCCGCCAAAGCCTTGAGCACCTGATCGGTAATATCGATGCGCGGGCTCACGTACACCGCTTCCTGGACAATCAGATCGTAGTGCTGCGCCTCGGCAATCTGCTTGATCACCTTGTTGGCGCGGTCGAGCACCGCCGCCAGTTCTTCGTTGCGGCGCTGATTCAGATCCTCGCGAAACTCGCGTTGCTTGCGCTGGAAGTCCGTGTCCAGTTGCGACAGATCGCGCTGCTTCTGCGCGCGGTCGGCGGGCGACATGGACGCACCGTTCTTGTCGAGCGAATCGGACATCGACTTCAGCTTCTGCGCCATGTCGGCAAGGTCCTTGTCACGCTTGGCGAACTCGGCCTCGAGCTTGACCTGCGCGGCCTTCGCGGCAGCGGATTCGCGCAGGATGCGGTCGGAATTCACCGCCGCGATCCTCGCCTCCTGCCCATGCGCGACCCCGACACCCAAGGTCATTGCCAGCGCCAGCGCGCACGCCACACGTTTCGAAAACATACCGGTTAACAAAGTCATCCTCTCGATACTGTAGTTTGGCCGGACCGGCCGCCGGGCGCGTTCCGCCGCCCGATCAGAATGCCGTCCCGATCTGGAACTGGAATTTCTGGTACTGGTCGCCGGTGTGCTTCACAAGCGGGAAGCCCAGGCTCAGTTTCAACGGGCCGATAGGGGAAATCCATGCAAGGCCGATACCGTAGCCGTAGCGCAGACCGTTCGCGCCGGTCGACGTAGCGGCGCTGCTTGCATCCGCCCAGACGTTACCGGCGTCGAGGAACGTGAACACACGCAGCGTTCGATCGTAACCGGTGCCAGGCAACGGGAACGTCAACTCGATGTTACCCACGAGCAGTTTCGAGCCGCCAATCGGGTCGTTCGTCGTTGCATCGCGCGGGCCCAGCGAACTCGGCTCGTAGCCACGCACCGAACCGATACCGCCAGCGTAGTAGTTCTTGAAAATCGGATACGGCTTGCCGCCCATACCCTTGCCGTAGCCACCCTGGAAGTTGAAACCGAGCACGAAACCGCGCGCAAACGAGTAATAGTACTGCGCGTTGATGTCGGCCTTGTAGTACTGCGTACTGCCGATCGGCGTACCGTATTCCGCGTTGGCCTGCGCGAAGTAGCCGCGGCTCGGCACCAGCGCGCTGTCACGCGCGTCGCGCGACCAGCCGACGGTGATCGGCACGTTGTTCGACACGCGGCCGAAATCCTGCACGTACTGCCGGTAGGACGCCGGCGTATTCGCGTCGACATCCAGCTGGTTCTGCTCGAGGCCGGCACCGAAGTACACCGTGTCGACTTCCGAAAACGGAATACCGAATTTCAGATCGCCACCGATCGTAACGATCTTGAAGCTCGAGTCCGTCGAGTAGTACAGCGGCTGGTACGTGCGGTAGTAGACGTCGGTAATACGCTTGATGCCGTCGACCGTGAAGTACGGGTCGACCTGCGTGACCGTCAACGTACGGTACGTCTTGGCGGTATTCACGTTCACCGAGAGACTCGTGCCGGAGCCGAACACGTTGTCTTGCGACACGCCGGCCGAGAGCACCACCTTGTCCGTCGACGAGAAGCCCGCACCCAGCGTGATCGCGCCGGTCGGCTTTTCGGCCACCTTCACATCCACATCGACCTGGTCCGGCGTGCCTTCCACGGGCACCGTGGTCACGTCGACATCAGTAAAGTAGCCGAGACGGTTGATCCGGTCTTTCGACAGCGCGAGGCGATTCGAATCGAACCACGAGCTTTCGAGCTGGCGCATTTCGCGGCGTACCACTTCGTCACGCGTACGCGTATTGCCGACCACGTTGATGCGGCGCACGTAGACGCGGCGGCTCGGGTCCACCTGCAGCGTCAGGTCGACCTTATGGTTGGCCTGATCGATCTGCGGCTGCGCGTTGACCGTGGCGAACGCATAGCCGTATTCGCCCAGCTTGTCGACGATAGCCTTGGTGGTGGCCTGCAGCTTTTCAGCCGAGAAGCGGTCGCCCGGTTTGATCTTGATGAGCTTGGCCAGCTCCGGCTCGCGGTCGAGCAGATTGCCCGCCAGCTTGATATTCGAAATCGTGTACGGCTCGCCTTCATGCAGCGTGACCGTCAGATACATGTCCTTCTTGTCCGGCGTGATCGACACCTGGGTCGACTCGATGTTGAACTCGAGATAGCCGCGATTCAGGTAGTAAGAGCGAACGTTCTCGAGGTCGCCGGTCAGCTTGTCTTTCGCGTACAGGTCATTCTTCGTGTACCACGAGAACCAGTTCGGCGTGGACAACTGCATTTCGTCGCGCAGCGTACCCGTGCTGAACGCCTTGTTGCCGATGAAGTTGATCTGGCGGATCTTCGCGCTCGGACCTTCAGCCACCGCGAACAGCACCGACACGCGATTGCGGTCGATCGGCGTGATCGTGGTGGTGACTTCAGCGGCGTAGTAGCCGCGCGTCAGGTACTGGCGCTTCAGTTCCTGCTCGGCCTTGTCGACCAGCGCCTTGTCGTAATAACGGCCTTGCGACAAACCCACGGCGCGCAGCGCCTTGGTCAGGTTTTCCTTGTCGAACTCATGAATGCCGGCGAAGTCGATCGTGCCGATGGCCGGACGTTCCAGCACCTGCACGATGACGACGTTGCCTTCGGTCGCGATCTTGACGTCGTTGAAGAAGCCCGTGGCATACAGGGCGCGAATGGCCTCCGATGCCTTGTCGTCGCTGAAGGTGTCGCCTTGCTTGATGGGCAGATAGGCGAACACGGTACCAGGTTCGACGCGTTGCAATCCCTCGATCCGGATGTCTTGCACCACGAAGGGCGTCGTTGCGTGAGCAACCAGCCCATGCGCGGCGAATGCCGCGGCTATAACCGTCTTTGGAACAAAGCGATGAGGTTTAAACAACGTGCTTCCCCAGTGTGTATAGCTGCATCAGGTCGGGCGGTCGCCATCGTGAACGCCGCCGAACACTTTAAAAATGGATTAAACGAGCCAGATCGTTGAACAGCGCGATCGCCGACAATGCGACGATGCAGGCGAGACCCGCCCTCTGAAAAACGAGTTGCCAGCGATCGGAGACAACTTTACCGGTCACAGCTTCAACCAAATAATATAACAGATGACCCCCGTCCAATACCGGAATTGGTAACAGGTTCAGTACACCAAGGCTAATACTGACAAGGGCCAGGAACGACAGGAATGCAGAAGGACCTAGACGTGCGCTCTTTCCTGCGTAATCGGCGATCGTCACCGGACCGGAAAGATTTTTCAGCGATGCCTCGCCTACGATCATCCTGCCGAACATGCGCACCGAGTAAACCGCGAGATCCCACGTGCGGCGCGCACCCAACTGGAGGCTTTCAATCGGTCCGTAACGCACGTCGATCGACGGCACCTGCGTGGCCAGTTCCGCGCCGATGCGGCCGATCTGCTGCCCGGTCGTTTCATCGCGCTGTGCCTGCGGCACGATGTTCACGTCTTCGAGCTTGCCCGCCGCCTTACCGCCGCGCTCCACCTGCAGCGTCACCGCTTTGCCGGCGTGCGATTTTACATAAGCGATGAAGGCCGTGGCGTTATCGGTAGGAATACCATCAACGGCACGCAGACGATCGCCTGCGGCGAGACCCGCCTTTTGCGCCGCGCTACCCGGCTGCACACCCGCAACCGTCAGCTTGCCACCACCCGGTTCGAAACCGAGATGCGACATGAAGTCGTCGTCGACATCTTTTTCGGTGAGGCCGCGCAGATCGAGCTGGAAATCCGAGGTACCGTGTGCGTCTTTTGCACTCAGCACGACGCGCTTGTGATCGAATGCCGCACCGAGCAGCTTCCAGCGCAGGTCCGACCACGAACGCACCGGCTCGGATTCGCCGGCGTTCTCGGCACGCACGGCAACGATCGTTTCACCGCCGTCGAAACCGGCAACAGCCGCGGGCGTATTCGGCGCGGGCGCCGCGACCACCGCCGCAGGCTCCGTCACGCCGGTGGCGAAGACGAGCGCGAACAGCACGATGGCCAGCAGGAAGTTCGCGACCGGACCGGCCGCGACAATCGCAAAACGGCGCCACACGGACTGCCGGTTGAACGCGTGCGGCAGTGCTTCGGCAGGAATCGGTTCGGCGCTCGTTTCGCGCTCGTCGAGCATCTTCACGTAGCCGCCGAGCGGCAGCGCGGCAATGGTCCATTCGGTGCCCGTCTTCGGACTCACCCACTGGAATAGCGGCTTGCCGAAGCCGATCGAAAAGCGCAGCACCTTGACGCCGCACAGGCGTGCCACGCTGTAGTGCCCATATTCGTGGACGACCACGAGTACGCCAATCGCGACCGCGAAGGCGAGCAGTTCGATCAGCAGATTCATGAGCGCCTCACTGGACGGCGCGTTCCGTGCGACGGGCGCCGTCGGGCAGACGCGCGATGAATTCGGCCGCGGCGCGACGCGCGGCGGCATCGGCTTCGATCACGTCTTCGAGCGCGTGTGCGCTGCGGTTCGGCAACGCGTTGAGCACCGCGTCGACCACCTGGGCAATCGCCATGAAACCGATCTGGCGCGCGAGGAACGCTTCAACCGCAATCTCGTTCGCGGCGTTCAGTGCCGCGCTTGCCAAACCGCCTTCGGCCAGCGCCTTCACTGCCAGCGCCAGACATGGAAAGCGCGTGTAATCCGGCTTTTCGAACGAGAGGGACGCGACCTGCAGCAGATCGAGTTGCGCCACGCCCGAATCGACGCGATCCGGAAACGCCAGCGCATGCGCGATCGGCGTGCGCATATCGGGATTGCCGAGTTGCGCAAGCACCGAGCCGTCGGCGTAGGACACCATCGAATGGATCACGCTTTGCGGGTGAATCAGCACCTCGATGCGCTCGCCCGGCAGATTGAACAGCCAGTGCGCCTCGATCACTTCGAGGCCCTTGTTCATCATGGTGGCCGAGTCGACCGAAATCTTGCGGCCCATGACCCAGTTCGGATGCTTACAGGCTTCGTCCGGCGTGACCTCGACGAGCGTAGCCGGCTCGCGCGTGCGGAACGGGCCGCCCGACGCAGTCAGAATGATCTTGGAGACGCCGCCGTGCAGCGCGGCTTCGCGCGGCAGGCACTGGAAAATCGCGTTATGTTCGCTGTCGACCGGCAGCAGCACGGCGCCGTTGTCGCGCACCGCGTCCATGAAGATCGCGCCGGACATGACCAGCGCTTCCTTGTTGGCGAGCAGGATGCGCTTGCCGGCGCGCGCGGCGGCAAGGCTCGGCGCAAGGCCGGCCGCGCCGACGATCGCCGCGACCACCGTATCGCAGCCGTCGCTCTTCGACACGTCGACGAGCGCCTGCGGTCCATACGTGATCTCGGTCTTGCAACCCGCTTCGCGCAGTTTCGCCGCGACGCTCGCGGCCGTGTCGGCGTCGCCGACCACCGCAACTTCAGGCTGAAAGCGCAGGCATTGCTCGACGAGCTTGTCGCCGTTGCGATGCGCGGTGAGCGCATAAACCGAAAAACGCTCGGGATGACGCGCGACGACGTCGAGCGTGCTGTCTCCAATCGAGCCCGTGGAACCGAGCAATGTCAGACGTTTTTGCATATCTCTTTCTCTAGCCGAGCAGCAGCATGGCAAGCGGCAGCACCGGCAATAAGGCATCGATGCGGTCGAGCACGCCGCCGTGCCCCGGCAACAGGCCGCTTGAATCTTTCACACCGGCCTGGCGTTTCATCATCGATTCGAACAGGTCGCCCACCACGCTGAATGCCACCAGCAGGGTCAGCGCGAGTAGCGTGCGCACGGCGCCCCAATGCGCCAGCAGCGCAGAATACAGGGTCGGCTCGAACGCATGCAAAAACACCGCCGCCGCCGCGACGATCATCACCACCAGCCAGCCGCCGATCGCGCCCTCCCAAGTCTTACCCGGACTGATGGCAGGCGCCAGCTTGTGTTTTCCGAACGCTTTTCCGGAGAAGTATGCGCCGATATCGGCCAGCCATACCAATAGCAGCAGCGACAGCACGAACGGCACGCCCTGCATGCGCGCGGCGACGAGAGCATGCCAGCACGCGACGAATACCACAATGCCGGCAAGAAACAGGAAGGGACGCCAGACGCCCTGCGCGAGCGCGGGCTTGCGCAGCAGCACGAACGGACCGGCGATCCCCCAGAAAATAGCGGCCGCTTCAAAGAGCGGTCTGGCTTGTTCGATGCCGGTACCGAGACGCGTGCTGGCCACCAGCGCCACCGCGGCGATCAGCGCATAAATGACCGGGCCCGCGCCGCCCAGCTTGAGCAGGCGCGCCCACTCCCACGCGGCGAACACGACGACAAAAGCGATCAGCGCGCCGAACGCGCCCACCGGCGCGAACAACGTGACCGGCAGGAACACTGCCAGCAGGATGATCGCCGTGATGACACGGGTTTTTAGCATGGAAGCGAATCGACGTTTTGCGATTGCGGCTCGAGTTGAGCACTGGTGCGGCCGAAGCGGCGTTCGCGCTCCGCGTACGAAGCGATGGCATGGCCGAGCGCGTCGGCGTCGAAGTCCGGCCAGAACGTGTCGGTGAAGTAGAACTCGGTGTACGCGAGTTGCCACAGCAGGAAGTTGCTGACGCGGCGCTCGCCGCCGGTGCGGATGAAGAGATCCGGCTCCGGCGCATAAGCCATGGAGAGGTGTTCGGCGAACGAGTCTTCGGTCACCTCGACCGCCTTGCCCGCCAGCGCCGACTGTTCGGCGAGCTTGCGGGTGGCCTGCATGATGTCCCAGCGGCCGCCGTAGTTCGCCGCGATCGTGAGCGTAAGGCGGGTATTGCGCGCGGTCTTGGTCTCCGCGCGCTTGATCAGGTCGCGGATACGCGTATCGAAGCGGGCCAGATCGCCGACCACGCGCAAGCGGATGCCGTTCGCATGCAGCTTGCCGATCTCGCGTTCCAGCGCGGTCACGAACAGGCGCATCAGGAACGAGACTTCCTCGTTCGGACGGCGCCAGTTTTCCGAGCTGAAGGCGAACAGCGTCAGATATTCGACACCCTGACGGGCGCACGCCTCGACGGTCGCACGCACCGCGTCGACGCCGCGCGTATGGCCCGCCACGCGCGGCAAGCGCCGCTGGGTGGCCCAACGGCCGTTGCCGTCCATGATGATCGCGATATGTCGCGGCACCGCGGCGACATCAGGCACGCGCACGGTTGAGCTGGTATAGGTCATGGCCGTCGGGACAGTGACTGCAAATAAAAGAAGTGGAGAACGTGAGCAGCTGAGCCGGCCGGCCTCAGACCGTCATGATCTCGGCTTCTTTCGTCACGACGAGCTTGTCGATTTCGGCGACGAACTTGTCCGTCAGCTTCTGAACGTCGTCACCTGCACGACGCTCGTCGTCTTCCGAAATTTCTTTGTCTTTCACGAGCTTCTTCAGTTGCTCGTTGGCGTCACGGCGCAGGTTGCGCACCGCCACCTTGGCCGTTTCCGCTTCGCTCTTGACCACTTTGGTCAGTTCGCGGCGGCGTTCTTCGGTGAGCGCGGGCATCGGCACGCGGATCACGTCGCCTTGCGTGGCCGGGTTCAGACCCAGGTCCGATTCGCGGATCGCCTTTTCGACGACCTGCACCATCTTCTTTTCCCACGGCTGCACGCCGATCGTGCGAGCGTCGATCAGCGTCAGATTCGCGACTTGCGAAATCGGCACCGGCGAACCGTAGTAGTCGCACTGGATGTGATCGAGCAGGCCCGTGTGTGCACGGCCCGTGCGGATCTTCGACAGGTCGTTCTTGAACGCGTCGATGGAGCGCTGCATCTTTTGTTCAGCGCCCTTCCTGATATCAGCCACAGACATTTTTAAACCTCCGAACCTTCAAAACGGTGCGAGCCGGCCAGCACGCGCAAGATGCGGCGGCCCGGGCTCGCGCTAAAGCCCACGTTATGTGAACGAGAGTTTACACGTGGACGAGGGTACCCTCGTCATCACCTTGTACGATGCGCTTGAGCGCGCCCGGTTTGACGATCGAAAACACCCGGATCGGCAGCTTCTGATCGCGGCACAGCGCGAATGCCGTGGCGTCCATCACCTGCAGATTGCGGCCGATCGCCTCGTCGAAGCTGATCGTGGTGTAACGCGTCGCGCTCGGGTCTTTCTTCGGGTCGGCGGAATACACGCCGTCTACCTTGGTTGCTTTCAGCACGACTTCCGCACCGATTTCCGAGCCGCGCAAGGCGGCGGCCGTGTCGGTCGTGAAGAACGGGTTGCCGGTGCCGGCCGCGAAAATCACGACTTTGCCTTCTTCGAGCTGGCGAATCGCACGGGGCCGGATGTACGGCTCGACCACCTGGTCCATGCGCAGCGCCGATTGCACGCGCGCCTCGATGCCGGCGTGGCGCATGGCATCCTGCAGCGCCAGCGCGTTCATCATGGTAGCCAGCATGCCCATGTAGTCGGCCGTGGCGCGGTCCATACCCGCCGCGCCGCCCGCGACGCCGCGGAAAATATTG
Organism: Paraburkholderia phytofirmans PsJN; assembly: GCF_000020125.1. Classification (NCBI taxonomy): domain Bacteria; kingdom Pseudomonadati; phylum Pseudomonadota; class Betaproteobacteria; order Burkholderiales; family Burkholderiaceae; genus Paraburkholderia; species Paraburkholderia phytofirmans. The sequence continues at coordinate 2,764,711 of NC_010681.1, forward strand.
CCGCCGCCGATCACCACGGCCAACTGCGTTCCGAGACGGACCACTTCGGCCACGTCCGCCACCATTCGTTCGATGGTCGCGCGGTTGATGCCAAAGGCATCGTCGCCCATCAGAGCTTCACCGGAGAGTTTGAGCAGGACGCGTTTATAGGCAGTGGGCATAGAGGTATCCAGATCGCGCAGAACAGGGCAACAACAAGGGACTAATGTAGGGGTGAAATGCTGATTCGGGCAAGCGTCGCCAAATTGACGAACCCTGAAGTTCGCTGGCGGCGTGCGCCACGAGGGTCAACCCGCGCGCAGCCTTGCGACGCTGCCGACCGCGGCAAAGTCTTGCTCCGCCGCGGGTCCAACGATATTACAGTGAAGCTTGCGTGATACTTATTGTTGCTTTGCAGCAGCCACTTGCGCGGCCACTTCGGCTGCGAAGTCGTCCTGCTTCTTCTCGATGCCTTCGCCGACCACGAACAGCGCGAACTTCTGCACGCTCGAATTGCCAGCCTTCAGCATCTGTTCGATCGTCTGCTTGTCGTTCTTAACGAACGTCTGGTTCAGCAGCGACACTTCCTTCAGATACTTCTGCACGCTGCCCTCGACCATCTTGGCGACGATTTCAGCCGGCTTGCCCGATTCGGCGGCCTTCTGTTCAGCAATGCTGCGTTCCTTGGCGATCAGATCCGCCGGCACGTCGTCCGACGACAGCGAAACCGGCTTCATCGCGGCGATGTGCATTGCCACGTCCTTGCCGACCTGCTCGTCCGCGCCGGTGTACTCGACCAGCACGCCGATACGCGTGCCGTGCAGGTACGCTGCCAGCTTGTTCGAGGTTTCGAAGCGCACGAAACGGCGGATCGACAGGTTTTCACCGATCTTGCCGACCAGTGCCAGACGCACTGCGTCGACCGTCGAGCCGTCCAGCGGCAGTGCCGCCAGCGCTGCGACGTCAGCCGGATTTTGCGTGGCGACCAGCTCAGCGACCTTCTTCGAGAAACCCAGGAAGTCGTCGTTCTTCGAAACGAAGTCGGTTTCGCAGTTCAACTCGACCAGCGAACCCGCGTTGCCGCCGATGAACGAGGCGACCACGCCTTCAGCCGTCACGCGCGACGCTGCCTTGCTGGCCTTGTTGCCCAGCTTCACCCGCAGCAGCTCTTCAGCGCGCGCCATGTCGCCGTCGGCTTCCGTCAGCGCCTTCTTGCATTCCATCATCGGCGCGTCGGTCTTTGCGCGCAGTTCTGCAACCATGCTTGCGGTAATTGCCGCCATCATTTGCTCCTTGAGTTCCGTCTGTCACACGCCGCCCGGACTTCGATGCCGGCGGCAAGAATTCGTTTCAGCATTCCGCGTATTTTTTACGGAGAAGCTTCGAGCGCTGCTTCGGACACTACCGGCAGCGCCCCACTACAATGTCGCGGCTTAAAAAAAGGGGGCCTGTAGAAAGCCCCCTTTTTTGCCGGACACGGGGCAGCTTTACGCTTCCGAGTTGACCTCGACGAACTCGTCGCCGTCGCCACCACGTGCAGCTTGCACCACTTCGTTGACCGCGTTCGCACGGCCTTCGACGATCGCGTCAGCCACGCCAGCCGTGTACAGAGCGACAGCCTTCGAGGCGTCGTCGTTACCCGGGATCACGTAGTCGATGCCTTCCGGCGAGTGGTTCGTGTCGACCACGGCGATAACCGGGATGCCGAGCTTGTTCGCTTCGGTCACGGCAATCTTGTGGTAGCCGACGTCGACCACGAAAATCGCGTCCGGAATGCCGCCCATGTCTTTCACGCCGCCGATCGACTTGACCAGCTTGGCCATTTCGCGTTCGAACAGGAGCGCTTCCTTCTTGCTCATGCGTTCGGTTTCGCCTGCCTCCAGCGCTGCCTCCATGTCCTTCAGGCGCTTGATCGAGACCTTCAGCGTCTTGAAGTTGGTCAGCATGCCGCCGAGCCAGCGCGCGTTGACGAACGGCATGCCGGCGCGTTGTGCTTCTTCAGCGATCGTGTCGCGCGATTGACGCTTCGTGCCGACGAACAGGATCGTGCCGCGATTGGCTGCCAGTTGACGCGCGTACTTCAGCGCGTCGTTGTACATCGGCAGCGTCTTTTCGAGGTTGATAATGTGAATCTTGTTGCGATGACCGAAAATGAAGGGGGCCATCTTCGGGTTCCAGAAGCGGGTTTGGTGACCGAAGTGGACACCGGCTTCCAGCATTTGACGCATGGTAACTGCCATGAAAATCTCCGCGAGGGTTGGGTCTTAAGCCGGCTGCCGTATCGGCCGCGCTGCCATCTCTCTGGCTGAACGCGACGGACACCCTGGGTGCGCCGGCTTGCGAGTCTGCTGCTTTGTGTTGCCTTTTTATGCTTCCGCTTCGCTTCTGCATTACCTCATAGCGCAGGCAACCGGCGCCATGAGAAGCCATTTCTGCCGCTTTTTTGCCCGCATGGACAAATAATGCAAGACAGAGATCGACTTAGCCAAAGATTATAGCACGCGACTATGGCACGACTCAACCTGCCCGGTAGCCCTGAGGTAGTCCTGTTTATGGCCGGCGGGTTGCACCCTTGAGAACACCGGCCGCCTTGAACAAGCCCGCACGGGACTCAGCGAAAGCCGCCAGCCCGGTCGCAAAAGCCTGCGGCGGCGGGAATATGGTGCGATAATCCTGCAATAAATCGCATTTCAGGCCCGACTCATGGCTATTACGCTCAAAAACGAACACGATATCGCGCAGATGCGCGTCGCCTGCAAACTGGCAAGCGAAGTGCTCGACTACATCACTCCGTTCGTCACCGCCGGCATCACGACCGGCGAACTCGACCGTTTGTGTCACGAATACATGTTGAAGGAACAGGGCACGGTTCCGGCGCCGCTGAACTATCAGCCGCCCGGTTATCCGCCGTACCCGAAGGCCACCTGCATTTCCGTCAACGACGTGATCTGCCACGGCATTCCCGGCGACAAGACGCTGAAGAACGGCGACGCGCTCAATATCGACGTCACCGTCATCAAGGAAGGCTATTTCGGCGACACCAGCCGCATGTTCATTGTCGGCGAAGGCTCGATCATGGCGAAGCGGCTCGTGCAGACCACCTTCGAATGCATGTGGCTCGGCATCGACCAGGTGCGCCCGGGCGCGCATCTCGGCGACATCGGCTATGCGATCCAGAAACACGCGGAAGGCCAGGGCTACAGCGTGGTGCGCGAATACTGCGGTCACGGCATCGGCACGGTATTCCACGAAGACCCGCAAATCCTGCACTACGGCCGTCCCGGCACCGGGCTCGAACTGCAAACCGGCATGATCTTCACGATCGAGCCGATGATCAACGCCGGCCGCCGCGATATTCGCACCATGCCGGATCAGTGGACCGTCAAGACCAAGGACCGCAGCCTGTCGGCGCAGTGGGAACATACCGTCCTCGTCACCGAAACCGGCTACGACGTGCTGACCGTGTCCGCCGGCACGCCCGCGCGCCCGCCGGTCGTTGCGGCTACAGCCTGACCGACTTCCCACCTCTGCGCCTCCCTGCCAATGAGTAGTGTTCCAGCCGTCGCCCAATCCCCTGCCACGTCGCTCAAGGCGGAGTACAAAGTGGCCAAAGCCCAACTGCTGGAACGCTTCAGGACGGCCACCAACGTCGACGCGTTGATGGCCTCGCTGGCGCGCGCCACGGACGACTCCCTGCGCGCGGCCTGGAACACCTGCGAACTGCCGGCCGAGCTGGCGCTAGTAGCCGTGGGCGGTTACGGGCGCGGCGAACTGGCGCCGCATTCCGACATCGACATTCTGGTTCTGCTGCCCGACGCGCCGATCGAGCATCTCGAAGCGCGCATCGAACGCTTTATCAGCCTCGCCTGGGATTTGGGGCTGGAGCTCGGCAGCAGCGTGCGCAGCGTGTCGCAATGTCTCGAAGAAGCCGCCAACGACGTCACGGTGCGCACCTCGCTGCTCGAGGCACGGCGCATTACCGGTAGCGCCGAGCTGTTCGACGACTTCGCGAAGCGTTACCGCGAGGCGCTCGACCCGAAAGCCTTCTTCCAGGCCAAAGTGCTGGAAATGCGCCAGCGCCACGCGAAGTTTCAGGACACGCCCTACTCGCTTGAACCCAACATCAAGGAAAGCCCAGGTGGCCTGCGCGATCTGCAACTGATCCTGTGGATCACCCAGGCGGCCGGTTTCGGCAGTAGCTGGCGTGAACTCGAAGCACGCGGCCTGATCACCGAGCGCGAGGCGCGCGAACTGCGCCGCAACGAGAGTTTCCTGAAGGCATTGCGCGCCCGGCTGCATGTAATTGCCGGGCGTCGTCAGGACATCATGGTGTTCGACCTGCAAACGGCGGTGGCCGAGAGCTTCGGCTACAAGCCGACCGCGACCAAGCGCGCGAGCGAACAGCTCATGCGTCGCTATTACTGGTCCGCCAAGGCGGTCACGCAGCTCGCCACGATCCTGATCCAGAACATCGAAGCGCAGCTCTTCCCCAGCACGAGCGGCATTACGCGTGTGCTGTCGGACCGCTTCGTCGAAAAACAGGGCATGCTGGAAATCGCCAGCGACGACGTGTTCCAGCGCGAACCGAACGCGATTCTCGAGGCCTTCCTGCTGTACGAGCAGACGCCCGGCGTGAAGGGCCTGTCGGCGCGCACGCTGCGCGCGATCTACAACGCCCGTGACGTGATGGACCAGCACTGGCGGCGCGATCCGGAAAACGGGCGCCTCTTCATGGCCATCCTGAAACAGCCGGCGGGCATCACGCACGCGCTGCGTCTGATGAACCAGACCAGCGTGCTGGGGCGTTATCTGCTGAACTTCCGGCGCATTGTCGGACAGATGCAGCACGACCTGTATCACGTCTACACCGTCGACCAGCACATTCTGATGGTGCTGCGCAATCTGCGGCGCTTCGCGGTGGCCGAACACGCGCACGAATATCCGTTCTGCAGCCAGTTGATCGCCAACTTCGACCGGCCGTGGGTGCTGTACGTCGCAGCGCTGTTTCATGACATCGCCAAAGGCCGCGGCGGCGACCATTCCACGCTCGGCATGGCCGACGCGCGGCGCTTCTGCCGCAATCACGGCATCGAGGGCGAGGACGGCGAACTGGTGGTGTGGCTGGTTCAGCAGCATCTGACCATGAGCCAGGTCGCGCAAAAGCAGGATACGAGCGACCCGGAAGTCATCAAGCGGTTCGCCGAACTGGTCGGCACCGAGCGGCGCCTCACGGCACTTTATCTGCTGACCGTGGCCGACATTCGCGGCACCAGCCCGAAAGTCTGGAACACGTGGAAAGGCAAGCTGCTGGAAGACCTGTACCGCGCCACGCTCGCCGTGCTCGGCGGCGCGCGGCCGGATGCGCATTCGGAGCTGAAGTCGCGTCAGGAAGAAGCGCTCGCGCTGCTGCGCCTCGAAACCGTGCCGGAAGGCGCGCAAAAGGCGCTGTGGGATAAGCTCGACATCGGCTACTTCCTGCGTCACGACGCGGCGGATATCGCATGGCAAACACGTGTGCTCTACCGCCATGTGGAAACGCCGACGCCGATCGTGCGGGCCCGTCCGTCGCCGATCGGCGAGGCGCTTCAGGTGCTGGTGTACGTCAAGGACCAGCCCGATCTGTTCGCCGGGATTTGCGCGTATTTCGACCGCAACGGCCTGTCGGTGCTCGATGCGCGGGTCAGCACGACCCGTCACGGGTACGCGCTCGATAATTTCCTCGTCGCGCATACCGAAGAAGACGTGCATTATCGCGATATCGCCAATCTGGTCGAACAGGAACTGACCGCCCGCCTCACCGGTGACGGCACCCTGCTTCCGGGACCGTCGAAAGGCCGTTTGTCGCGGCTGTCGCGGACCTTCCCTGTGACCCCGCGCGTTGATCTTCGGGCCGACGAGCGCGGCCAATATTACATCCTGTCCGTGTCGGCGAACGACCGGCCAGGCCTTCTTTATTCGATCGCGCGCGTGCTGGCCGAGCATCGGGTCGGCGTCGCTTCGGCGCGGATCAATACGCTCGGCGAACGCGTCGAAGACGTGTTCCTGCTGGATGGACACGGTCTGTCGGACAACCGCCTGCAAATTCAGGTCGAGACCGAACTGCTGCGCGCGATCGCAGTGTGAGATTTCATGCGAGTCAAATTAACAGCCAAGCACCCGCGGCCGGCTTCGTCCGAACGCGCCCCTGTCCGTACCGGTAGCACGTCGGCACGTAAGTCGACGCGTCCGGCAGGACCCAGGCCGGCGACGCCGGCTCCTGGCGGGGCGCGGGGTGAACGCGCCGGCGCGGCCGGCGGCGGTAAGCGGCCGGCGGGTGCTGGCAAGCCAGCCGGTGCCGGTGCGCGTCCCGCAAGGGCTGAAGGGTCGTTTTCGCGCGAGCGGAACGCTGGTGGCGCACCGCGCGCGGCGTCGGATCGACCGCCGCGTCGCGAGGGCGCGGGTGGTGCGCCGCGTCGGTTCGAAGGCGGCGGCGAGCGTGCTCCGCGTCGGGATGATGGTGAGCGTACGGCGCGCCGGTTTGAAGGCGGCGCGGATCGTAGCGAACGCGCGCCGCGTAGAGCCGAGGGAGAACGGGCGCCGCGCAAGTTTGAAGGAAGCGGCGACCGTGCCCCGCGTCGGGACAATGCGGAACGCGCGCCGCGCCGGTATGAAGGCAGCACGGATCGCAACGAACGTGCGCCCCGCAGGGCCGATGGGGAGCGCAGCCAAGCCGCTCCGCGTCGGTTTGAAGGTGGTGGTGACCGTACCGATCGCGCGCCACGTCGCTTCGAAGGCGCAGGCGATCGTGGTGAACGGGCGCCGCGCCGGTTCGAGGGCGGTGTTGACCGCGCCGATCGCGCACCGCGCAGGTTTGAAGGCGCAGGCGATCGTTCCGAACGTGCACCGCGTCGCTTTGAAGGCAGTTCCGATCGCGGCGAGCGCGCCCCGCGCCGTTTCGAAGGCACGGCCGACCGCAATGATCGCGCGCCGCGTCGTGAAACCGGTGACCGGGCAGAACGCGCACCCCGCCGCTTCGAAGGCAGCACGGATCGCAGCGAACGCGCGCCGCGCAGCTTCAACGATCGCGCCCCGCGCCGCGACGACGGCGAACGCCGTCCGTTCAGTGGAGCGCGTCCGGGCGCAGGCCGTCCGTCGGAAGGCGCTCCGCGTGGCGAGCGGCCGGAACGCCGTGAACGCGACACATCCGACCGTCCGCGTTTCAGCAGCGACCGTGGCACGCCGCAAGACCGCCGCGGCGGCGAACGCGCGCCGCGTAGCGATAGCGCGCCGCGCCGTTTCGAAGGCGAACGCGGTTCATCCGAACGCGGCGAACGCATCTTCGCCAAGCCCGTCAAAACCGGCTTCGGCGGCCGCGCGGACCGCCCGGCACGCGCTCCGCGCGACGAGCGTGGCGAACGCGCCCCGGCCAAACGCGAATTTGGCGACCGTCCGGCGCGCAGCGCTGAGCGCAATGAACGTACCGAGCGTGGCGAGCGCCCGGCCCGCAGCTTCGACAAGACGCTGCCGGCCGCCGGCCGCCGCTTCGGCGACGACCGTCCCGCGCGCGCCGACAAGCCGCGTGGCGCGGCCCGAGCCGAGCGCGACAGCGAAATCGACGCCGCTCCGCGCAGCCCTCGTCGCGACTACGAAGACGCGCCGGGCATGCTGCGCCTGTCCAAGCTGATGTCCGAACTCGGCATGTGCTCACGCCGCGAAGCCGACGAGTGGATCGAAAAAGGCTGGGTGATGGTGGACGGCGAGCGCATCGACACGCTCGGCACCAAGGTCCGTCCGGACCAGCGCATCGAAATCGACCCCGCCGCCGAGGCCGCGCAGATGAGCCAGGTGACGGTGCTGATTCACAAGCCGGTGGGTCTGGTCTCAGGTCAGGCAGAAGACGGTTATCAACCGGCCATCACGCTGGTCACGCCGGAGAATCGCTGGGAAGGCGATCACGCGGACATCCGCTTTTCCGTCGCGCATTTGCGGCAGCTTGCGCCGGCCGGCCGCCTGGACATCGATTCCACGGGCCTGCTGGTGCTGACGCAAGACGGCCGGATCGCCAAGCAACTGATCGGCGGCCATTCCGAGATCGACAAGGAGTATCTGGTGCGCGTGGCATTCGGCGAGCACACCACCGACGTCGAAAGCCACTTCCCGCCAGAAAGCCTCGAACTGCTATGCCACGGCCTGTCGCTCGACGACGTGCCGCTGAAGCCCGCGCAAGTGAACTGGCAGAACGGCGAGCAGTTGCGTTTCGTGCTGCGCGAGGGCAAGAAGCGCCAGATTCGCCGCATGTGCGAGCTGGTCGGCCTCGAAGTGATCGGCCTGAAGCGCGTGCGCATGGGCCGAGTCATGCTGGGCGCATTGCCGCCGGGCCAATGGCGTTATCTGTCGCCGGACGAGTCGTTCTGAACCCGCTGCTTCGGGCCGACCGACGCTTCCAACAAAAAAACCCACGCAATCGCGTGGGTTTTTTTATCCCTGCGCTGCGCCAAGCCGAAAATCCCAGCGCCGCAGTGCCCGAAGCAGCACAAGCCGCCTTAATCGTCGCTATTCGGATCCATATCCGGAAACAGCACTTCCGTGAAGCCGAACTTCGCGAAGTCGTTGATCCGCATCGGATACAGCTTGCCGATCAGGTGATCGCACTCGTGCTGCACGACGCGCGCGTGAAAACCCTCGGCAACACGGTCGATCGGTTTGCCGTATTGATCGAAGCCGTGATACTTGATCATCGAAAAGCGGCTCACCGCGCCGCGCAGGCCCGGCACCGACAGGCAGCCCTCCCAGCCCTCTTCCATATCCAGCGAGACCGGCGTGATGGTCGGGTTGATCAGTACCGTCTCCGGCACCGGCGGCGCGTCCGGATAGCGCTCGTTGTGCCCGAAGCCGAAGATCACCACCTGCAGATTCACGCCGATCTGCGGCGCGGCAAGGCCCGCGCCGTTCGCGTCGTGCATGGTCTCGAACATGTCTTTGACGAGCTCATGCAGTTCGGGGGTGTCGAAGTGATCGACCGGATCGGCAATGCGCAAAAGGCGCGGATCACCCATCTTGAGAATTTCGCGGATCATAACTGCCCCTCCAGGAGCTTACGCATACCATCTTCGTCGAGTACGGGAACGCCGAGTTCCTCAGCCTTCGCCAACTTGCTGCCCGCGTCGGCGCCCGCCACCAGATAGTCCGTTTTCTTCGATACGGAGCCGGCCACTTTCGCGCCGGCCGCTTCCAGCATTTCCTTCGCCTCTTCGCGGGCCAGGCTCGGCAAGGTGCCGGTCAGTACGACCGTCTTGCCGGCCAGCACGCCTTGCGGCGCCTTCGGCGCGGGCGGGCCTTCGGGCCACGTGACTTTGCCCGGCGCGCGCAACTGCTCGATCACCGTGCGGTTGTGCTCCTCGGCGAAGAACTGATGGATCGATTCCGCGACCACCGGCCCTACGTCGTTGACTTCCAGCAAGGCTTCGACCGAGGCGTCCATGATCGGATCGAGCGAGCCGAAGTGCTTGGCGAGATCTTTCGCCGTGGATTCGCCCACATGCCGGATGCCGAGCGCGTAGATGAAGCGCGCCAACGTGGTGTGCTTGGCCTTTTCGAGCGAGTCGAGCAGATTTTGCGCGGACTTTTCGGCAAAGCGGTCGAGTTCGGCAAGCGTCGCAAAACCGATATTGAACAGATCGGCCGGCGTGCGCACGAGGTTCTGTTCGACCAGTTGATCGATGATTTTCTCGCCGAGGCCGTCGATATCCAGCGCGCGCCGCTGCGCGAAATGCCAGAGCGCCTGCTTGCGCTGCGCGGGGCAAAACAGGCCGCCGGTACAACGCGCGATCGCCTCGTCCGGCAGGCGCTCAATGCTCGAACCGCACACCGGACACTGCGTGGGCATCACGAATTCGCGTGCGTCGGAAGGACGACGATCGAGCAGCGCGCTCACCACTTCGGGTATCACGTCACCGGCGCGCCGAACGATCACCGTGTCGCCGATGCGGATATCCTTGCGGCGCACTTCGTCTTCGTTGTGCAGCGTGGCATTCGTGACCGTCGCGCCGCCGACGAACACCGGCTCCAGCCGCGCTACCGGCGTGATCGCGCCGGTCCGGCCGACTTGCACGTCGATCGCGACGAGTTTGGTCAGCGCCTCCTGCGCGGGGAATTTGTGCGCCAACGCGAAGCGCGGCGCGCGCGACACGAAGCCAAGCGCATCCTGCTCATCGCGCCGGTTGACCTTGTAGACCACGCCGTCGATGTCGTACGGCAGCTTCTCGCGTTTCTCGCCGACGCCGTGGAAAAAGCCCAGCAAGCCCTCGGCGCCCTGCACCACTGCTCGCTCGCTATTCACCGGCAAGCCGAGTTCCTTGTACCAGTCGAGCAGTTCGCTATGCGTGGCGGGCATCTCCATGCCTTCGAGCACGCCAATGCCATAAGCGAAAAACGACAGTGGCCGCTGCGCGGTGATCTTCGAATCGAGCTGCCGCAAACTGCCCGCCGCGGCGTTGCGCGGATTAGCGAATTCCTTCTGTTCCGCAGCCCGTTGACGCTCGTTCAGACGCTCGAAATCGCGCTTGAACATCAGCACTTCGCCGCGCACGTCGAGCACGTGCGGCACGCGTTTGCCCTTGAGCTTGAGCGGAATGGAGCGAATCGTGCGGACATTTTCGGTGACGTTCTCGCCAGTCGTGCCGTCGCCGCGCGTGGAGGCTTGCACGAACGCGCCGTCGACGTAACGCAGCGAGATGGCGAGGCCGTCGAATTTCAGTTCCGCCGCGTAGTCGACCGGCACCGGCGGCTCGCTCGCGTTCTTGCCGAGCGCGTCGCCGACGCGTTTGTCGAACGCGACGATGTCTTCGTCGGCGAAACCGTTGTTCAGCGACAGCATGGGCTGGTCGTGCACGACCGGCTCGAAGCCGCTCGCCGCCTCGCCGCCCACGCGCTGGGTGGGCGAATCCGGCACGATCAGATCCGGATGCTCCGTCTCGATACTTTCCAGCTCCTTGAACAGCTTGTCGTATTCCGCGTCGGGCAGGTCCGGCTGGTCGAGCACGTAGTACGCGTAGTTGGCGCGTTCGAGTTCCGCGCGCAGCCACGCGGCTCGCTCTGCCGGGGCGCTGGTTGCGGGATGTGAGGCGGAGGTTCGGGCCATGCTGTCGGAAGGTTCTTCAGTGAAGTTCAGACATTGGATTATCGCAGGAAGCGTGCCCCTTTACATCGGCCGAATGGCCAGTTTAGGCGCGTTGTCCGCCCGGTCCAAAGCAGAGCATGAAGCCGCGGCATGGAACGACAACGGCCGCACATCGTGCGGCCGTCGGAGATAATACTAAAACGTAGAAACTTTACTGGCTGAACAAGCGCCGCGTGGCCGGCGAGCCTGCCGGAATGCCCGCCTGTTCGAGCTTCGCGTAGAGCGTCATCAACTGCTTTTCGATGGCGAGCAGCGCGGTTTCCGGCAACGGACGGCGGCCGTCGTCGACCACTCGCCCACCGATGCGCTCGGCCAACGATTTCGCGTAGTCGCACATCAGACGGAACGGCAGAATGTCTTCATCGGCCACCGGCACGTCGAGCACCAGCGTGATCATCTGACCGCCCTTGTAGGTGAGGTCGTCGCGCAAAAAGTTGGTGTCGCCGAATTGCAGCATGAACACCGGGCTTTGCTTCGAGTCGAGCTTGACGAAACGCGTGCCGTCGCGCGAGAGCAGCAAGCCGTCTTGCGACGCGACCGCCTGCACGTAGTTGGCCGACCACGGCGCGCCGTCGGAGAGCACGTTGATCGACAACTGCGCGTCGCACTGCGCGGCAAAGCCGTCGAGCTCGCGCGCCATCGCCACCGTTTCGAGCATGTCCGGGAATTCCGGCGATGCATCCAGCGCGTCGGCGAACTGCTGCACGCCGGTCACGAATTCGGAAAACTCCAGTTCGTTGAGGGCACCGCTGCGATTGGCCAGTTGCGCGGCCGCGCGCAGTTCTTCGTAGCGCGCGCCGTTTTGCAGCAGCTCCCACGCGCCGCCTTCGAGCTTGCCCTCGATATGCACCGGCTTGCTGCCCGCGCGGCGCAGACGCTGCGCGAGCGGAATCACCTTGTCGCCCGCGACCGGACCGTTCAAACGGATCGGCACGATGCAGTCGATGCGGCGATCGACGATAGCCGGCGGCGCCGATGAGATCGTCGTGGCAGCGGGCAGAATCGGTTCGACGGGTTCGACGGGTTCGCCGGACTGGCGGGCCTGCGCGGTTTCGGCGCTCGCCTCGCGTTCGGCTTCGGCCACGCCCTCGGCTTCCGGATAACCGTTCGGCGTGGTCGTCTCGGCCTGAATATCGGCCGCCGTGTCGAGCGGCGCCGTGCCGGCCGCCTGGCCACCGAACGTTGGTTCGACGCGCGCCGCCGCGGGTTGCTCCGCGGTTTCGGCGCCCACCACCGGCTCACGGCGCGTGGTCGGCCGGGCCGGTTCGATGAACGGACTCTGTTCCTCCTGATCGTCCCGCGCGAGATTTTCGGCGGCGTCGGCCGGCATCGGCCGCGGCATCTTGCGGCGCACCTTCGCGCTCTGCCACGCGTTGTACACGACCACGCCCCCGACCACCACGGCACCCGCGCCGATCAAACCGAGTGTCAACTCGTCCATGCATGCTCCATCAGCAATTCTTTTATCTGCGCGGCTCTGCGCCCGCTCCACGTGTCGCGCGACCACCGGCCGCTGCGCTGAACGCGGACACCCGCGAGGCTCAATTCAAATCAAACTCAAACGATATTCTGGGCGAAACCAGCGGCCGACTCCATGTCGACGGCGACGATCCGCGACACGCCCTGCTCCTGCATGGTCACGCCGATCAACTGCTGCGCCATTTCCATTGCGATCTTGTTGTGCGAGATGAACAGGAACTGGGTTTTGTCCGACATCGCCCGCACGAGGTTCGCGAAACGTTCCGTGTTGGCGTCGTCGAGCGGCGCGTCCACTTCGTCCAGCAGACAGAACGGCGCGGGATTCAACTGGAACATCGCGAACACCAGCGCGGTCGCCGTCAGCGCTTTTTCGCCGCCCGACAGCAGGTGAATCGTCGAATTCTTCTTGCCCGGCGGTTGCGCCATCACCTGCACGCCGGCGTCGAGAATTTCGTCGCCGGTCATGATCAGCTTCGCCTGGCCGCCGCCGAACAAACGCGGGAACAGTTCGCCGAAATGATGGTTCACCTGGTCGAAGGTGCCCTGCAGGAGCGTGCGCGTTTCCGCGTCGATCTTGCGGATGGCGTCTTCGAGCGTTTCGATCGCGCTGTTCAGGTCGGTGGATTGCGCGTCGAGGAACGACTTGCGCTCGGTCGCCGCCTTCAGTTCGTCGAGCGCGGCCATATTGACCGGACCGAGCGCGGTGATGGCGTTGTTGATGCGCGTGACTTCGCCTTGCAGGTACGACGGCTTCATGTCCGGCGTGAGCTTGGCCTGCAATTGCGCCTCGTCGACACCGGCCGCGGCGAGTTGTTCGACGAACTGCTCGCCGTTCAGGCGCGCCGCCTGTTCCTTCAATTGCAATTCGTTGATGCGGTCGCGCAGCGGCTGCAGCGCGCGTTCGGCGGTCAGACGCGTTTCGTCGGCGGCACGCAGCTTGGCGGTGAGATCGTCCAGTTCGAGGCGTGCGGCGTGCAGCGCTTCTTCCTTGACGGCGCGAATGTCAAGCGCGTCCTGCAAACCGGTGTGCGCGGTCTGCTCGTTGATGGTTTCCAGCTCGGCGCGCGCATCTTCCAGCGACGCCGCGACACGCTCGCTCTGCTCGTGCGCGACCTGAATGCTGCGCTTCAGTTCGTCGATGCGGTTGGCCATGTTGCGCGCGGCAAAGCGCGCGTCGGTGGCGGCGCGGTCGAGGTCGCGCGCCTGGCCGCGAGCGGCGGTGAGTTGTTCGTCGAGCGCCTCGAAGGCCAGTTGATGATCTTCGAAACGCGCCTGCAATTCGGCGAGTTCGCCATCGTGACGCTCGAAGTTCGCTTCCGACTCCGCGCGCATGGCGCGCTGCTCTTCGATCTGCGCGGTGATCTCCGCGAGTTCCTCGCGAATCTGCGTGCTGCGCTGGGTGTAGCGCTCGTGCGCCTGCGTGAGTTTGAGCACGTCCATTTGCAGAGCGTGCACGCGCTGCGTAGCGCGCTCGGCCTGCTGACGCGCATCGGTCAGCACCTGGGCGGCTTGCGTGTGAGCGGCTTCGGCGCGGATCGCGGCGGCCTTCGCTTCGTCGGCGAGCAAGGCTTGCGCGCGAACCTGGCGGGCCAGATTTTCGATTTCCTGCTGACGGGCCAGCATGCCGGCCTGCTCGGAATCAGCGGCGTACAGTTGCACGCCGACGCGCGTCACCACGTGCCCCGCCTTGACGACGAACGAGCCGCCTTCCGGCAACTGCGAGCGCATGGCGAGCGCCTGCTGCAGATCGTCGGCGACGAACGAGAGGCCGAGCCAGTCGTTCAGCACCGCGCGGATGCCCGCGTCGTCGATCCGCACCAGCGACAGCAGCGGCCGCAATGCGGGCGGCGTGGCGGCGGGCTGACCGGCGACGGGCGGCGCGTAGAAGGCGAGCTTGGCGGGCGGCGCGTCGGTGGCGAAGGCCTTGACCCAGTCGAGGTTCGACACTTCCAGCGCGGCGAGCCGCTCGCGCAGCACGGCTTCGAGCGCGGCTTCCCAGCCGGCTTCGACATGCAGTTTTTTCCACAGACGCGGCAGGCTGCCCAACTCGTGCTTTTCGAGCCACGGCTGGATCTTGCCTTCGGTCTGGACGTTTTCCTGCAGTTGCTTGAGGGCGGCGAGGCGCGCGTCGAGCTGATGAATCTGGGCGCTTTCCGCCTGCACGCGTTCCTGCGCGGTGCGGCGTTCGCCGTCGAGGCGCGGCAGCGTTTCCTGCGCGTCGGACAAACGCGTTTGCGCGTCGTGCAGGATTTCCTCATGCTCGGCGAGCTGCATGCGCAGGTCTTCGAGCTGCGCTTCGTCGGGGGCGTCGAGACCGCCCGCTTCCGACTTCAACCGCTCGTGACGCGCCTGCAATTGCTGCAATTGCTGATCGGCATTGCGCTGATGCGCGGCTTCGAGCTTGAGCGCCTGTTCGGTCTGCGCGATACCGCCGCGCTCGGCGTTCAACTCCGTTTGTGCGTCGCGCCAGCGCGCTTCGAGCGCGGGCATCGCGTCGTGTTTGGCGGCGGCTTCGTCTTCGGCGAGCGCGGCTTTTTCTTCGGCGACGGCCAGTTGTTCCTCGGCGTCTTCGAGATCGTCCTGCGCTTTTTGCGCTTGCGATTGCCACTGCTCACGCTGCGCGTTCAGCGCGGCGATCTGCGCCTGCGCGCGATTGCGCGATTCGACGATGAACTTGATCTCGGCTTCGAGCCGGCTGACTTCCGAATTCGCCTCGTAGAGCGCGCCTTGCGCGCCTTGCATGGCGTCGCTGGCGGAGTAATGCGCGACGCGCAGCGTTTCGAGTTGCGCTTCGACTTCGCGCAGCTTCGCGGTGTGCGCTTCGAGATCGATCTGGGCCTGTTCGATCGCGCGTTGCTGGCGTTCCTGCTCGCTGCCGGCTTCGTTCTTGCGCAACAGCCACAGGAGGCGCTGCTTCTCTTCCCCGTCGGTCTGCAGTTCCTTGTAGCGCGTGGCGACCACGGCCTGCGCTTCCAGTTTCTCCAGATTCGAACTGAGTTCCCGGACGATATCTTCGACCCGCGTCAGATTTTCCCGCGTGTCGTGCAGACGGTTCTCAGTTTCGCGGCGACGCTCCTTATACTTCGACACGCCGGCGGCTTCTTCGAGAAACACGCGCAGCTCTTCCGGCTTCGCCTCGATCAGGCGCGCGATCATGCCCTGCCCGATGATCGCGTACGCGCGCGGCCCGAGGCCGGTGCCGAGGAAGATGTCCTGAATATCGCGGCGGCGCGCCGGCAGATTGTTGATGTAGTAGCTCGAGGTGCCGTCGCGCGTGAGCACGCGCTTCACGGCGATTTCGGCATACTGCCCCCACTGGCCGGCGGCACGGCCGTCGGCGTTGTCGAACACCAGTTCGACGCTGGCGCGGCTGCCGGGCTTGCGCGCGGTCGAGCCATTGAAGATCACGTCCTGCATCGACTCGCCGCGCAGCTCGGAGGCGCGCGATTCGCCGAGCACCCAGCGCACGGCGTCGATGATGTTGGACTTGCCGCACCCGTTCGGTCCCACCACGCCGACTAGCTGGCCCGGAACCTGGAAATGCGTGGGATCGACGAATGACTTGAAGCCAGCGAGTTTGATCGAGGTCAGACGCACGGCGATTTCGCTGTTTGAAAAGGGAAAAAATAGGTGGCTCGTGAAGGCCGCGCCAGCCGTTCGCCGACAGAGCGACACGGCCCGCGAACCCTCGCGCCTCGGGCGCCGGCTTCATGCGGTGAGGCATGCGCCGGCTAATGAGGGGCAATCATACCATCGCGCGTGGGCGGTTTTTGCCGTCCTTACGGTCGTCGAGCCCGGTATCGCGCTGGTCGGCGAGGCTGGCCTCCTGAATGGCCGGATCGGGCGGCATGGCCTTGGTCCGATGCACCCAGCTGGACAGCGCCGAAGCCAGCACGATGCACACGCCGCCCGCCCATTCGCGTGGACCGGGCGTCTCGCCGGCGAACAGCCACGCGGACAGCGCCGTGACCACGATCTCGAACAGCATGATGATCGACGCGCGATTGGCCGGCACGCGCGCGAGCCCGTACTGCACCAGCATATTGTTCGACGCCAGCAGAAAGCCGAGTCCTAGCACCAGCCAGACGGCCGTCCCGAGATGCGCGCCGGTGGGCGGCGCGGGCATCGCCTCGAACAGCGAGGCGCAGGCGCTGAACAGCGCCGCGCCGCCGAAGATCGTCGCGGTGCGCATTTCCGGCTTCATGTTCGGCAACACGCGGCTCGTCTTGAGAATCAGCACGTTGCTCATGGCGAAGCCCATGCCGCCCGCGAGACCCGCCCATTCGGCGAGATTGCCGGGCACTGGAATCCCGAGTTGCGGCGACCACAGCATGGTCATGGCGCCGGCCAGCGACAGCGCGGCGAGTGCCGCGCCGGCCCAGGTCAAGCGTTCATGCAGGATGAAGTGCGCGAAAAGCGCGGTCCACGCGGGGGTGAGATAGAACAGCAGCAGCACGCGCATCACCTGGCCGTGAATCGAGCCCCATACGAAGCCGAGGTTGGTGATGCCCGCTGCCAACGCGAGCGCCGGCAGCAGCCAGTGCCAGCGCACGGTCTTAAGCGCGCGATAGCGCACCAGCAGCACGAACAGGCAGCCGGCGCCGCTCGTCAGCGCGCTGGCCGCCGTGCCGGTCACGCCGAGCGCGTTCAGCATGCGCAACGGGTACCAGATCATCCCCCATACCGACGCGCCCAGCATGATCGCGAGCGTCGGCCAACCATTGCGAAGCCAGTTGCTCATGGTGCGGGGCTCCTTGCGGAGGTGATCGGGGTGTGTCTGTCGCGGGCCGCGATGCTTGTCGCGCGGGCGCTGAGGACAGCGCCGTTTCTCGCACATGCACTTGAGAAGTTGCGTTTGAGGACCCCAGCGTTTCCGGCGAAGGCGCTAGTGACGTTCCGGCCAAGGACTGCTGCGTTTCTCGCTAAGGTGCTGGTGGCGTTGCGGCCGAGAACTATGGCGTTTCTGGCAAACGCGCCGGCGGCGTTCAGGCCGTGGACCGCGGCGCTCCTGCGCCTGTTGTGTCCGGATGTCTCCAAGACTGCTGCGTACATTGCTGCTCCTGCTTCTTCTTTCGCGAACCGTCGGCGGCTCGCGTCGTTCCCGCTGCAGCGCATTGCCTGCGCCGCCTGGCGGGTTGCGCCGTCGCTCGACGGCGCGCTGTCCTTTATCTGCTCAACTGCTTCAACTTGCCTTCACCGACCAGCCGAGAATCGCCTGCGCTACGCCGCCGTGCCATGCTTACCCACAAACCGCCACGCCGCCGTATGCCCGCCATGCCAGGCTCGCCACGCTATAATCATCCGCTCGCCGCTGCTGCCGGCCGTTCAGCGTGTTTTACCGCCGCCGGCGCGTGCCCAGCTTGTCGCTGCATCCTTTTCCGCATCCGTCTCTCGCCCATCTTCGATCAGGCTCGATCCGCCCCGTGAATCCGCTACTCGACTCCCTTCAGCCCTACCCGTTCGAAAAGCTGCGCGCGCTTTTCGCGGACGTCACGCCGAGCGCCGGCCTCGCGCATATCAGCTTCGGCATCGGCGAGCCGAAACATCCGACGCCCGAATTGATCCGTGACGCCGTGGTGGCTTCGCTCGGCGGCTTGTCGTCGTATCCGGCCACGATCGGATCGCCGGCGCTGCGCGAGTCGATCGCGAAGTGGGTCACGCGGCGCTACAACCTGCCGCCGGTCGATCCGGCCACCCAGGTGCTGCCGGTGTCGGGTTCGCGCGAGGCGTTGTTCGCGCTCGCCCAGACCGTGCTCGACCCGAAAAAGAATGCTGACGGCGAGCCTGCGATCGTACTCTGTCCGAACCCGTTCTACCAAATCTACGAAGGCGCCGCGATTCTGGCCGGCGCGCAGCCGTACTTCGTGAATAGCGACCCGGCGCGCAACTTCGCCTGCGACTATTCTGCGGTGCCGGCCGACATCTGGGCGCGCACGCAACTGCTGTATGTCTGCTCACCGGGCAATCCGACCGGCGCGGTGCTCACGCTCGACGACTGGCGCGAACTGTTCGCGCTGTCGGACCGCTACGGCTTCGTGATCGCTTCGGACGAGTGCTACTCCGAAATCTATTTCGACGAAGCCAACCCACCGCTCGGCGGCCTGGAAGCGGCGCACAAGCTCGGCCGAGGCTTCGAGCGCCTTGTGATGCTGTCGAGCCTGTCCAAGCGCTCGAACGTGCCGGGCATGCGCTCAGGCTTCGTCGCGGGCGACGCGGCGATTCTCAAGGACTTCCTGCTATACCGGACATACCACGGCGCGGCCTTGTCGACGGTGTTCCAGAGTGCCAGCATCGTGGCCTGGAACGACGAGACGCACGTGCGCGAGAACCGCGCGAAGTACGTGCAGAAGTTTTCCACCGTCACGCCGATGCTCGCCGAGGTGCTCGACGTGCGCCTGCCGGACGCCGCGTTCTACCTGTGGGCGGACGTCTCGCGCACGGGCCTCACGGATACCGAGTTCGCCCAGCGCCTCTACGCCGACTATAATGTGACGGTTCTGCCGGGCTCGTTCCTCGCGCGCACTGCGCACGGCGTGAACCCCGGCCGCAATTTCGTGCGCATGGCGCTCGTCGCCGGCGTCGACGAATGCACACAGGGCGCGCAGCGAATCGTCGATTTTTGCCGCGCGCTGGCAGGTTGAGTTTTCGTCGATCGCAACCCCGCGCACCGCATCCCTTCTTCCGATTTCAACTCTTCGATAAAGCACGCATATGTCGCAACAACTTCAGCAGATCATTGACACCGCCTGGGAAAATCGCGCCGAACTGTCGCCCAAGGCCGCTCCGGCCGACGTGCGCGAAGCCGTCGCCCACGCCATCGAGCAACTGGACAAGGGCCTGCTCCGCGTCGCGGAAAAGAAGGACGGCGACTGGGTCGTCAATCAGTGGCTGAAGAAAGCCGTGCTGCTGTCGTTCCGCCTGGAAGACAACGCGCCGATGCCGGCTGGCGGTTACAGCCAGTTCTACGACAAGGTGCCCTCGAAGTTCGCGAACTACACCGCTGAAGACTTCGCCGCCGGCGGCTTCCGCGTGGTGCCGCCCGCCATCGCGCGCCGCGGCTCGTTCATCGCGAAGAACGTCGTGCTGATGCCGTCGTACACCAACATCGGCGCGTATGTCGACGAAGGCTCGATGGTCGACACGTGGGCCACCGTCGGTTCGTGCGCGCAGATCGGCAAGAACGTGCACCTGTCGGGTGGCGTGGGCATCGGCGGCGTGCTGGAGCCGCTGCAGGCGAACCCGGTCATCATCGAAGACAACTGCTTTATCGGCGCGCGTTCGGAAGTGGTGGAAGGCGTGATCGTCGAAGAAAACTCGGTGATCTCGATGGGCGTGTACCTCGGCCAGAGCACCAAGATTTACGACCGCGAAACCGGCGAAGTCACGTATGGCCGCATTCCGGCCGGCTCGGTGGTGGTGGCGGGCAACCTGCCGTCGAAAGATGGCACGCATAGTCTCTACTGCGCCGTGATCGTCAAGAAGGTCGACGCCAAGACGCGCGCGAAGGTCGGCCTGAACGAGCTGCTGCGAGGCGACTGATGGCGCGCGGCACCAAAACCGTCGTCTACGGCATCCCGAACTGCGACACCGTGAAGAAGGCCCGCGTGTGGCTGGAAGAACATGGCGTCGAGTTCGAGTTCCACGACTTCAAGAAGCATGGCGTGACCGAACCGCTCGTGCAGGACTGGCTCAAAGACGTGAAGCTCGACGCCTTGCTGAACCGGCGCGGCACCACTTGGCGCGCGCTGTCCGACGACATGAAAGCGGCCGCGGACACGCAGTCGGGCGCGATCGCGTTGATGATTCACAAGCCGTCGGTGATCAAGCGGCCGGTGCTGGTGGTCAACGGGCGCGTCAAGTCGCTCGGTTTTTCCGCGGACGAGTACACGGCGCTGTTCGCCTGAGAAAAGTATTGTTGCCTGAGCGCGGAGCTGTTTGTTCAGGCAGGGCGCGACTCGCCTGGTTTGGCGTGCAGTGCTGGATACTGGGGCTCGCGGCCAGTCCACGCGAGTCTCAGTGCATGCGCCGAACGCATCGCGCCATGTAGTAAAACGCGGCCCGGCCGCGTGACTCAAAAAGCTGTTGCCGGCTGCGGTGTTCAACCGCCAGCCGGCATTTTTTCATTTCAAAGTGGCTGTATCGAATCCATGTCCGGCACCCTCGCCCTTACCGAACAACTGATCGCGCGCGCGTCCGTCACGCCCGACGACCAGCATTGCCAGCGCCTCCTGATCGAGCGCCTCGCCGCACTCGGCTTCGAGCACGAGACCATCGAATCGAACGGCGTGACCAACCTGTGGGCCGTCAAACGCGGCGTCGACGGCACTGCGGGGAAGCTGCTCGCGTTCGCCGGCCACACTGACGTGGTGCCGACCGGCCCGCTCGAACAATGGCGCTCGGCGCCGTTCGAGCCGACCCATCGCGACGGCAAACTTTACGGCCGCGGCGCGGCGGACATGAAAGCGTCGATCGCGGGCTTCGTGGTGGCGAGCGAGGAGTTCGTCGCCGCGCACCCGGCGCACCGCGGCACGATCGCCTTCCTGATCACGAGCGACGAAGAAGGCCCCGCCACCGACGGCACCGTGAAGGTCGTCGAAGCCTTGCAGGAACGCGGCGAGCGCATGGACTACTGCATCGTCGGCGAGCCGACTTCGAGCGCGCAGTTCGGCGACATGGTGAAGAACGGCCGGCGCGGTTCGATGTCGGGCAAGCTGATCGTCAAGGGCGTACAAGGCCATATCGCCTATCCGCATCTGGCGAAGAATCCGGTGCATCTGCTCGCGCCCGCGCTGGCCGAACTGGTCGCCGAACGCTGGGACGACGGCAACGAATATTTTCCGCCCACCACATGGCAGGTGTCGAATATTCACAGCGGCACCGGCGCGACCAACGTGATTCCGGGCCATGCGGACGTGATGTTCAACTTCCGCTTCTCGACGGCGAGCACGGTGGAAGGTCTGCAAGCCCGCGTGCATGCGATCCTCGACAAACACGGCCTCGAATACGATCTGCAATGGACCGTGAGCGGGCTGCCGTTCCTCACGCCGCGCGGCGATCTGTCGAACGCGCTCGCCAAAGCCATCAAGGACGAAACCGGCCTGAACACCGAACTGTCCACCACCGGCGGCACTTCAGACGGCCGCTTCATCGCGCGCATCTGCAAGCAGGTGATCGAGTTCGGCCCGTTGAACGCCAGCATCCACAAGATCGACGAACATATCGAAGTCGCACACATCGAGCCGCTGAAGAACGTGTATCGCCGCGTGCTCGAACAACTGATTGCCTGAACCAAGGACTATTGCGATGACGCTCCCGTTTTCCACCGTTCGCGACCTGCTGCGTTTCGCTGTGTCGCGCTTCAACCAGGCCGAACTGTCGTTCGGCCACGGCTCGGCCAATGCCTACGACGAAGCCGTCTATCTGGTCCTGCACACGCTGCATCTGCCGCTCGATCTGCTGGACCCGTTTCTCGACGCGCGCCTGACCGCGGCTGAAATCGACGCCGTGCTGAACGTGATCGAGCGCCGCGCCACCGAACGCGTGCCGGCTGCCTACATCACGCAGGAAGCCTGGATGCACGGCTTCCGCTTCCACGTGGACGAGCGCGTGATCGTGCCGCGTTCGTTCATCGGCGAATTGCTGCAGGACGGTTTGCAGCCCTACGTGGAAGATCCCGAGCAGGTGAGCGCCGTGCTGGAGTTGTGCACCGGTTCCGGGTGCCTCGCGATTCTCGCCGCGCACGCGTTCCCGAATGCGGATATCGACGCCGTGGATCTGTCCGCGCCCGCGCTGGAAGTCGCCGCGCGCAACGTCGCGGACTACAAGCTCGATGACCGCATCGCCCTGTTCGAAGGCGATCTGTACGCGCCGCTCGCCGAGCGCCGCTACGACGTGATCATCAGCAACCCGCCGTACGTGAACGCGGCGTCGATGCAGGATCTGCCGGCCGAATACAAGCACGAGCCGAATATGGCGCTGGCCGGTGGCGTCGACGGCATGGACATCGTGCGCCGGATCATCGCCGACGCGCGCAACTGGCTGACCGACGAAGGCGTGCTGGTCGTCGAAATCGGCAACGAGCGGCAACACGTGGAAGCGGCATTCGGCGGGCTCGATCTCGTCTGGCTTTCGACCAGTGCCGGCGACGACAACGTGTTCCTGATTCAGGCGGCTGATTTGCCGGTTTGAGGTCTTGTCGCTTCTTCCGGACGCGGTGTGCATGGCGAGGTTGTTAAGCCGCGCGCACCGCGTCGGAGCGAAGCTGCTTTCCCGGTCGTTCGCAATCGCCCGTAATCGAAGCGTCTCGCGCTTCCGAGCAAAGCCGCCTTCACGAGCGCTGCATTCGAGCGCCCAGCTTGACCAGACTTCCCAAGGCCAACTCGGGGCCTTTTCGACGAGGCAAACGCAAAAAATGTTGCCACGTCGACCACGCCGTATTCACGCCCTCGCCCTCCAGGTCTGAGCGCAGCTCGACCATTCCCCACCCCCAACGCACGCACGTTCGGTAAGATGAGCGCGGTCAGCTGCCCGGCACTCATCGAGCCAGCCCAAGCAGCGCTTCGCCAACCCAACGCCTGCCTATGCAATTCGACCTGCTTCACATCGGCACGCTGGTCGCCCTCTGCCATATTCTCGGCGTGGCCGCGGCATGTCACGCGATTCTCAACACGCGCACTTCGCAAGGTGCGATTGCGTGGGCCGTGTCGCTGGTCGCGATGCCTTATCTGACGCTCGTGCCGTATCTGTTCCTCGGCCGCAGCAAGTTTGCCGGCTACGCGGACGCACGCCGCGTCGAAAACGAACTGCTGCGCACGCGCGCGCATCCGCCGGAATGGGACACGCGCGCTTCGTCGGCGGGACTGCCGACGCTGGAACTCGGCGGCCGGCTCGTGCATTCGCTCACGCACCTCGGCGGCATGCCGTTTCTGCCCGGCAACTCGGTGCGCACGCTGGTGAACGGCGCGGCGACTTTCGAGGCTATCTTCGACGCCATCGAGAACGCGCGCCGCTACGTCATCGTGCAGTTCTTCATCGTGCGCGACGATGCGCTCGGCGAGATGCTCAAGGACGCGCTGATCGCGAAAGCGCAACAAGGCGTGCGCGTGTACTTCCTGTACGACAGCATCGGCAGCTTCGATCTGCCGCACCGTTATGTGGCGGCGCTGCGCGCGGGCGGCGTGGAGACGCATCCGTTCGCCACCAATCGCCGCTTCGTCAACCGTCTGCAACTGAACTTCCGCAATCACCGTAAGATCGTCTCGGTGGACGGCGAACGCGCGTTTGTCGGCGGGCACAACGTGGGCGTGGAATATCTCGGCGGCAAGCCGCCGCTCTCGCCGTGGCGCGATACCCATATCGAGGTGCGCGGACCGGCGGTCGCAAGCATCCAGTTCGTGTTCACGGAAGACTGGCACTGGGCCACGCAGCAGTTGCCCGAGTTTGACATGCCGCCCGCCCCGGCCACCGGGTCCGCAGCGGGACACAACATGCACTGTCTCGTCGTGCCGAGCGGTCCGGCGGACAAGCAGGAGACCTGCTCGCTCTTCTTCGTCGAAGCGATCAACGCGGCGCGCGAGCGAGTCTGGATCACCTCGCCCTACCTGATCCCCGACGAGGCGGTGTTCTCGGCCTTGCGGCTCGCGGCGCTGCGCGGCGTGGACGTGCGCATTCTGATTCCGAGCCGGCGCGATCACCTCGTGGTGTTCGCCGCCTCGAAACTGTATGCGTACGACTCGCTACGCGCGGGAATCCGGATCTTCCGCTACCAGCCGGGTTTTCTGCATCAGAAGGTCGTACTGATCGACAGCGCGGCCGCGGCGATCGGCAGCGCGAATCTCGACAACCGCTCGTTCCGGCTGAACTTTGAGATCATGGTGCTGACCGTGGACCGCGGCTTCGCCAAAGAGGTCGAAACAATGCTGCTGGCCGACTTCGCCGAATCGCGCGAAATCGACCGCAACGAATACCGCAAGGCAACCGCCTTGAAACGCGTGCTCATGCATGTGGCGCGTCTCTTCTCGCCGATCCTCTAGCAGCCGCCGCTTTAAAGCAGTTTTTCGATGTCCTCGGTGATCGCCTCGGGCTTCGTCAGCGGCGCATAGCGCTTCACCACGTTGCCGTCGCGGCCGATCAGGAACTTGGTGAAGTTCCACTTGATCGCTTCCAGGCCGAGCAGACCGGGCGCCTCGCCCGTCAGATAGCGGAACAGCGGATGCGCGTTCGCACCGTTGACGTCCACTTTGTCGAACATCGGGAACGTCACGCCGTAGTTCTTTTCGCAGAAGCTGCCGATCTGCGCGGCGTCGCCCGGCTCCTGTTTGCCGAACTGGTTGCAGGGAAACCCGAGCACCGTCAGCCCGCGTGCGGCGTAGGTGTCGTACAGCTTCTGCAAGCCCGCGTACTGCGGCGTGAACCCGCATTCGCTCGCCGTGTTGACGATCAGCAGAACCTTGCCTTCATACTGCCCAAGGCTGACTTCCTCGCCGGCCAACGTGTGTGCCGAAAACGAATAAATCGATGTCATGTGCTCCCCCGTGAAAGCCGTCAGTCTATGCCAAAAGCCTCGGCGGTACAGTCGGCCGAATGGCCGATGCCCGTTGAGCGCCCGGTGTCAGTCCCGGCAGTCTAAAATAGAGGTTTTCTTCGGCCGGCCTCTTCGTGATCCGCTTTAACCAGTTCAGTCTCGCGCGCGGCACCAAGCCGCTCTTCGACAACACCACGTTCACCCTCAACCCCGGCGAGAAGGCCGGGCTGGTGGGGGCGAACGGCGCGGGCAAGTCGACGCTGTTCGCCGTGCTGCTCGGCGAATTGCACGCGGACGGCGGCGATTTTTCGATCCCGCCGAACTGGCAGATCGCCCACGTCGCGCAGGAAACGCCCGCCGCGGACAAAACCGCCCTCGCCTACACGCTGGACGGCGACGCCGCCTTGCGCGTGATCGAAGCGGCGATTGCCGCCGCCTCCGCCGCGCACGACGGCGCGGCTGAAGGCGAAGCGCACGCCGCGTTCGCCGACGCCGACGGCTACACCGCGCCCGCGCGCGCCGAAGCCCTGCTGCTCGGCCTCGGCTTCACGCTCGACCAGACCCGCGAGCCGGTCAGCAGCTTCTCGGGCGGCTGGCGCATGCGGTTGAATCTGGCGCAGGCGCTGATGTGCCGCTCCGATCTGCTGCTGCTCGACGAACCGACCAACCACCTGGATCTCGACGCGATCGTCTGGCTGGAAGACTGGCTGGCCCGCTACCCCGGCACGCTGATCGTGATCTCGCACGACCGCGAATTTCTCGATTCGGTCTGCAATGTCACGCTGCATCTGGAGCAGCAGCAGATCAAACGCTACGGCGGCAACTACTCGCAATTCGAAGTGCTGCGCGCGCAGCAGATCGCGCTGCAGCAAAGCGCGTACGAGAAACAGCAGCGCACGGTCGAGCATTTGCAGAGCTACATCAACCGCTTCAAGGCACAGGCCACCAAAGCGCGCCAGGCGCAGAGCCGCGTCAAGGCGTTGGAAAAGATGGAACTGATCGCGCCGGCGCACGCGTCCTCGCCATTCACGTTCGAATTCCGCACGCCCGATTCCGCACCGAACCCGATGATGGTGATGGAAGACGTGCGCTGCGGTTACCGTAGCGAGGGCGAACCCGTTGTCGAGATTCCGATCGTCGATCACGTCATGCTGTCGATCCAGAACGGTCAGCGCATCGGGCTGCTCGGCGCGAACGGCCAAGGCAAGTCCACGCTGATCAAGACGCTTGCCGGCACGCTCGAGGCGCTCGGCGGCCATGTGCGCGAAGGCAAGGGGCTGCGGATCGGCTACTTCGCGCAGCATCAGCTCGAAACACTGCGTCCGGACGACACCCCGTTGCAGCACCTCGCGCGTCTCGCACCGGACACGCGCGAGCAGGAATTGCGCGACTTCCTCGGCAGCTTCAATTTTTCCGGCGAGATGGCGACGTCGAAAATCGCACCCTTCTCCGGCGGAGAAAAGGCCCGCCTCGCGCTCGCGCTGATCATCTGGCAAAAGCCGAACCTGCTGCTTCTCGACGAACCGACCAACCACCTGGACCTCGAAACGCGTCACGCGCTGACCATGGCGCTCGCGCAGTTCGAGGGCACGCTGATTCTGGTGTCGCACGACCGGCATCTACTGCGCGCCACCACGGATCAATTCATGCTGGTCGCGAAACATCGACTGCAGGAATTCGATGGCGACCTCGACGACTATCGCGACTGGCTGCTCCAGCATGCGGCTGAGCAACGCGCGGCGCTCAAGGCGGGCGCGGCGTCGAGCGGCGCGAATGGCGGTGATGGCGCGGACAACGGCGTGAACCGCAAGGAACAGCGGCGCCTCGAGGCGGAAACGCGTCAGAAGCTTGCGCATCTGAAAAAACCGCTGCAAAGCCGGATCTCGAAGATCGAGAAGGAAATGGACGCGCTCAACGCGGAGAAGGCGACGCTCGATGCGTTCGTCGTCGATCCGGCGAGTTATGAGCCCGAGCAGAAAAGCAAACTGACGGAGGCGATTCGCCGTCAGGCAGATGTGAACGCGCGCCTCGAAGCGCTCGAAGCCGAATGGCTCGAGACTCACGAGGAACTCGAACAAATCGGCTAGCGGCACGCTGTTGCAGGTCCGCGCCGGCATCGACGGGAGCTTGGCTTTGTCATCCACGACATCATCGGTTTCAATGCCAGGGGCGTCGGCTGGGTCATTGGCGACGGGTTCGGCCGGGTCGTCTGCTAACCCGTCGGCGACGGCTTCGGCCGCGTCTCCGGCGGCTGCTTCGGCCGGGGGTTCGGCTGCCGCATCTTCGGGTACCCCTTCGGCCGCATCCTCGGGCACTTCACGGGCCGCATCTTCGGCTACTTCACGGTCCAAGTCTTCGGCCACTTCACCCGCATCGGGCTCGGCCGCTTCGCCGACCGCCTCCGCGCCGCCCGCGCTACAGGGTCTGCGCGTGCTCGACCTCACGCGCCTGCTGCCGGGCCCGGTCGCCGCCTTGCGGCTTGCCGAACTGGGCGCCGACGTGCTGAAGATCGAAGCCCCCGGCGCGGGCGACCCCACCCGCACGATGATGCAATCGTCGAGCGATCGCGTGGCCGGGCGGCCCGGCGCGTTTTACCGGCTGGTGAATCGCGGCAAGCGCGAGACGCGCCTCGACCTCAAGTCCGAAGCGGGACGCAACGTGCTGTGCGCGCTTGCCGCCGAAGCGGACGTGCTGATCGAGAGTTTCCGGCCCGGCGTGATGGAGCGGCTGGGCCTCGGCTACGAAACGCTGCACGCGCTCAATCCGCGGCTGGTTTACTGCGCAATCAGCGGATACGGCGCGAGCGGTCCATTCGTCGACCATGCGGGACACGATCTGAACTACATCGGCTACGCCGGCGTGCTCGATCAACTGGCGGGCCGTGACGGCGCGCCCATCCTGCCGAATTTCCAGATTGCCGACCTGCTCGGCGGCGCGCTGAGCGCGGTCACGCAGATCCTCGCGGCGCTGTGGCATGTTTCGCGCGGCGGCGAGGGCCGCTTCGTCGATGTCTCCATGACACATGTCACTTACGCGCACAACGTGGTGGCTCAGGTATCGCTCGCCAATGATGGCGTGGCGCCCGGCGTCGGCGCCGGGCTGCTGAATGGCGGCGTGCCCTGCTACAACCTGTACCGCACGCTCGATAACCGCTGGCTCGCGGTCGGCGCACTTGAACTGAAGTTCTGGGAAACGCTCTGCATGGCGCTCGACCGGCCCGAGTGGGCCACGCGCCATTGGAGTCTCGGCCAGGCGATCGGCGGCCCGGACGCCGCCGCGCTCACGCAAGAACTCGCCGATGTGATCGGCAAGCGTCCGCTGGAAGAATGGGTTTTGCTGCTGGAGCCGCTCGACTGCTGTGTGTCGCCGGTGCTGACGGCGGCGGAAGCCGCGCGTCATCCGCTGTTCAATCCGCAGGCTTACGAGACGGCGGGCGCGGACGGTGCAGACGAGAAAGACAGGTTGATCACCTAGGGCGCGGGTGAATTGGTTTCGCGGGCCGGCCGGGGCTCATCGGCAAACGGCGTTTGATATGAAGCGCATTTGCTCCCGTTAGCCTGACCGGGCTCACTCGTCGCGTTGGCGGAGTTGCCCACGTCGGACCATTTGCGGCATTGGCCTCAAGTGACATGACCGGCCACTTGGGCACAAAACCGATCACCAACCCCGCACCCGCAAGTGCACGCCCCGGAGCCGTTAGCGCCGCGCGACCGTCTGCCGCGGCAACGTCTGACGCGGTGTCTTTTCGTCGTCGTACAGCACATGCTTGCGGCCTTCCACATGACGGTTGATCGTCGCGCGGACTTCGGCGGGCGTGGCGTCTTCCGCCACCACGCGCCGGGATATCTGCCCCGCCGTGTCGATCCACTCGACAATCCGGCAAGCGCCGCCCCATGGCTGGTGAATAGGCGCGGAGACGCGGCAGCCGCGCACCTGTATCGGCCGTTCGGCTCCGGTTTCATGTGACTGTTTCAAGGCGCGATCCTTTTTCGGGCATCAGAAGGGATGCAAACCCTTGCAGCTTAGGAAAAAGGAATGTCGGGTAGGTTACAGCCAATATGGGGATATTTACCGCCCATTACGGAACGTCGGGCGCCGCCAGGACGCCCGAACCCCGTCTATTCAAGCGTGCGGACCCGGTCGATGGCCTGTTCGATCCGCTCGACCGCAACGACCTGTAAGCCTTCGATCGGCTGTTTCGGCGCATTGGCCTTGGGAATCACCGCAACCGAAAAGCCCAGCTTGGCGGCTTCCTTCAGGCGCTCCTGACCGCGCGGCGACGGCCGGATCTCGCCGGCGAGGCCCACTTCCCCGAACACCACCAGCCCCTTGGGCAGCGGCTTGTTGCGCATGGACGAATGAATCGCGAGCAGCACGGCCAGGTCGGCGGCGGGCTCGGTGATCTTCACGCCGCCCACCGCGTTCAGGAACACGTCCTGATCGAAACACGCAATGCCGGCATGCCGGTGCAGCACCGCCAGCAGCATCGCGAGCCGGTTCTGCTCCAGGCCGACCGCAAGACGGCGCGGATTCGGCGCGTTGGCCGAGTCCACGAGGGCCTGCACTTCGACCAGCAGCGGCCGCGTGCCCTCCTGCGTCACCAGCACGCATGAGCCTGGCACCGACTGCTCGTGCTGCGACAGAAACAGCGCCGACGGATTGGCCACGCCGCGCAAGCCGCGCTCGGTCATGGCGAACACGCCGAGTTCGTTGACCGCGCCGAAGCGGTTCTTGATCGCGCGCACCAGACGATACGAGGAATGCGTGTCGCCCTCGAAGTACAACACCGTGTCGACGATGTGTTCGAGCACGCGCGGCCCGGCCAGCGCGCCTTCCTTGGTCACGTGGCCGACCATGATGATGGTGGTGCCCGACTGCTTGGCAATGCGCGTGAGTTGCGCCGCGCATTCGCGCACCTGGGCGACCGAACCCGGCGCTGAAGTCAGCGCGTCGGAATAGACCGTTTGGATCGAGTCGATCACCGCGACATCGGGCCGCTGCTCGGAGATCGTCGCCTGGATTTTTTCGAGCTGGATTTCCGCCAGCAATTGCAGCTCGCTTGCCTTCGAACCCGGCTCCAGCAACGAAAGCCGTTGCGCGCGCAACGCAATTTGCGCAGCCGACTCTTCGCCGCTGATATAAAGCGCGCGTTTGTCGGCAGCGATTTCCGCGAGCGATTGCAGCAGCAGCGTCGATTTGCCGATGCCCGGATCGCCGCCGATCAGCACCACGCCGCCCGGCACGAGACCGCCGCCGAGCACGCGGTCGAACTCGCTCACCCCGGTGGAAAAGCGCGGCACATCGGATGCCTCGATATCGGCGAGACGGCGCACCGGCGCGCTCTTCGCGAGCGCCTGGAAACGGTGCGTGGACGGCGCTTCCGCCACCGACTCGACCAGCGTGTTCCACGCATTGCACGAGGGGCACTGGCCGGCCCATTTCGGCGATTGCCCGCCGCATTCACTGCAGATGTACAACGTTTTGGGTTTTGCCACGCGTTATTGCCTGTGTTGCTGTTCTTTGGATTGAAACGCTTGCTGCGGGGCCTGGCGCGCGCCCGGGTTGCGTGCCTCGGTTGCGGGCCTTTACTCCGCCCGCACCGGTACGCGCGGCGCCACGGCGCACATCAGCTCATAGCCGATGGTGCCGCACGCCTGCGCGACGTCATCGATCGGCAGCGAGGTACCCCACAGTTCGACGCGCGAGCCGACGTTGGCGGTCGGCACCGGCGTCAGGTCGACGGTGAGCATGTCCATCGAGACGCGCCCGACGACCCGCGTGCGCACGCCGTCGACGATCACCGGCGTGCCCTCCGGCGCGACACGCGGATAGCCGTCCGCATAGCCGCACGCCACCACGCCGATGCGCATCGACCCGCGCGCCTTGAACGACGACCCGTAGCCGACCGTATGACCTTCGCTGAGCGTCTGCACGGCGATCAGTTCCGAGGCGAGCGTCATGGCGGGCTGCAGGCCGGTGCCTTCGATCGCCGCCGTGACGCCGGACGGCGACGCGCCGTACATGATGATGCCCGGTCGCACCCAGTCGAAGTGCGTGGCCGGATGCCACAACGTGGCCGCCGAGTTGGCGAGGCTGCGCGCGCCGGCAATGCCTTGCGCGCCGCGCTCGAACGCCTGCACCTGATAGTCCACGCCGCGATCGCCGTCGGCGTCCGAGAAATGGGTCATCAACGTGATCTGGCCGACGCCTTGGGCAGCGCGCGCCCGTTCCCACGCGGCGCGGAACTTCTCCGGCGTGTAACCGAGGCGATTCATGCCGGTGTTCATCTTCAACTGGATATTGACCGGTTTGGACAGACGCGCCATTTCGAGCATGCGCAACTGTTCGTCCGAATGCAGCGCGGTGGTCAGGCTGTAGCGGTCGATCACGTCGATATCGGTCGGACGAAAGAAGCCTTCGAGCAAAAGAATCGGGCCGGCCCAGCCCAATTCACGCAACTTCACGGCTTCTTCGAGGTCCAGCAACCCAAAGCCGTCGGTTGCGCGCAGGCCCGGAAAAACGCGTGCAAGGCCGTGCCCGTAGGCGTTGGCCTTGACGACGGCCCAGATTTTCGATTTCGGCGCGTAGCGCCGGGCAACGGCGAGATTATTGGCGAGAGCGGAGGTATGAATCGTGGCTGAGAGCGGGCGCGGCATGGGATATTTTCGTAAAGACGCTTGCGAATCAGCGGCTTACAGGGCGTTTTCAGCGCTCCGTAGCCCGCTGGGCGGTGCGATCAAGGATTCTGCTAGTCCGAATCCATCTATTTTCATGATATAAAGCCGTGCGCACAACCCATTTCGACGAACGGCATAAGCCCGGACGCTCAACCAGCGGCCGGGGCGGACAGACCGCAGCGAGGACAGCATCGCATCAGATGAAAAAAGGTTTTTACACCATCATGGCCGCGCAGTTTTTTTCGTCGCTGGCCGACAATGCGCTTCTGATCGCTGCTATCGCACTGCTGAAAGATCTTCACGCCCCGAACTGGATGACGCCGCTGCTCAAGCTGTTCTTTGTGCTGTCGTACGTCGTTCTCGCCGCCTTCGTGGGCGCCTTCGCCGACTCCCGTCCGAAAGGACGCGTGATGTTCATCACCAACACCATCAAGGTGCTCGGTTGCATCACGATGCTGGTGGGCGCGCATCCGCTGCTCGCGTATGGGATCGTCGGCTTCGGCGCGGCGGCCTACTCGCCCGCCAAATACGGCATTCTCACCGAGCTGCTGCCGCCTGACCGGCTGGTCGCCGCGAACGGCTGGATCGAAGGCACCACTGTGG
Source organism: Paraburkholderia phytofirmans PsJN (assembly GCF_000020125.1). NCBI lineage: Bacteria > Pseudomonadati > Pseudomonadota > Betaproteobacteria > Burkholderiales > Burkholderiaceae > Paraburkholderia > Paraburkholderia phytofirmans. The sequence continues at coordinate 2,797,130 of NC_010681.1, forward strand.
GCTCGATCATTCTCGGCACTGTGCTAGGCGGCGCGCTCATCAGCCCGCACATTGCCGCGCCGATCCTGCGGCACCACATTCCCTCGGTCAACACGCCCGCCGAAGCCGCGATGCTGGTCATCATGGCCATCTACGTGGTCGCCGCGCTGTTCAATCTGCGCATTCCCGACACCGGCGCGCGCTATCCGAAACAGGAACGCGGCCCGATCAAACTCGTCACCGATTTCGCCGACTGTTTCCTCGTGCTGTGGCGCGACAAGCTCGGCCAGATTTCGCTTGCCGTCACCACGCTCTTCTGGGGCGCGGGCGCAACGCTGCAATTCATCGTGCTGAAGTGGGCCGAAGTGTCGCTGAACATGTCGCTCTCCGAAGCGGCCATTCTGCAGGCGGTGGTGGCCGTGGGCGTGGCGGCCGGCGCGATTTTCGCAGCCTCGCGCGTGCCGCTGAAGAAGTCGCTCTCGGTATTGCCGGTCGGCATCATGATGGGCATTGCCGTGATGCTGATGGCGTTCTACACGCGCGACCTGTTCCCCGCGCATTGGGGCATCTATTTCGGCCGCTTGCATGTGCCGGGCTATCTGATCGTCGCGTACATTTTCCTGATGATCGTCGGCGGCCTGTCGGGCTTTTTTGTCGTGCCGATGAACGCGCTGCTGCAGCATCGCGGGCACGTGCTGCTGTCGGCCGGTCACTCGATCGCCGTGCAGAACTTCAACGAAAACCTCTCCGTGCTCGTGATGCTGTGCCTCTATGCCGTGCTGGTGTGGCTCGATGTGCCGGTCACGGCGGTGATCGTGCTGTTCGGGACCTTCGTCTGCGTGATGATGTGGTTCGTGATGCGGCGCCACCAGGCCAACCAGCGCGCGTTCGACTCGGTCGCGCTGATCGGCGAAGTCAAGCACTGATCCGCGGCGGGCTGTGCGCTCATGTCGCGGCCCGCGCCTTCCTCCTTCCTCGCTTTGCCATGACTCAACCGATTCCCAATGTGCTGACGATCGCCGGTTCCGATTCCGGCGGCGGCGCCGGCATTCAGGCCGACCTCAAGGCTTTCTCGGCGCTCGGCGCGTACGGCGCGAGCGTGATTACCGCGCTCACGGCGCAGAACACGCGCGGCGTCACCGCGATTCACGCGCCGGACCCCGGCTTCATTACCGCACAACTCGACACGGTGTTCGACGACATCCGCATCGACGCCGTGAAGATCGGCATGCTGGCGAACGCGCCGATCGCGCGCGCGGTCGCTGACGCGCTGCGCCGGCACAAGCCGAAGCACATCGTGCTCGACACGGTGATGATTTCGAAGAGCAACCACGCGTTGCTGCTGCCGGACGCGGTCGCTGCGGTGCGCGACGAATTGCTGCCGCTCGCCGATCTGCTGACGCCCAATCTGCCGGAAGCGGCCGCGTTGCTCGGCGTGCAAGCCACGACCGATGAAGCCGGCATGGTCGAGCAAGGCGAAGCGCTGCGCGCGCTCGGCGCACGCGCGGTGCTGATGAAGGGGGGCCATTTGAGCGCGACGGATAGTCCGGACTGGCTCGTGCAGGACAGCGGCACGCTTCGTTTAGGCGGGCCGCGGGTGCCGGTGAAGAATACGCATGGGACAGGCTGCACGCTGTCGTCGGCGATTGCGGCGCTGATTCCGCAGCGTGGGGATCTGGCGAGCGCGGTCGCCGATGCGAAGCTGTATTTGACCGGCGCGCTGCAGGCGAGCGATCGGCTGGACGTCGGCGGCGGCGTGGGGCCGGTGCATCATTTTTATCGGTGGTGGTGAGCGCGGCTGGGCGTAGTAGTGGTCTGGCTGCGTTCGCCTAGTCCAAGGGGCTTGGCCGATGTTTGTGCGGCGCTTGCGCGTAGTAGCGGGCCCGCGGCGTTGCCCGGCCCTAGTGCGTACTTTTATCGATGCTGGAGAGGGTTTTGTGCGTCTCAGCCGACAGGCTACGTTCGTCGAGCCTGCGCGTTGGCCTTGGCCTTTTCATCGCCTCTGGCCCTGGCCCGCCTCTTTCCCGTTCACCCACCGCTACTGCTGCGCGTAGCTTTGCGCCAACTCCGGCCACTCGTCCGGCACGATAAAGCCGCGCGAACGTTCCACTAGGTTGCCCACGCTGTCCTCGGTGAACGCGGCGACCATCGACGGTCCATGCTGACGCGACGTTTGCCCGGCGAGCGTTTCCGCATCGACGAACGCGAGTCCCGCGGTCTGCACTTCAAGAGACGTATGGCGTCGCGGCGCTAGCCACTCCAGCCGAGGCAATGTCCGCCATTTCTGCGCATGCGCCGCCGCGAACGCCGGCCAGTCACTGCGCGTCACCCACCAGCCGCGGCCATGCGCCGGATCGAGCTCGACCGGATCGAGCGGCGTCTCGCCATCCCGGTAAAACAGCCAGCCTTTGATGAACATCTGCGGCGTCCACGGACCCGCGTAGCCGACCGAAGCAAACTCCTCGCGCGCGCTCAACGGCAACTGATGATTCAGCACATGCGCCAGCTTGAGGTCGAAGCGGTCTTTTAAATTCGGGCCGACGTAGTCGGATAACCGAGCGGGTAACTGCGCGCGCCCTTCGCCGGCGTGCAAGTAGCACTTCACGGCCAGCTCCCAATGCAGCCGCGCGCCCTGTCGCGTCCGCACCAGAAAATCACATTCGCCGAGCGTGACGCCCGCTCGCCGTAACGGCACGCCTGCGGCCACCAGCCGCGCCGCCGGACCCTGTTGCAGGAACCAGCCGAGCAGCCGCTCAGCATAGCGGCCGAGGCGCGTGATGCGCGTCGCCGCGAGTTCCTGATGCAGGGCTTCGGGCGCGGCGTCCAGCGCGCGCAGCCAGTCACAGGTCGCCCGCGCTTCCTGAGGCGTGTCGAAGGGATTTGCCAGCGCGCCGACCGGTGGTTGCGGACGCAACAGATCGGCGCTCAGCAGCAGCCACGCGAGATCGCGCACGGCAGCGTCGTGCAAGGTATCGAGCAGCGTAGCGCGGCTCGCGGCATCGATGCCGGGCGCCGCGGCGGAACCGGCCGCCGGACCCTCCCCGGCCGTCACTTCGGCGCGTTCGACGGCGCACCGCCCGCCGCCCGCCACGTGTCGCGGGCGAGGCACAGGTCGGCCCAGGCCTTCGCCTTATCGGGCAGGCTGCGCAACAGATACGCCGGGTGATAGGTGACGATCACGGGCACGCCTTCGTATTCGTGCACGCGGCCGCGCAGCGACGAAATGCTCGCCTCGGTCTTCAGCAAACTCTGCGCCGCGAAGCGGCCGAGCGCGACGATCAGCTTCGGCTTGACCAGCGCGACCTGACGTTGCAGATATGGCTCGCAACGCGCGACTTCGTCCGGTTCGGGATTGCGGTTGCCGGGCGGCCGGCATTTGATCACGTTGGCGATATAGACGTTGGTGTCGCGCGCGAGCGTCAGCGAACGCAGCATGTTGTCCAGCAGCTTGCCGGCCTGGCCGACGAACGGCTCGCCCAGACGATCCTCATTCTCGCCCGGCGCTTCGCCGATCAGCATCCAGTCGGCGCCGCGATCGCCGACGCCGAATACGGTGTTCGTGCGCTTCTCGCACAGACGGCAAAGCTGGCAGGCGGCGACGCGCTCGCTCAGTGCGTCCCAGTCGAGCGTGTGGATTGCCGGCGGTGCGGGGGCTTCGAGGCGTGCGTCTGCGGGTGCTTGAGTCGGCAGATCGTCGAACCATGCGAAATCGTCGCTGGGTGGCGCGTCGAATGTCGGCGGCTCGGGGCTGCGGGGTTGCTGGGGACGCGATGACTGCGGTGTCTGCGGCTCGTTTGCCTCGACCGAGGCTTGCATCCGGGCTTGCGTCGGTGGTTGCGCTGGGCCTTGCGTTGGGACGCGCGTTGGGCCTTGTGAAGGCTGCCTTTGACCTTCAGCCTGTTCACCGTTCAGCTCGGAACGCGGCGACTCGTCTGAGCGCCTCTCTGCCGCCAACTGGCGATCAGCGAACCGGTCGCGTGCGCCGGCTACGGGCGATGCCTGATCCTGACGGCCAGACGTGCCGCGTTCGCCCGGCGCCGGCGCGGCGTTGGCTTGTTGAACGCCGGCCGCGCGCATCGCGGGCTGCGAGGTTTCCTGCGCGCGAGCAGCCGGCGGCATCGCTGATGCCACGCCACGCGCCTCATCACGATGCGCACCCGCACCCTGCCCGACCTCGGCTGCGGCTTGCGCTTGCGGTTGTCCAGCAACCGGCTCCGGCGCCGCTGCCATCCCACGACGCACCCACAGCGGTGTGAGTCCGAACTCTTCCAGAACCGATTCATGCAGCGCCATCTGCGCCCTCCGTGGCAAACGAGAAACGCATCACGATGGCGTCCTCCCGGCTGCGATGCCGCGCCGGATAATAGTTTTTGCGCCGGCCGATCGAAGCAAAGCCGAAGCGCTCATAAAGCCGGATCGCCCGATGATTCGACGGCCGCACTTCCAGCAACAGCCCCTCGAGTTTTTCAGCGCGGGTAATGCGTACGGCTTCGCGCAGCAGCGCGAGCCCGGCGCCGGCGCCTTGCGCCGCGGGCGTCACGCATAGATTGAGCAGATGCATTTCGTCGACGACCGGCATCAGCACGCAATAGCCGATCAGCGTGCCCGTGACATGGCGCAGACAGACGCCGAAGTAGCCGTTGCGCAGCGAGTCGCCGAAATTGCCCCGGCTCCATGGAAACTCATAAGCGATTTTTTCGATGGCGGCGACTTCATCCAGATCGCCTTCAGTCATCGGCGACATATAGCGGTCCGCGAGCAGCACGCCACTCATTGCCGGCCCTCGCCTTGCGCTGCGTCATGCGCGAGTCGGGCAGCCTGTTCGGCCCTGGCGGCTTTCTCCGCTTTTTCGGCTTTGTCGGCGACCCGCTCGGCGGTGGTCTGGGCAACCTTGTCGCGCACATATTCCGGCGCGGCCTGATCGGCGGGCACCGTGCGGCCCGCGCGCAACGCGCGCAGCGCGGCGTGCGCGAGCGGCACGGCGTGCGGCAACGCTTCGCTATCGACGCTGCGCGCCGCGGCGAGCGCCGGCAGCCGCGCACCGAAGGCAGCGGCGGCATTGCCTGCCAGCGTGAACGGGACGTCGGGCAAAACGAGCCGGTCCGGCGCATCGAGCGAAGCCGCCTGCAGCGTGCGCCATTCACCTTGCGCGTCGTCCCAGGCGTAGTCGGCCCAATAGATTTCGTCCATGCGGGCGTCGAGCGCGGCGAGCACGCGCGTCGCCGACGGATCGCGTAGACGGGCGCTCTCGGCACAGGCAAGCAGCGTACTGACCGGCACGACCGGCAGATTCAGGCCGAACGCGAGGCCTTGGGCGACGCCGGTCGCGGTGCGCAACCCGGTGAACGAGCCCGGGCCGGAACCGAACGCGATGGCGTCGCAGTCCGCCAGTGACAGGCCGGCTTCGTCGAAAAGTTCGCGGATGGCGGGGAGCAGGCGCGTGCTGGAAACCGCGCCGGTCTGCTCGTGGCGCACCCACAGACGCGGTTCGGCGCGTGCCTCTTCAGGTGTCGCGCCGGAAGCGTTGCCGGCGGCGGACAGAAGCGCTACCGAGCAGAATTCGGTCGAGGTATCGAGGGCGAGGAGCACAGTTTGAGTCATGGACCGTATTGTAATCGGCACGGCGCGCGCAAATGTGGTTTGGCATGCGCCAAGGATGGTTTGGTCGCGCCGGAATGGTTTGCCTTGAGCGAGGGCGGTTTGGGTCGCGCGAAGGTGGATTGTCCCGCGCCAACTGGATTGCCATGCTCCGAGGCGGTTGTCCCGCGCCAACTCGATAGGCAATGCGCCGAGGTGGGTTTGCCTGGAGCCAAGGCGGTTTGGGTCACGCGAAAATGGGTTGTCCCGCGCCAGGTGGCGCGGCATGCGCCAAGATGGTTTGCCTTGAGTCAAAAGTGGCTTGGGTCGAGCGAAGCGGTTTGCCGTGCGTCACGTGAGTTGCGTCGCGCGAAAGCGGTTTGCTGCACGCGAGGGGCATATGGCTTGCGTCTGCACGCGGTACGGTTTGCGCCCAAGCAATCCGCCTCGCGCCCGAGACCGTCCGTCTTGCGCCAGATCGCCGTCCGGTGTTTGGAATAAGCCCTCGGCCCCCGCGGCGGCATCCAGTTGTTATGATCGTCGGCCGAGTTCAATCCCGATCCCGCCCGGCGGGCACAACGACAATGACCGACATCGACACCCAGTTCACCCAAGCCCATGAAGACGTCCAGCAGTTGCCGGAGCGTCCGGGCAATCTCACGCTGCTGCGCCTCTACGCGCTCTACAAGCAGGCCACTCGCGGCGATGTTCAGGGCGACAAACCCGGCTTCACGGATATCGTCGGCAAGTACAAGTACGACGCGTGGGCCGCGCTCAAAGGCACCGCGCAGGACGCCGCGAAGCAGCAATACGTTGAACTGGTCGAATCGCTCAAGAGCGGCGCGTCGGCCTGACTCCCAGATCGACGGCGGCCGGCTGCAGTCGGCCGCTCCCGCCTGGCACCAGGCTACTGAGAAGCGGCCTGAGCCACGGCGGCGCTGCGATGGCCGACCGATACAGCCGTCCATCGAGCCGCCCGGGCTGCGCCCGGCACAATTTTTTCCGCCAGGAAAACTCCTAATAGTGGCGCAGTGCAACAAAAGGCTATACAATGCTGCCTGCGCTTCACTGCTTTGCCCGGCTTTCTTCTAGCGGCCTTTGCGGCGCAGCGCCTCGTAGCGTTTAGCTCCAATCCAGTTTAGAACCTGTCCCCTCCTGCCTAGCCCCCTACGGGCGATCATGTCCCAGGCTGGCGGCACGCCGTGTTGGCATGTCGCATCCGATACAGCTTCTAACGAAAAGCTCGCCTTCATTGTCGCGAGCTGCCCCCGTTTTTCGATTTGCTCGCTGCTTCTTTGCTCGCTGAATCCGACGACTTGGGTATGCCGATTGGCGCCGACGTTTTAATTCCGTGTGTACCAAGGATTTACCAAGGATTCTCATGACTTCGAGCAATACCCCCAGCAGCCCGTTGAACGCCATCGCCGATCAAGCCCTCGGTCTCGCCGACGCACCCGTACAAGCCGCAGCCGTTGCTGCCGCTCCGGAAGCCGTCGCCGCGGAAGCCGCAGCGCCCACCGGCCCGTCGTTCGCGTCGCTCGGTCTCTCCGCGGATGTCGTCTCCGCGCTGACCGCCGCTGGCTATCAAAACCCGACTCCGGTTCAGCAACGCGCAATCCCGGCTGGCATCGCCGGCCGCGATCTGATGGTCTCGAGCCCGACCGGTTCGGGCAAGACCGCCGCGTTCATGCTGCCCGCCATCGAGCGTTTCTCGCAGCTGCAAAAAGCACAAGCCAGCCAGCCGCGTGAACCGCGTCCGGCTGACGGTGCCCGCACGCGTCGTCCGCAACCGGTTGCCCGTCCGACCATGCTGGTTCTGACGCCGACCCGCGAACTCGCCATGCAGGTCACTACCGCCGCTGCCACGTACGGCAAGCACCTCAAGCGTCTGCGCACCGTCAGCATTCTGGGCGGCGTCGCTTATGGTCAACAGCTGATGCTGCTGGCCAAGAACCCGGAAATCCTGGTCGCCACGCCGGGCCGTTTGATCGACCACCTGGAACGCGGCCGCATCGATCTGTCGCAACTGCAGATCCTCGTGCTCGACGAAGCCGACCGCATGCTCGACATGGGCTTCATCGAAGACATCGAGACGATCGTCGCCGCTACGCCGGCTACGCGTCAAACCATGCTGTTCTCGGCCACGCTCGACGGCAAGATCACCTCGCTGACGGGCCGCCTGCTGAAGGATCCGGAACGCATCGAGATCGTTCAGCGTCTGGAACAGCGCACCAACATCGCGCAAACCGTCCATTACGTGGATGACCGCGATCACAAGGATCGTCTGCTCGACCATCTGCTGCGCGACGAAGGCCTCGACCAGGCGATCGTCTTCACGGCAACCAAGATGGACGCGGACCAACTGGCAGGCCGTCTGGCCGACGCCGGTTTCGAATCGGCCGCCCTGCACGGCGATCTGCCGCAAGGCGCGCGTAACCGCACGATCCGTGCGCTGCGCGAGCGCCGTGTGCGCGTGCTGGTGGCAACGGACGTCGCCGCTCGCGGTATCGACATTCCGGGCATCACGCACGTGTTCAACTACGACCTGCCGAAGTTCGCCGAAGATTACGTGCACCGCATCGGCCGTACCGGCCGTGCTGGCCGCTCGGGTATCGCGGTGAGCCTCGTGCATCACGCCGAGCAAGGCGCGTTGAAGCGCATCGAGCGTTTCGTGCGTACTCCGCTGCCGGTCAATGTCGTCGAAGGCTTCGAGCCGCGCAAGTCGGCTCCGTCGGGTAACGGCCGTCCTGGCTTTGGCGGCCGCGGCCGTCCGGGCGGCGGCAACGGCGGTGGCCGTCGCTTTGGCAGCGGTTCGGGCAAGCCGGCTGGTAGCGGCGGTGCGCGCAGCGGCAGCGGCAATGGCAGCAGCTGGGCCGGCAAGTCGGCTGGCGGCGGTTCGCGTGACGGCGGCTTCGGCGGCGGTTCGCGCGAAGGCTACGGCGGCTCGCGCGACGGCGGCTACGGCGCACGCCGCAGCGACGGCCCGCGTACGGCGCGTCGCGGCAGCTAAGTACTGAGACGGGCGTACTCTGCTTCAGGGCCTTCGGTCCGTTGCAGCGCCTATGCAGTACTGTCAGCAGTCAGCTTGAAAGACCCGAACGGCCTCGCGCCGTTCGTCAGTCGGAAAAAACCGGTGCTCTTGCGCCGGTTTTTTTTCGCCCTTCAGTCGGCGCGCCCCAAATTTCACGATGTGGAAAATTTTTTTGCGTCGTAAAAAATCGTGCTGCACGGCACAAGACGACCTATTGCAACATGGGAAAAATCGTTTCTTAATGTGAAACAAGCAACGTAATTAATTGATTTTAAACATAAATAAATATTCAAAAAGGCTGTTCGGGCGGCTGTTGCGCGATCATTGATTTGCCTAGACTCTTATACAAGACTTCACGAAACGAAACGCCTCAACCGGCTGGCCGCTTCGACGAAGAAAAGAGTCACCCATCCATACAGGCAACCAAGGAGCACACCATGTCCCGTCAAGAACAAGTCAAGCAACTCCAACAGCAATGGGAAACCGATCCGCGCTGGAAAGGCGTGAAGCGCACTTACACGGCGGAAGACGTGATCCGCCTGCGCGGTTCGGTGCAAGTCGAGCACACGCTCGCCAAGCGCGGTGCGGAAAAGCTCTGGGAAAGCGTGAACAACGAGCCGTTCGTCAACTCGCTCGGCGCGCTGACCGGCAACCAGGCCATGCAGCAGGTCAAGGCCGGCCTCAAGGCGATCTATCTGTCGGGCTGGCAAGTGGCGGGCGATGCGAACGTCGCCGGTGAAATGTACCCGGACCAGTCGCTGTATCCGGCGAACTCGGTGCCGCTCGTCGTGAAGCGCATCAACAACACGTTGACGCGCGCCGACCAGATCCAGTGGTCGGAAGGCAAGAACCCGGGCGACGAGGGCTACGTGGACTACTTCCAGCCGATCGTGGCGGATGCGGAAGCCGGCTTCGGCGGCGTGCTGAACGCGTTCGAACTGATGAAGGCGATGATCGAAGCGGGCGCCGCGGGCGTGCACTTCGAAGATCAACTGGCTTCGGTGAAGAAGTGCGGTCACATGGGCGGCAAGGTGCTCGTGCCGACGCGCGAAAACATCGCCAAGCTGACGGCCGCGCGTCTGGCCGCCGACGTCTCCGGCACGCCGACCGTGCTGCTGGCGCGCACCGACGCGGAAGCCGCCGACCTGATCACGTCGGACATCGACGAAAACGACAAGCCCTTCCTGACGGGCGAGCGCACGGTGGAAGGTTTCTACCGCACCAAGCCGGGTCTCGAGCAGGCAATCTCGCGTGGCCTCGCCTACGCGCCGTACGCCGACATGATCTGGTGCGAAACCGGCAAGCCGGACCTCGAGTTTGCGAAGAAATTCGCCGACGCGATCCACAAGGAGTACCCGGATCAGCTGCTGTCGTACAACTGCTCGCCGTCGTTCAACTGGAAGAAGAACCTGGACGACGCGACCATCGCCAAGTTCCAGCGCGAACTCGGCGCGATGGGCTACAAGTTCCAGTTCATCACGCTGGCCGGCTTCCATGCGCTGAACTACTCGATGTTCAACCTCGCGCACGGCTATGCCCGCAACCAGATGACGGCCTTCGTCGAAATGCAGCAGGCTGAATTCGCCGCGGCCGAAAAGGGCTTCACCGCGGTGAAACATCAACGCGAAGTCGGCACCGGCTACTTCGACGCGGTGACGCAAACGGTCGAACGCGAGGCTTCGACGACCGCGCTGCACGGCTCGACGGAAGACGAACAGTTCTTCGACAAGAAGGTCGCGTAAGCAACCGCGCGGTCTGATCGCTGGAACAAGGCAGATAGACGGTCTAAACGGCTCCGTCAAAGAGCCGCCGTCACAGGGAGGAGCAAGGCTGTCGGGGCGGGAATCGAACCGCACTCGACAGCTGAAGTCTCGCAGAGGAACTTGGGAGAGCTCGCAGCAGCAGTGGAGAGAAAGCCAGCACAACGAATTGTGCGGCGAACACAGCGCGCGCCGGCCTCACCGCCGGCGCGTTTTTTTTCGCTCGCGATTTCAGCGATACACGATCACCGGAATCTTTGTATGCGTGAGCACCCGCTGCGTTTCGCTGCCGATCAGCAGACTGCCCAGACCGCGACGGCCATGCGACGCCATGAAGATCACATCGCAGCCGCCCTGCTCCGCTGCTTCGATGATGCCGAGATATGGCGCCGGGTGCACGCTGGTCCGGCTGTCGACCGTGACGCCGACGCGGCGCGCCGCCATCTCCACTTCGCGCAGATGCACGCGCGCTTCACGCTCGCTGCGCTGCAGGAATTCCGAAGGCGGTTCGACCACGACGTCGGAGAACGGCGAGTACGGGTATTGCGGCAGACACGCGTAGGCGGTCACGTGGGCGTTGACGGCTTGCGCGAGATCGATGGCGCCGTCGATTGCCTTGCGTGACAGGTCGGAACCGTCGGTCGGAACCAGGATGTGCCTGAACATGATGCCATCCGTCGCCGGCTGCGCAGAGCGCGGCGTGAGCGTCCAACGAGGCTCGGCTTGCAAGCCGCTTGAATCGATTGTAGGTCGCGGAATTGAGCGCATGAATCCGTTGAGGGTCTGTCCGCATATCGGAAACCCCTTGTTCGCGGCGATGCCATCAGCTGCGCGCCTCGCCTCCGCATTCAACCCCAGTAGTCAGGGTGCCCATACGTATGCTTGAGAAAATCCAGAAACAATCGCACCCGCAGCGGCAAATGACGGCGCTGCGGAAACACCGCGTGAATGCCGATGGGCGGCGCGGCGAATTCGTCGAGCACGCTGACGAGCCGTCCGGCCGCGATGTCCGTGCCGACTTCCCACCACGAGCGCCACGCGAGTCCGTAGCCTTCGAGACACCATTCATGCAGCACCGCGCCGTCGGAGCATTCCATCGTGCCGGACACCTTGATCGACACGACTTTGTCGCCCTGCTGGAACATCCAGCCACGTTGCTGATTAGCGCTCGCGCCGAGCGCGAGACAGTTGTGATGCGCGAGATCGGCGAGGCTGTGCGGCGCGCCGCGCCGGCTCAGATACGACGGCGACGCCACGCAGACACGGCGGTTCTCGCCGAGCTTGAGCGACACCAGCGACGAATCCGGCAACTCGCCGAGACGCACCGCGCAGTCGAAACCCTCGTTGACCAGATCGACGAGGCGGTCGGACAGGTCGAGCGTGATCGACACGTCCGGATGCGCGACCGTGAACGCCGGCACCAGCGGCGCGACGTGCCGCCGGCCGAAGCCCGCCGGCGCGGACAGCCGCAAGTGGCCACTCGCCTTGACACCCCCCGCCGACACACTGGCTTCGGCGTTCTGCATGTCGTGAATGATGCGCTGGCAATCCTCCAGGAAGGCCGAACCTTCGAAGGTCAGCGTGATCTTGCGCGTGGTGCGCACCAGCAGCTTGACGCCGAGACGTTCTTCGAGCGCGTCGATGCGCCGTCCGATGATGGCGGGCGCGACGCCTTCGGCCGAAGCCGCGGCGGACAGGCTGCCTTTGGCCGCGACGGTCACGAAAGTTTCGATCTGCTTGAAACGGTCCATGAGCGATGGGCGCCGCGTTTAGGCGGGAAAGTGGCCGGTGCGCGTCAGATTAGGTGGATGAAAGTAAAAGATCAAGTGATGTTTAGGCTCTTTTTTAGCGCCCTGTGTCACTAATACAATCCATCCTGACCTCTGACAGGAGTGCACGGCAATGTCGGCCACAACGACACTCTCCCCTAAAGCGGTGATTTTCGACGCCTACGGCACGCTTTTCGACGTGCATTCGGTGATCGCTGCCGCAGAGCAAATGTTCCCCGGCCACGGCGACGCACTCTCGCAGTTGTGGCGGCAAAAACAGATCGAATACACGCAGCTGCGCACGCTCGCCGATTCCGCGGATGCAGCCGGCGCGCACTACCGACCGTTCTGGGACATCACGCTCGACGCGTTGCGCTTCGCCGCAAAAAAACTTCAGCTTTCGCTGGGGCGCGCGGCCGAGAAGCGTCTGATGGACGAATACGCGTGCCTCTCCGCTTTCCCCGATGCCGTGCCCGCGCTGCGCCAGTTGCGCGAAGCTGCCCCTGACCCGGCAGCGCGCGCGGGTGGCGAATCCGCCCCACGTCCACGCCTCGCGATTCTCTCGAACGGCAATCCGCAAATGCTCGACATCGCCGTGAAGAGCGCCGGCATGACGCGCCTGTTCGACCGCGTTCTATCCGTCGACACCGTGCGCGCCTACAAACCCTCGCCCGCCGCTTACGCGCTCGGCACGCAAGCCTTTGACGCGCAGCCGCGCGAGATCGTCTTCGTGTCGTCGAACGGTTGGGACGTGGCGGGCGCGACGTGGTTCGGCTTCACCACTTTCTGGCTCAACCGGCAAAACGCCCCAGCCGAAGAACTGGGCGTCACGCCGCACGGCGTGGGCGGAGGCATGGCCGATCTGCTCGCTTTTCTGAAGAACCCCGCGTCGTCCGGCCGCAGCAGCGGCGCCGGCGGCAGCCGCACGCGCCACAGCCCTGGCGCATGACGGTTACCACCCGCTAACGCGACGCATAGCAAACCGCATTTCAACATTGGCATCTTTGCAATCTGACCGACCAAGGAGAAAACATGGCAAGCCCGCAGTCCTCGCATTCATCGTTGCAGTTGCCGCAGGGCATGGAAATCACGGCTGAAATCAAGCCGGGCTATGACGCGATTCTCTCGCGCGAAGCGCTCGAACTCGTCGCCGCGCTGCATCGCACGTTCGAGCCGCGCCGCCAGCAGTTGTTGCAGGCGCGCGCGGAACGCACAAAGCGCCTCGATGCCGGCGAGCGTCCGGACTTCCTCGCCGAAACAAAAAGCGTGCGTGACGGCGACTGGACAATCGCGCCGCTGCCGCAGGACCTGCAATGCCGACGCGTGGAAATCACCGGTCCGGTCGAGCGCAAGATGATCATCAACGCGCTGAATTCGGGCGCGGATTCCTACATGACCGACTTCGAAGATTCGAATGCGCCGAGCTGGGATAATCAGATCACCGGCCATATCAATCTGAAGGACGCGGTGCGCCGCACGATTTCGCTGGAACAGAACGGCAAGTCGTACACGCTGAACGACAAGGTCGCCACGCTGATCGTGCGCCCGCGCGGCTGGCATCTGGACGAGAAGCACGTGAAGGTGGACGGCAAGCGCGTGTCGGGCGGCATCTTCGATTTCGCGCTCTTCATGGTGCACAACGCGAAGGAGCTGGTCGCGCGCGGCTCGGGCCCGTACTTCTATCTGCCGAAGATGGAAAGCCATCTCGAAGCACGTCTTTGGAACGACATTTTCGTGGCCGCGCAGGAAGCCGTCGGTGTGCCGCGCGGCACGATTCGCGCAACGGTGCTGATCGAGACAATCGTCGCCGCTTTCGAAATGGATGAGATCCTCTACGAGCTGCGCGAACATAGCTCGGGCCTGAATGCCGGCCGCTGGGACTACATCTTTTCGGCGATCAAGAAGTTCAAGGCCGACCGCGACTTCTGTCTCGCCGACCGCTCGCAGATCACGATGACCTCGCCGTTCATGCGCGCCTACGCGCTGCTGTTGCTGAAGACTTGCCATCGCCGCAATGCGCCGGCGATCGGCGGCATGAGCGCGCTGATTCCGATCAAGAACGATCCGGCGGCGAACGACAAGGCGATGAGCGGCGTGCGCTCGGACAAGGCGCGCGATGCCGGCGACGGCTACGACGGCGGCTGGGTCGCGCATCCGGGTCTCGTGCCGATCGCAATGGAAGAGTTCGTCAAGGTGCTCGGCGACAAGCCGAACCAGATCGGCAAGCAACGCGACGACGTACTCGTCACGGCCACCGACCTGACGGACTTCCGTCCGGAAGCGCCGATCACCGAAGGCGGTCTGCGCAACAACATCAACGTCGGCATTCACTACCTGGGCGCGTGGCTCGCAGGCAATGGCTGTGTGCCGATTCACAATCTGATGGAAGACGCCGCCACCGCGGAAATCTCGCGCTCGCAGGTGTGGCAGTGGATCCGCTCGCCGAAGGGCAAGCTCGAAGACGGCCGCAAGGTGACGGCGGAACTGGTGCGCGAGTTATCGGCGCAGGAGCTCGAGAAGGTGAAGCAGGCCGTGGGCGGCGATACCAAGCCGTATGAGCGCGCCGCGCAGATCTTCGAAGAGATGTCGACATCGGAGCAGTTCACCGACTTCCTCACGCTGCCGCTGTACGAAGAAATTTGAGGCTGGCGTCAGGCCTCGTGGATGCATGAGTTACGGACGACGCAGTAACAAGCCCGCTTTCGCGCGTCTTTAGCACGCGGCGTGAAGTGGCTTGAGTCGCAAGGCTGACCGACCGGACGGCCCGACAGGCGTATGCCTGCCGGGCCGTTTTTTTGCGCGCGTCGCGCGTTTTAGTCAGCGCGTGCTGCGGTACTCGATCCAGTCGCCCGATTTGATTTCGGGCAAGCCCTTCACCACATTCGGCGCAACCGGATAAAAGCGGCAGTTCACGACGTTGCCGTCGACTTTCACCATCACTTCGCGCGCGAGGAAACGATCCTCGACGCCCGGATAGACCGCCTCGATTTCGTCGAGCACGGCGACCAGTTCGTCGTCGATCTCGTAGACGTCGCCGATCACGTCGACGCCGGCTTCGTCGACCACGAGGCCCGGATACGAGCCGAAGTCGAACAGGTGGCCACGGACCGTGGCCGTGCCGAGCAGATTGGGCGCGGCGATCTCGTTGCGCGCCGCGGCGTGGCGGATGTCGTTCACTTCGCCGGCCCGCAATGTGCCGTATACAAAGACGGTCTGCATCGTCGTTTGCTCTCCTTGAATCAGGGTTTGGGTGGAGGTGTTGCTGGGTCTGTTTCTGGGTCTGTTCGAGTTCGAGTCGCCGCAGCGGTTCAGTTCAGTTGAGCGCCGCGCTTGCCACGAGCACGCCGTCGATATCCGCGTAGACCCATTCGCCAGGACGCACCAGCGCACCGGGCAAGTGCACCGCCACGTCGCGCTCGCCGGTGCCGAGCTTCTGGCCGCGCCGCGGCGAGGTGGTCAACGCCGCAATGCCGACGTTCACCTCGTTGAGTTCGAGCGCATCGCGCACGCAGCCGTTCAGCACGATGCCCGCCCAGCCGTTCTGTTCCGCAAGCTGCGCGAGGTTGCCGCCGACCAGCGCGCAACGCAGGCTGCCGCCGCCGTCGATCACCAGCACACGGCCCGCGCCCTTCTCCTCGAGCGTGGCCCGCACGAGCGCATTGTCTTCGAAGACCTTCAGCGTCACCGCCTCCCCGCTGAAACACTCGGCGCGGCTGAACAGGTGGAAGACCGGTTCGAGCACGCGCAACGTGCCCAGCGCCAGTTGATCCTCGTGCGCGTCGCACAAGTCGGCTGTGGCAAAGCTCATGGCGTTCTCCTCGGGTCCAGTAGTCGGGACATTATGCAACGCCCTGTCCCTTGCAACACCTACAATGAGAAGCCCGCGGCGGTTTGCCCGCCCGCACGGGGTTTTGCCTTGCGGCGTTTTCGGCGCACTTTTGGGAGCCCGCGTTCCGTTATCGGGATCGACTTTCACCATGACTTCGTCCACCGATTCAAATCTGTCGAGCCTCGTGCGCTTCGCCGATATTCCGCCCGAGTTCCAGCCGAACGACACGCATCCGATCCGTGTACGCTCGCGGCAAATGCCGTCGGGCTGGCGCATCGCGCGTCACACGCATGCGTGGGCGCAGGTGGCTTACGCGTCGCGCGGCGTACTGCGGGTCGCGACCACCGGCACGACGTGGATGGTGCCGCCCTCGCGGGCGATCTGGGTGCCGCCGCACGTGACGCACGAAGTGGTCGCCGTCGAAGACGCGTTCCTGCGCACGCTTTACATCACCGAAAGCACCGTGCCGGCCGGCCTCGATACGCCACGCGTGGTCGAAGTCTCGGATTTGCTGCGCGAAGTGATTGCCGCGCTCGACACGCCCGGCATCTCGGCTACGCGCGAGCAGTTGCTGGGCGCCCTCGCACTCGACGAACTGACTCGCTCGGAGCCGCTGCCGCTGTCGGTGCCGATGCCTAACGAAAAGCGTCTGCGCGCGCTGTGCGAAGCGGTGATCGCGGACCCGACGCATGGCGAGTCGCTCGAACAATGGGCGTCCAGTGTGGGCGCGAGCACGCGCACGATTGCGCGGCTGTTTCGTCAGGAATTGGGCGTGAGTTTTTCGCAATGGCGCCAGCAGGCGATTCTGGCGCGCGCTATTCCGCTATTGAGCCAGGGACGGCCGCTTTCGCATGTCGCCTTGGAACTGGGCTATCAAAGTCAGAGCGCTTTCTCCGCGATGTTCCGCCGTGCCTTCGGTGAAAGTCCGCGCGCGTTCATCGAGCGTGGCTCGGAACATCGGCCGGGGCATGGCGAGCACGGCGATACGGAACTGGACGACGAAACTGCGCGGGATCGCGCGGATGCGCAGAGCGATAGTGGGCGTTGAGTGAGCGTGGAAAACTGCGGCGTCAAGCGCGCGCTTCAGACGCGGCCCGCCCAGTTCGGCGCCGCAAACACTGCGGGTGAATCACCAGCGCCTCAGACCCCGCCGGTCAAACTCGACGCATCAAAACCAGCGTGCCGAACACCCGCGCGGCAGACTTCGCGTGTGTTCGGCACGCCTTAAACCCGCCGCGCCAAATGGCGAATCGCACCGAGTTGCGCAAGACGCGGCCCTGCCAGCTTGTAGCCTTTGCGCTGATAGAGCCGAGCCGCAGGGTTGTCGACGAACACGCGCAATTGCAACTCCCGCAAGCCGCGCTCACGCGCCCACTGATGCGAGACATCGAGCAGATACGTGCCGGCGCCGAGCCGACGATGGCCTTCGGCAATCTGCACGTCGCGGATATGCAGCGAATCGCCCTCTTGCGTGATGCGCAACACGCCGATCGGCGTGCCGTCCATTTCGAGAATGAAATTCTCCGACTCGCGCCAGCTGCCGAGAAACAGATCGCCACGCCAGACGAGATGATGGCGGCGGTAGTAACCGCCCATGTTGTTGCGAGTCAGCGCCTCGGCGAACTCGAAATCGTCCATGCTGGCTTTGCGCAGATGAAACGGCAACGGAGCTTCGGTGGGATCGAACATGGCGGGGCGACAAGGGAGAGTCGGGTCAACGGTAAAACAGGCCGCGCGCGCTGGCAATGGCTGTTTGTCCCGAGCATACCCAGGCGCGCTGGACAGTGGAATAAAAAAAGCCCACTTCTTTCGAAGTGGGCTTTCTCAAATCTGGCGGAGCGGACGGGACTCGAACCCGCGACCCCCGGCGTGACAGGCCGGTATTCTAACCAACTGAACTACCGCTCCAGATTTTTTTGCACCGCGGCTGATGAGACCGGCTCATTCACCACTGCGTTACCGCTGCACCGTTCAAACTTCCAACCGAACGACGCCGATGTGCTGGCGTCCCCTAGGGGATTCGAACCCCTGTACTCACCGTGAAAGGGTGATGTCCTAGGCCTCTAGACGAAGGGGACAACGTACTGCTTACACCTTTAATGAAAAAGCCCGTTCAAGTTCGTATGAACGGGCTTTGTCTGGCGGAGCGGACGGGACTCGAACCCGCGACCCCCGGCGTGACAGGCCGGTATTCTAACCAACTGAACTACCGCTCCAGTTTGCCTATCAATGACTTGCGAGCGTTGGTTTTCTCTCTGCAAGCTGCGCTGCTTACCACTCGAATAAATCGAACACTAAAGCGACGCTGATGTTTGGCGTCCCCTAGGGGATTCGAACCCCTGTACTCACCGTGAAAGGGTGATGTCCTAGGCCTCTAGACGAAGGGGACATAATCTTTTCAGATTTGTCTTTATCTTGCCGCTAACTCACGCTAACTTCTTTTTCGCCAGCAGCAAAGACCGATATTCTAACTACGTTACCGCTGTTTGTGAAGTCTTTTTTGCTACAAGTTCCAGACTTCGGAACAACTTCACTCTGCTCTGATGGTGGAGGTAAGCGGGATCGAACCGCTGACCTCTTGCATGCCATGCAAGCGCTCTCCCAGCTGAGCTATACCCCCCTTGCAGAACAGAAACGAGATTCTAGAGGCCAATTTGCGCTTTGTAAATACCCTTTGAGCAATTGCATGCGACTTTTTTCAGAAGCCGCATGCAATCCCGCTCAAGGCACGCGCGAACGCGCTCAGACCAGCGCTTTTTCGATACGGCCCACGACGACATCACGCCCGAACAGCATCAGCACGCTGTCGATGGACGGCGTATGAGTAGTGCCCGCCACCAGCAGACGCACCGGCATGGCCAGTTGCGGCATCTTGAGCTTGTGCGCGCCGAGCGTCGCCTTCAAGGCGGCGGCGATGGCTTCCTTGGTCCACTCCACGGTCTTGAGCGCGGCGGCCAGATCGGCGAGCGCCGGGCGCACCACGTCGGTCACGTGCTGCGCGAGGGACTCGGCATCCGGCGCGGGCGTGCGATAGAACATCGCGGCGTTCTCGGCGATTTCCTTCACCGTCGACGCGCGGTCCTTCAGCAAGCCCACCACCGCCGCCAGATCGGCGCCTTGGGCGAGTGCGGCTTCGTCGATGCCCAGTTCGGCGAAGAACGGCTTGGCCAGTTCTGCGAGACGTGCGTTATCCGCTTCCTTGATGTAGTGCGCGTTCAGCCAGGCCAGCTTGTCGTGGTCGTATTGGGCTGGGGACTTGCCCAGATGCTCCAGATCGAACCATTCCACAAACTGTTCGCGCGAAAAGATTTCCGCGTCGCCATGCGACCAGCCGAGGCGCGCCAGATAGTTGACCACCGCCTCCGGCAGGAAACCGGCGTCGCGATAACCCACCACGCTCATCGCGCCGTGGCGCTTGCTCATCTTCTCGCCCTGCTCGTTCAGCACGGTCGGCAAATGCGCGTAGACCGGCGGCTCGCCGCCGAGCGCGCGCAGAATGTTGATCTGCCGCGGCGTGTTGTTGACGTGATCGTCGCCGCGAATCACGTGCGTGATGCGCATGTCCAGATCGTCCACCACCACGCAGAAGTTGTAGGTCGGCGTGCCGTCCGGACGCGCGATCACGAGGTCGTCGAGCTCTTCGTTCGAGATCTCGATGCGGCCCTTCACGGCGTCGTCCCACGCCACTACACCCGTCAGCGGGTTACGGAAGCGCAGCACCGGCTGCACGCCAGCCGGCGGCTCCGGCAGAACCTTGCCCGGCTCCGGACGCCACGTGCCGTCATAACGCGGCTTTTCGCCGGCTTCGCGCTGACGCTCGCGCAGCGCGTCGAGTTCTTCCGTCGACATGTAGCACGGGTACACGAGCCCCGCGTCCTGCATCTGTTTGAGCACTTCGCGGTAACGGTCCATGCGCTGCATCTGGTAGAACGGGCCTTCGTCGAAATCGAGGCCGAGCCACGCCATGCCTTCGAGAATGGCGTCGACGGATTCGCTGGTGGAGCGCTCCACGTCGGTGTCCTCGATCCGCAGCACGAAGGTCCCTTTCATCTTGCGCGCGAACGCCCACGGATAAAGCGCGGAGCGAATGTTGCCGAGGTGGATGAAGCCGGTGGGACTCGGTGCGAAACGGGTACGAACGGAGGTGGTCATTAGCGGTTACTCGGAAGACAGGCGCCGGCGCTCGGGGCGGACATCACCCGCAAAGCGCGGCAGCGGAGCGCGCCCATTCGGCAAAACAGCGCCGTGCATGGGCACGAAGGAAATAAATGCGAGAGGCGAATTATACCTTCGGGAAGCGTCTTACCTGCCCTCGTCCGAACGGCCAGGTGCCGCGTGAGTGCGGCGCCGAACAGCGTCCGTGCGCTTCCTCTGCAACGTTTCATTACCGCGCCGCCGCGCGCGCGGAGCTTTGCATTATGATGTGCGCGCGCTGCGGCCGGAGATAGATCCACAGCGCATGGAATCGCCGCCGGCGATGCCGTCCGTCTGACTATCCGCCTGATCGCGGCCACCAGCGACGCCGACTGCGTTGCTCGCGCCGTTGCTGGAGAACTCGTTGAAGCCCTCATCGCCTAGCCTCGCCCGCCGCAACTTTTCACTGGCCGCCGCCTCCGCGGTGCTGGCCGCCTGCACCACGACCGGCGGCAAAACCGACTCTACGCCCGTCGCCGCCACGCCCGTTACGCCCACAGCCACACCGTCGCTCGACAAGCCGCAGCGGCCGTTGCGCGTCGCGCTCGCGCTGGGCGGCGGCGCGGCGCGAGGCTTCGCGCACATCGGCGTAATCAAGGGGCTCGAGGCGCGCAATATCCAGATCGATCTCGTGGCCGGCACCAGCGCCGGCTCGGTGGTGGGCGCGCTGTACGCGTCGGGCATGAACGGCTTTGCGCTGAACAAGCTCGCCCTGACCATGGACGAAGCGTCGATCAGCGACTGGGCCATGCCGTTTCGCACGCGCGGTTTTCTGCAAGGCGTCGCGTTGCAGAACTATCTCAACACGACGCTCAACAACCGCCCGATCGAGAAGATGGCCAAGCCGCTGGGCGTGGTCGCCACCGACCTGAGGTCGGGCCAGCCGATCCTGTTCCAGCGCGGCAATACGGGTATCGCGGTGCGTGCGTCGTGCAGCGTGCCGTCGATTTTCGAGCCGGTGAAGATCGGCGGCCGCGAGTATGTGGACGGCGGGCTGGTGAGCCCGGTGCCGGCGTCGTTCGCGCGCAAGATGGGCGCGGACTTCGTGATCGCCGTGGATATCTCGCAGCGCCCAGAAAGCGGTCTGACGGCCAGTTCGTTCGACGTGCTGATGCAGACCTTCACGATCATGGGCCAGACGATCAAGGCCTATGAACTCGACAAATACGCCGACATCGTGATCCGCCCGAATCTGGCCGCCATGAGCGGCAGCGATTTCTCGCAACGCAACGCGGCGATTCTGGCCGGCGAGGAAGTGGTGGCGAAGATGATGCCGGAATTGCAACGCAAGCTAGCGGCAAGCCGGGCCGCGGCCTGAGCGGACCTGAACGGACCTGAACGCCCCTGCGCGAGCCCTGAAGCCGCCTCGTCCGCTGCTCAAACGCAAAAAAGCCTGCTTCGAACGAAGCAGGCTTTTTTATGCGGGGAACCGCCGACTCAATCGCTTACTGATTGCCGCCGATCGTCGCGTTCACGCGCTTGCGCAGATCCTCGCCGTCCTGATACGACGTCTCGATCCGACGCGCGCCGGTGAAGCGCTTTTCCCAGTAGCCGTCATCCATGTCGTCGACACGGATCGTGCTGCCCGTGGAGGGCGAGTGCACGAACTTGTTGTCGCCGATATAGATGCCGACGTGCGAGAACGTGCGGCGCATGGTGTTGAAGAACACCAGATCGCCCGGCTTCAGGTCGCTCACGCGCACCTTTTCGCCGACGCGGCTCATTTCCTCGGCCCGGCGCGGCAGCGCCATACCGAGCGTGTCCTGGAACACATAGCGCACGAAGCCGCTGCAGTCGAGCCCCGAATCCGGGGTGTTGCCACCCCAGCGGTAGCGCACGCCGATCATGTTCAGCGCGCCGACGACCACGTCGCCCGCCTTGCCGGCCATGCCGGAGAGGAACGATTTGGCGCCGCTGTCGCTAGCTGGAGCGGTGGTTTGCGAACTGGGAGCGGACAAAGAATTCGACCCGTTGAGGGTCGAATATGAGGCATTCTGATTGAAACTGCTTACTTCGTCGGCGAACGCGCCGGGAGCTGCTGCCATCAAGACGCCAATGAACATCCCGGCGACGACGCGCGTGCAAGCCTGGGTTAGGTTTCTGTGCTGCATTGGTCGGTATTTTTTGCCTAAAAATCAGGGGTCTACGGAAAAAAGTTTGGTCGATACTAGCCAGTAAGTATTCACATGTCAAAAGAAATAGAAAAATACAATCGAGACACGCACCCAATTGGTGAAAAAGCGGTAAATCAATGGTCCAGCGCTGCTTTCAGCAGCTTTCGAGTGTACGGGTGGGCGGGTGTCGAAAAAATCTCCTCAACCTCGCCGCTTTCGACGATCGAACCGTTTTGCATGACCGCAACACGATGCGCCATTGCCCCGATGACCGCTAAGTCGTGGCTAATAAAAACGAAGCCAAGGTTGTACTTCTGTTGCAATCCGGCGAGCAGTTTCAGCACCTGCTGTTGAATGGAAACATCGAGCGCGCTGGTCGGTTCGTCGAGGATCAGGATGCGCGGTTCGAGCACCAGCGCGCGCGCGATCGCGATCCGTTGGCGCTGCCCGCCGGAAAATTCATGCGGATAGCGTTGCAGCACCGTGCGGTCGAGGCCGACTTCGCGCAACACCGAGATCACCTTGTCGCGGCGTGCTTGCGGCGTCATGGCCGGCCGGTGCAGCGCGAGCCCTTCGCCGACGATCCGCTCAATGGTCTGGCGCGGCGAAAGCGAACTGAACGGATCCTGGAAGACCACCTGCATGTTCGACCGTAAGGCGGTCTGTTCGGCGCCGCGATAACTGCCGAGCGCCCTGCCCTGAAACTCGATTTCGCCGTGCACGGTACGTTGCAGCCCGAGCAAGGCCATCGCCAGCGTCGACTTGCCTGAACCCGATTCGCCGACGATTCCGAGCGTCTCGCCCTGGCGCACGGACACATTCGCGTCCGCCACGGCGCGAAAGCGCCCCGAACGGAACCAGCCGCTGAAGCCCGGCAGCTTCGTTTTGAAATCGACCGAGATTTCGCGCGCTTCGAGCAGCACCGGCGAAATCGGCAGTACCGGCACCACCGTGCGCTGCGGGCGGCTCGCCAGCAGACGTTGCGTGTACGGATGCTGCGGCGATTCGAACACCTGCTCGACCGGCCCGCTCTCCACCAGAACGCCCTTCTCCATCACCGCGATGCGCTGCGCGAAATGGCGCACCAGGTTCAGGTCGTGCGTGATCAGCAGCACGGCCATGCCGCGTTTTTCCGCCTCGTCGCGTTGCAGCTCCAGCAGCAGGTCGACAATCTGCGCGCGGATCGTCACGTCGAGCGCCGTGGTCGGCTCGTCGGCGAGCAGCAGACGCGGCCGGCACGCCAGCGCCATAGCGATCATCGCGCGCTGCCGTTGGCCGCCTGAAAGTTGATGCGGATAACTGTTCACGCGCTTGCCCGGTTCGGCGATACCCGTGCGTCCCAGCAGCGCCACGGCACGCTTGCGCGCCTCGTTCGCGCTCACGCCGTCATGCACGACGATGGTTTCCGCGATCTGGTCGCCGACCGTGTAGAGCGGATTGAGCGCGGTCATCGGCTCCTGAAAGATCATCGCGATGTCCGAGCCGCGCATACCGCGCATCTCGCGCTCGGTTTTCCCGAGCAGGTCCTCGCCGTCGAAACGGATCGAGCCGCTCACCTGCGCGTCGCTCAGCAACCGCAGGATCGACAGCGCGGTCACGCTCTTGCCCGAACCCGATTCACCGACCAGCGCCACGCGTTCGCCGCGCTGGATCGCGAGCGTGACGTCGCTCACCGCGACGGTGTCGCCGAAACGCACGTGCAAATGGTCCAGTTCGAGCAGCGGCGGTGGCGTGGTCCGTGACGCCGTGTTTTGCAAGTTCGCGCTCATTGATTGCCTCCGGCGCGCATCGCATCGGAGATGCGCGTATCGAGCGCATTGCGCAGCGCGTCGCCCATGAACGTCAGCAGCAACAGCATTGCCACCAGCACGCCGAAGGTGGACAGAGAAATCCACCACGCGTCGAGATTCGCCTTGCCTTGCGCGAGCAGCTCGCCGAGGCTCGGCGTCGGCGACGGCACGCCCAGGCCGAGAAAGTCGAGGCTCGTCAGCGCGAGAATGGCGCCGCTCATGCGAAACGGCAGGAAGGTGATCACCGGCGTGAGGCTATTGGGCAACACATGCCGCCACATGATCTGCCAGTTCGACAGCCCCATCGCGCGTGCCGCGCGCACGTAGTCCTGGTGGCGATTGCGCAGGAACTCCGCGCGCACGTAGTCCGACAGGCCGATCCAGCCGAACAGCGAAAGCAGCACGATCAGCAGGATGAAGCCCGGCTCGAAGATCGATGAAAAGATGATCAGCAGGTAAAGCTCGGGCATGGCGCTCCAGATTTCGATCAGACGCTGTCCGACGATATCGGTACGTCCTCCGAAATAACCCTGCACGGCGCCCGCCGCGATGCCGAGTATCGTGCCGATCAGCGTCAGCACGAGTCCGAACTCCACCGACACCCGGAAGCCGTAGAGCAGACGCGCGAACAGATCGCGGCCGCGGTCGTCGGTGCCGAGCCAGTTGTCGCGTGACGGCGGCGCCGGGTTCGGCGCCTTCGAAAAGTAATTCAGCGTGTCGTAGTAGTAGCGATTCGGCGGATACAGCGCGAAATTACCCGGCGCGTCGAAACGATGCTTGATATACGGATCGAGATAATCTGCCGGCGTCGGAAAGTCGCCGCCGAAGGTGGTCTCGGCGTACGTCTTGAACATCGGAAAATACAGGCTGCCTTCGTAGCGAACTACCAACGGTTTGTCGTTCGACCAGAGCGGTCCGGCCAGACTCGCCGCGAATGCCACGACGAACACGATCAGGCTCCAGTAGCCCAAACGCTGCTGCCGAAAACGCTGCCACACACGGCGCGCCGGCGAAGGCGAGACGAACGCGCGCGCCGGTTCGGTGCGCGCCGACGCATCGGTGGAAAGACGGGCTCGATTCATCAGCGCTCCAGTTGTTCGAATTGGATGCGGGGATCGACCCACACATAGCAAAGATCGGAGATCAGCTTGGTCGCGAGCCCGATCAGCGTGAACAGATACAGCGTGCCGAGCACGACCGGGTAGTCGCGCCGCACCACCGATTCGTACGACAGCAGCCCAAGGCCGTCGAGCGAAAACAGTGTTTCGATCAGCAGACTGCCGGTAAAGAACGCGCCGATAAACGCCGCCGGAAAACCGACGATCAGCGGCAACAACGCATTGCGAAACACATGTTTCCACAGCACGCGCTTTTCGGACAAACCTTTGGCACGCGCGGTCAGCACGTATTGCTTGCGGATCTCATCGAGAAAAGCGTTTTTCGTCAGCATGGTGACGACCGCGAAACTGCCCACCACCGAGGCCGTGATCGGCAACGCGATATGCCACAGATAGTCGAGAATCCTGCCGGCCACGCTCAACTGCGCCCAGTTGTCCGAAGTAAGATTGCGCAGCGGAAACAGTTGCAGGAACGTGCCGCCGCCGAACAGCACGAGCAGCAAAACGCCCAGCACGAAACCCGGAATCGCGTAGCCGACCAGCACGACAAGGCTCGTTGCGACATCGAAGCGCGAGCCGTTGCGCACCGCCTTTGCAATGCCGAGCGGCACCGATATCAGATAGGTCAGGAAGAACGTCCACAAGCCAATGCTGATCGAGACCGGCAGCTTGGAGACGATCAGCGACCACACGCTTTGATGGCGGAAATAACTCTGGCCGAGATCGAAAGTCGAGAAGCGCTTGAGCATCAGCACATAGCGTTCGAGCGGCGGTTTATCGAACCCGTATAGCGCTTTGAGTTGCGCGATCTGCTGCGCGTCGACGCCGTTATGCGCGCGCAAACCGAACGGCGCGCCGTTTTCCGCGCCTTTGCGCAACTCGTGCTGCATCTGCTCGACCGGGCCACCGGGAACAAACTGGATCACGACGAAGGTCAGCGTCAGCACGCCGAGCAAGGTCGGGATCATCAGCAGCAGGCGTTTGAGGATGTAGCTCCACATGGCGGTGTTTCCGGTGCGAAGGCGGTGAATGAATGAGGCGTCAGCGGGGTTAAGGTTGCGCCGGCGGTTGCGATTGCGATGGTGGCTGCGCGAACCACCACATCGATGTAATCCAGCCTTCCGCTGAATAGTACAGGGGTAGCGTTTTCGGCCACGCAAGACCGCGCTTGAACGCCACCCGATGCGTGGCGCTGTACCAATGCGGCACGACATAGTAGCCATGCATCAGCACACGGTCGAGCGCGTGCGTGGCGTCGACCAGTTGCTCGCGTGTTTGCGCATGCACAAGCGCATTCAGGATCGCATCCACGACAGGCGACTTCAGCCCGATCATGTTATCGGAACCCTGCGTATCGGCCGCCTTGCTGCCGAATCGTTCGATCTGCTCGGAGCCGGGCACCTGCACGTCCGGCATGCGGATCGTGGTGGTGTCAAAGTCGAAGGCGTCCAGACGCTTCTGATAGACCGCGAAATCCGACACGCGAAACGTGGCCTGGATGCCCAGCTTCTGCAGATTGCGGATGAAGGTCGCGACGATCGGCTCCATCTGCGCGGACGAACCGGAGTCGTCGAGAATCTCGAAGCGGAACGGCTCGCCCTTGGCGTTGCGCAACGCGCCGTCGCGATAGGTCCAGCCGGCCTGCTGCAACAGCGCGCGCGCCTCCAGCAGATTGGCGCGCAGCGAGCCGGGCGGGTCGGTGTCCGGCTGCTTCGGCGGCGGACCGAACACGGCCGGGTCAAGCTTCGCGCGCCACGGTTCGAGCAAGGCCAACTCGCCCGGTGAAGGCAGACCCTTCGCCTGCAGATCGGTGTTGGCGAAGAAACTGTCGATACGCGTGTACTGATTGAAGAACAACTGGCGATTGAGCCATTGAAAGTCGAGCGCGAGATCGAGTGCCTTGCGCACGCGCACATCCTGAAACAAGGACCGCCGCGTGTTCAGCATGAAGCCCTGCATGCCGGTGCCGTTATGTTGAGGAAACACCTGCTTGATCAGTTCGCCGCTGTCGAATTTCTTGCCGACGTCACGCCGCACCCAATTGCGCGCGACGTACTCGACCAGTGCGTCGTACTCGCCTGCCTTGAACGCCTCCAGCCGCGCCGTGTTATCCGAATACAGCTTGTAGACGATGCGATCGAAGTTATTCATGCCGACGCGCACCGGCAGCGCCGCGCCCCAGTAATTCGGGTCGCGCCGATAGGTGATGGTGCGGCCGTTATCGTACTGCTCGATCAGATAAGGCCCGCTGCCGATCGGCTTTTCGAACGCGAGCTGGTCGAATGCAATGCGGCTGCCGTCCGGCTTCATCCCCCACTTGCGCGAGAACACCGGTATGCCGCCCGCGAGAAGAGGCAACTCGCGATTGCGCTGGTGAAACTCGAAGCGGATCGTATGCGGATCGACCACCACCGCGCGCGTGATTTCGCCGAAGATCGATGCGAATTGCGGCGCGGCCTGCGGGCTTTTCAGCGTGTCGAGCGAGAACTTGACGTCGTCGGCGGTGACCGGATCGCCGTTCGAAAAGCGTGCGAGCGGATTGATGTGGAACGTCACCGAGAGGCCGTCCGGCGCGATGCTGATGTCGTCGGCGAGCAGCCCGTAGGCGGACGCCACTTCGTCGCTGCTGCCGACGGTGAGGCTTTCGAACATCAGGTCGACACCGGGCGCCGTATTGCCGCGCAGCGTGAACGGATTGAATTTGTCGAAGCTGGTGAGGCGGCTCGGATTGGCTAGCACCAGCGTGCCGCCCTTGGGCGCATTCGGATTGACGTAATCGAAGTGCTTGAAATCCGCCAGATACTTCGGCTCGCCGTATTGCGCGATCGCATAGACCGCGTGCGCCCGCGGCGCCACGAGAAGACCAGCCACGGCCAGCACGCCGCACATCATCGCGGTGCTGGCGGCGCGCCATGCACGCGGCGCAATCGCGAGGCCGGCACGCGAGGGTCGATGAAGCACGCTGCACCAGAGTGCATGAGGCGTTGGAACCCGTCGCGAGCCAGTTGTCATAGGGGCCTTGTTGGTCAGGGGGCAAGTGCAGTGTGAGAGAATTCTACCCAATAAACCTGCGCGATCCGCACGTCTGTTGCGCACGACGTCGACGGGCGCGGCGTGCCGATCCGACCGGGAGATTCCATGGGCTTTCTTGCTGGCAAACGCATCCTGCTGACCGGCTTGCTGTCGAACCGATCGATTGCCTACGGCATCGCGCAAGCCTGCAAGCGCGAAGGCGCCGAACTGGCGTTCACCTATGTCGGCGAGCGCTTCAAGGACCGCATCACCGAGTTCGCCGGCGAGTTCGGCAGCGACCTGGTGTTCGCCTGCGACGTCGCCGACGACGCCCAGATCGACGCCCTCTTCGTCTCGCTCAGGCAACGCTGGGACGGCCTCGACGGTCTTGTCCATTCGATCGGCTTTGCGCCGCGCGAAGCGATTGCCGGCGACTTCCTCGACGGCATGACGCGCGAAAATTTCCGCATCGCACACGACATCTCCGCGTACAGCTTTCCGGCGCTCGCCAAGGCCGCGCAGTCCATGTTCACGCCGGACGCGTCGTTGCTCACGCTGACTTATCTCGGCGCCGAACGCGCGATCCCGAATTACAACACCATGGGTCTTGCCAAGGCTTCGCTCGAAGCCAGCGTGCGTTATCTGGCAGTCTCGCTCGGCGCGAAGGGCGTGCGCGTCAACGGTATTTCGGCGGGCCCGATCAAGACGCTGGCCGCGAGCGGTATCAAGGGCTTCGGCAAGATTCTCGAGTTCGTCGAACAGAACGCGCCGCTCAAGCGCAACGTGACGATCGAACAGGTCGGCAATACGGCGGCGTTTCTGCTATCGGATCTGGCGGCCGGTGTGACGGCGGAAATCGTGCACGTCGATAGCGGCTTTAGCGCGGTGGTGGGCGGCATGGCTGCCGTGGCGGAGTGAACGACTAATCTTGTGCGCGAACACGTGGCGCTTTGTTCAATGCGCGCCGCGCTATTTCGCGGGCTCGTTGCTGAAGCCCAACAAAAAACCGCCCGAGGGCGGTTTTTCTTTGACTCTGCGATTCGATCAACCGCAGCCTAGACGCTTAGTGCCAGCCGCGATGATTGTCGTAATGGTCGCGGCCGTAGTTGTAATGGCCCGGGGGATGGTGACGGTACCAGTCATCGCGAGCCCAGTAACGGCGGCCGTCCCAGTAACGGTCGCCGTGCCAGCCGATCACGATCGCCGGACCGCCGTAGTACACGGGTGCCGGTTGATAGACGACCGGCGGCGGAGGCGGCGGAGGCGGCGCGTAGACCGGTGCCGGTGCTACGTAAACTGGCGCCGGAATGCCGATGTTGACACCAATATTAAGGCCGCCGGCCATTGCAGCACCCGACGCGCCCAGCGCGAAAACCCCGATCAAAAGTGGAACAAGACGAGCGGACTTCATTGATCACCCTTTGGAAGAATGTGTTGTTGGCGGAAATATAGCGCAAGGCGTCGCACCGCGTATTTCAACTTTGTAATAACTGATGCATAACATCGCGCCGATACGCGCCTGGTTACGTCTCGTTACATTGGATAGGGTTTCGGTGAAAAAGCCGTGGCGTGGTAATCAAAGCAAGGTGCAATGGGAGACGGCTTTGCTCGCAGCGCGTTTATACAGCGGGGGATTCGGCATGCTGCGCATAGACACAGGCAGGCGCATGGTATTTGCGCAACTCACGTTGTACCGTGCCGTCGATAGACGTGCTCACCTATCTCAACAATCAGCGCGGTCGCCAGCTTCCACATGAGCCAGAGCAACCTGCAGGCGAGCACGCTCGGCCTGCCCGCAAACCACGCCCTACTTCCAGTTGGTCGACGCGCTCGGGACGGCCGGCGCGCAGCACGCGATGTCGACTCGTCCGACACCACGTCGCGCCTTAATAATTCGGTAACCTATCTATCGCCGAATGCCGTGGACGCGCGATTTAACGCATTGGCGTTGGTCGGGGATTCGCAGAATACAACCCCTTCGTCGGTGCCTTCGCAGTTTGTCGGAACGGTGGGGTTAAGGCTCGTATTTTAAGAGTGATCTGGAGGGGCAATTACTGAATGGCGGACCCGCTGGAGGAATCGACTGCGTGAAACCGCCAAGAGACTTCGAGGATGCACAAGCGAGTCGTGCTAACCTCACTGGACAAGCACTGCGCTTCAGTGCTGGCTCTCGTACGGAGACCTGGACGATGGACTGCGCCGCCCTGCCGATCCTTGACTGTCACCAACACTTCTACGACGCCCGACGCTTGCATTACCCCGTGTTCGCGACGCGCAGCGAAGGCTTTGAAGCGCTTGTCGGCGACTACGGCGCGCTCCCCCGCATCTATTTGCCCGAAGACTACGCGCGCGATACGAGCGCATTGAATGTCGTGGGCACAGTCTGGGCGGAATTTATTTCGACCGACCCGGTGGACGAAGCACGCTGGGCGCAAAAGCTTGCGAACGCCACAGGACGCCCGGACGGCATCATCGCTCTGGTCGATTTTTCGAGTCCTGATCTGCCAGCCACGCTGGAAGCGTATGCGTCAGCGCAACGAATCCGTTGCGTTCGCCAACATCTGGGCTGGCATCCGAAGAACCCGCTGCTTCGCTATGCGCCGAGGCCGGACCTCATGTCGGACCCGGCATGGCGACATGGACTCGCGTCGCTGCGGGGGCGTGGCCTGATCTGCGAACTGGAAATGTTCGCGCCGCAACTGCCCGAACTTGCGTCGCTGGCAAGTGCGTTTCCCGACATTCAGTTCGTGCTGCCCGTCATGGGTTGGCCACTCGATCTGACCAGCGATGGCCAGGCAGCATGGAAACGTGAAATGACCGCCGTGGGCGCGTGTCCCAATGTGGCGGTGAAAATATTCGGACTGGAGTGCATCTTCGGCATTCATTGGACGGTCGCTCAGGTCCGATCCTGGATACTCGAAACCATTGAAGTCTTTGGCCCCGATCGATGCATGTTCGCCAGTCATATGCCGATCAGCAAGCTAGCCTGCAGCTTCGAAAAACTGTATAGAGCGTACTTCGACGTGATCGCGAAGTTCACCGTAGCGGAGCAGCGAAGACTCCTGCATGACACGGCGGCGGCGATTTACAAGCTGAGCTAAATGTTGGTTTCGGGAGGACCGGAACGTTCATGCTCGCGCGAGCGAGGTTAAAGCGACCCATGTCAGTACAGACCCGCCCAGCTGCAACGCCCCAAAAAACAAAACCCCGCAGAGCCTAGACTCTGCGGGGTTCTCTCTACCACTTCTGGCGGAGACGGAGGGATTCGAACCCTCGATCCAGGTTTTGGCCCAGATGCTCCCTTAGCAGGGGAGTGCCTTCGACCTCTCGGCCACGTCTCCCAAACTTTCGGTCGCGCAGGGAGTCAGCGCGACGAAGCCAAGATAATAGCGGGCCGAACCGCGAAGGTCAATGTCTGGCGAACAGTTTTTGTGCCAGTTTCGTCATTGGCGACGCAATTTATTCACCTCGGCCACGCAAAACAAACGGGACGCTCTTGTACGCCCCGTTTATTCAAAACCACTTACGCCTGATCCAGTTCGAATGCCTTATGCAGCGCGCGCACGGCGAGCTCCATATACTTCTCGTCGATCAGCACCGAGATCTTGATTTCCGAGGTCGAGATCATCTGAATGTTGATGCCCTCTTCCGACAGCGTGCGGAACATCGTGCTCGCGATACCCACATGCGAGCGCATGCCGACGCCCACCACCGAGACCTTCGACACCTTCGGATCGCCCAGCACCTGCTCGGCCTGCACATGGCCCTTCACCTGGGTCGTGAGGATGTCCATGGCGCGCTGATAGTCGCCGCGGCCGACCGTGAACGTGAACGCCGTTTTGCCTTCCACGCTCTGGTTCTGGATGATCATGTCGACGTCGATATTCGCGTCCGCCACCGGGCCGAGAATCTGATACGCGATGCCCGGCTTGTCGGGCACACCCATCACGGCGATGCGAGCTTCGTCGCGCTGAAACGCGATGCCCGAGATGACTGCTTTTTCCATGGTCTCGTCTTCTTCAAAAGTAATCAGGGTGCCCGACTTCATTTCAGCGTCGAGCGGCATCAGCGGATCGGTCAGGCTCGACAACACACGTGTCTTCACCTGATATTTGCCGGCGAATTCCACCGAGCGGATCTGCAGCACCTTCGAACCCAGGCTTGCCATTTCCAGCATTTCTTCGAACGTCACGCGATCGAGCCGGCGCGCTTCTTCCACCACGCGCGGGT
Organism: Paraburkholderia phytofirmans PsJN; assembly: GCF_000020125.1. Lineage (NCBI taxonomy): Bacteria > Pseudomonadati > Pseudomonadota > Betaproteobacteria > Burkholderiales > Burkholderiaceae > Paraburkholderia > Paraburkholderia phytofirmans. The sequence continues at coordinate 2,829,533 of NC_010681.1, forward strand.
CGGTCGTGTAGACCCCGTCGACGTCAGTGTAAATCAGGCACTCATCGGCTTTCAACGCGGCCGCGACCGCGACCGCCGACGTATCCGAACCGCCGCGGCCGAGCGTAGTGATATGGCCGTCGGGATCGATACCCTGGAAGCCTGTGATCACCACCACCTTGCCCGCGTCGAGATCGCGCAGCACGCGCTCGCCGTCGATCTCGCTAATGCGCGCTTTGGTGAACGCGCTATCCGTTTTGACCGGCACTTGCCAGCCGGCGTAGCTGACCGCGTCGACGCCGGCTTCCTGCAGCGCGATGGCGAGCAGGCCCGAGCTGACCTGCTCGCCCGTGGCGGCGATCATGTCGAGTTCGCGCGGGCTCGGCTGACCCGTAATTTCTTTCGCGAGGCCGAGCAAGCGGTTGGTTTCGCCGGACATCGCCGACGGCACGACGACCATCTTGTGGCCAGCCTTGTGCCATTTCGCGACGCGCTTGGCGACGTTCTTGATGCGCTCGACCGAGCCCATCGAGGTGCCGCCGTATTTGTGTACGATGAGTGCCATTGTCGTTCTGAACTGGAGGAGAAACCGCGCTGGCGCGCTGGAGACGACCGCACAAAAGCACAGAAGCGCAACGTCTTGTGAACGACGGCAGAGTGTGTGGCGGCGTAAATGCAGCACGCGTGCAGCACGCGCGGATTTGCCCGGGAATGATCGCTGATGGCTTACCGGAAACGACGGATCACGATCGAAAACCGACTAATTCAACAAAAGCGAAGGCGAAATCGGGTCGGGCAAACAAGTTAACGTACCCGATCGAGCGCAAAAAGACAAGCCGGAAAGGCTATTGGAATGCGCTGAATAGGCGCTGCAAAGGGCTTCTTCGTGTGAGATTTGCGCCCTATTTCCGGATTCGCCGCACGGACACCCGAGGTGTCCGACCGGCCGGTCAGGCGATCAGCAGATCCTCACGCCAGACGATCCTGACACACGGTTCGGCCTCGTCGATCTGCTCCGGCAACGCCACGCGATTGACGCCAAGCCTTGGCACGAACAGCAGGTCGCCGCCTATGTAAAGCAGCGGAACATCGCGCTTCCACGCGGGAACGCCGCGCTCCTGAAACAGGTTTTTCAACGTGCGGCTCGGTGCGCGCGGCGCGTCGCTCGTGCGCATGCGTTCGCCGCCGCTGCGCGAACGCGCGCTCAACACGGCACGTTGCAAAACGCTCACGGGAATCATTGCGTCGCCCTCGCCAAAGGCGGCGTCGGCGTGGGCCTGGGCGAATACGAACGTGCCGCGCCATTGCGGCAAGCGCCAGATCGACTCGCCTTGCCACGCGAGTTCGCTGACTGCGCGCGCGGCGAGCGCGGTTTCATCGGCGGGATCGCTGCTGTCTCCCGCTTCCCAATAGACCAGGCCGCGATAGCTGCGCAACGCCTGGCCTGCGTGATCGATCCGCAGACCATGGCCCTCTCCCGCCGCGCCGGTCTCACGCAACTGACGCAGCGCATCGCCGAGACGCGCGCTCGATGCGGCGACGAGACCCAACGTACGCATCCAGTAACGCAGAAGATTGAGCGCGCGGTCGTCGTCGAATGCTAGCAATGCATCGTGCGAGAGAGCGCGTCCTTCGTCGCGTGACGCTTCTTGCATATCGATGCGCGCCAGCGCGTCGAGCAAACGCTGCGCCGACGCCGCGTGCGCCGCCGTGCGCGCGAGCGCGTCGCGAAAACCCGGAAAGTGGACGGCCAGCGCCGGCGTCACTTCGTGGCGCAACGCATTGCGCGCGTAGCGTGTATCGGCGTTCGACTCATCGTCGATCCAGCGTAACGCACGCCCGCTAGCGTATTGTTCGAGCTGCGCGCGCAGCAGATGAAGCAAAGGCCGCACGCGTGTTGCCAGCGCCCCCGCCGGCAAATACTCCGGCGCCATCGCGGCAAGTCCAGCGAGACCAGCGCCGCGCAGCAATTGCAACAATACAGTCTCAGCCTGATCGTCCGCGTGTTGCGCGAGCCACAGCGTGGCGACACCACGCGAAGCGCACATGTCGTCCAGCGCGCGATAACGCGCATCGCGAGCGGCGGCTTCGACGCTCACGCCCGCGTCACGCGACAGCTCGACGCGCTCTGCCGCAAACTCGACGCCACGCTCCCGCGCGAACGCCTCGCAGTGCGCGAGCCACGCATCGGCATGCGCGCTCAGCCCGTGATGCACGTGCAACGCAATACAACGCGACGCGCCCGCGACACGCACTACGGCATCGAGCAGCACACTCGAATCCACGCCGCCACTGAAAGCGACCGCGATACGCGCGTTAGCTGAAAGCGTAGATAAAGAAAAGCCGACCGCCTCAAGTACGAGGCGGTCGGCTGGCGTTTCGGCGGAGAGAGTCACGTCGCTAGCGCGTTAAGCGCTGAAGGCGAAAGAGAACGCGCGCGGGCTTAAGCACCCGGCGTCGTTTCCTTGAACTTGCCATACGACATGAGCCGTTCGAAACGACGCTGACGCAGGTCGTTGATGCTCATGCCCTGGAACTGACGCAGCGAATCGGCGAGCGCGCGGCGCAACATGGCGGCCATGCCCTTCGGATCGCGATGCGCGCCGCCCAGCGGCTCGTTGACGATCTTGTCGATCAGGCCGAGCGCCTTCAGACGATGCGCCGTCAGACCAAGTGCTTCCGCGGCTTCCGGCGCTTTCGCGGCGCTCTTCCAGAGAATCGACGCGCAGCCTTCCGGCGAGATCACCGAATAGGTCGAGAATTGCAGCATCAGCACGCTGTCGCCGACCGCAATGGCCAACGCGCCGCCCGAACCGCCCTCGCCGATGATCGTCGCGATCAGCGGCGTCTTCAGCTCGGCCATCACGTACAGATTGCGGCCGATCGCTTCCGACTGGCCGCGCTCTTCCGCGCCGATGCCCGGGTACGCGCCCGGCGTGTCGATGAACGTAAAAATCGGCAAGCCGAATTTTTCGGCGAGGCGCATCAGACGCTCAGCCTTGCGATAACCCTCCGGACGCGGCATGCCGAAGTTGCGCAGCGCGCGCTCCTTGGTATCGCGGCCCTTCTGATGGCCGATCACCATGCACGCCTGGCCGTTAAAACGCGCGAGGCCACCGACGATAGACAGGTCGTCCGCATAGTTGCGGTCGCCATGCAGTTCGTGGAAATCGGTGAACAGCTCGTTCACGTAGTCGAACGTGTACGGACGTTGCGGATGACGGGCGATTTGCGAAACCTGCCACGGCGTGAGGTTCGCGTACAGATCTTTGGTGAGCTGTTGACTCTTCTTGGACAGCCGCTCGATCTCTTCCGAAATATCGACGGCCGAATCGTCCTGCACGAAGCGCAATTCTTCGATCTTCGCTTCGAGTTCAGCGATCGGCTGTTCGAAATCCAGAAACGTGGTCTTCATTGTTTGTAATCCTTGGACTTACCGGCAGCGCGTATTCTAACCGCGCGCGCCGATGTCAAAACCATCTCGCAACTATCAATTCTTAATAATTGATAGCTTTTGGAATGGTCCCGTTTCTTTTTCTCAGTAGTCGACCGGCAACGGGTCGAGACTACGCCACATATACCAGGTGGCGACGGTGCGCCACGGCTCCCAGTTGGCGGCGACTTCGCGCGCTTCGCTGCGTGTGACCGGCTCGCCACTGAAGTAGTTGACGCTGATCGCACGAATCAGGCCCAAATCGTCGAGCGGCAGGACGTCGGGGCGCGACAGGTTGAAGATCAGGAACATCTCCGCTGTCCAGCGGCCGATGCCGCGAATCTGCGTGAGTTCGGCGATCACCGCCTCGTCTTCCATCGACGTCCATTTGCCGACGTGCAGCGCGCCCGAAACGAAATGCTGCGCGAGATCGAGCACGTATTCGGCTTTGCGCTTGGACAGCCCGCACGTGGTCAGCTTTTCGAGACCGAGCTTGATGAACTGCTGCGGCACGAGCTTCGGACACGCGGCCTCGACCTTCGCCCAAACGGCTTGCGCGGACGCGACCGAAATCTGCTGCCCGACCACCGACCGCGCGAGCGTGACGAACGGATCGCCGCGACTCAGCAGATGCACCGGGCCGAACTTCGGAATCAGTTTCTTCAGAATGCGATCGCGCTTGACGAGGTCGGCACACGCCTTGTCCCAGTAGGCCGGACGCGTGACTTCAGGCGTGAGGCCAGCGATCTGCACCGGCACCGCGACTTCGCTCGCGCTCGCCGCTTCGCCGCCCGCGGTTGCCGACGCGCGTGTCTTGCGCACGACTTCGCCTTCGTGCCCCTCGACGGTGATGCGGGCGAGTTCCTGCACGTCGCCGGGCAGTTCTGCCGGCAACGCGCCATTGCTCTTCGCACGCGGCGCCTTCGCGCGTTTCGCGACAGGCGCATGCGCCGACGCGCCGTTGAGCGCGCGCTTCGCGGCAGATTTTTTCGCTGCGCCCGCTGCGGTCTTGGCCGCCACCCCGGCGACTTTCGACGATGCTTTCCTTACCGCGCCGCTGCCCGTGCGAGCCGACGTGCGTGTCGACTTTGCCGCGGCTGACGCGTTTGTTTGAGACGCGGCTCGTTTAGCCGGCGTCTTCGTGGCCGTTGCCATCCTGCCTCCTGCCTGGCGAGTCGATCAAAGGGTAAGTCGAGGTGCGCTCACACGCGCCGCCACTCGGTCGACCCGCCGGGTTTGTCTTCAAGTGCAACGCCGGCCTCGAGCAATTCAGCCCGGATCCGGTCTGCTGCCGCATAGTCCTTCGCCTGCTTGGCGGCCACGCGCGCCGCGATCTTCGCTTCGATCGCGGCGGGCTCGAGCGCGCCCTCAGCTGCAGCCCCCGCTGCCTGCTGCAGGTATGCACGCGGCTCGCGGCCGAGCAGTCCGATCACCGCGCCTAGCGAGCGCAATTGACGGGCCAGCGCGGGGTCGCGCGTGCGGTTCACTTCTGTTGCCAACTCGAACAACACCGACACTGCAACCGGCGTGTTGAAGTCGTCGTTCATTGCTGCCTGAAAACGCTGTGCATGCGCTTCGTTCCAGTCGAGTTCGGCGGCGTCCGGCGTGACGTCTTTCAGCGCGGTGTACAAACGCGCGAGGGCGTTGCGGGCGTCGTCGATATGCACGTCGCTGTAGTTCAACGGCGAGCGGTAGTGCGCGCGTGCGATAAAGAAACGCACGACCTCGGCATCGTACTGCGCCAATACTTCGCGGATCGTAAAGAAGTTGTTCAACGACTTCGACATCTTCTCATTGTCGATCTGTACGTAGCCGTTGTGCATCCAGAAATTGACGAAGGTTTGACCGGTAGCAGCTTCACTTTGCGCTATTTCGTTTTCGTGGTGCGGAAACTGCAGGTCCTGGCCGCCGCCGTGAATGTCGAAATGTTCGCCGAGCAATGTACAGCCCATTGCGGAGCATTCGATATGCCAGCCGGGACGGCCGCGCCCATACTTCGAATCCCAGCCTGTATCCGCCGGCTCGTCCGGCTTGGCCTGTTTCCACAGCACGAAGTCGAGCGGATCCTGCTTCGCGTCGTTCGCCGCGACGCGTTCGCCCGCGCGCAGATCTTCGAGCGACTTGCCCGACAGCTTGCCGTAGTTCGCGAACTTGCGCACCGCATAGTTCACGTCGCCGTCGCTCGCCTGATAGGCGTAGCCGTTTGCTTCGAGCTGCTCGATCATGCCGAGCATCTGCGGAATGAAATCCGTGGCGCGCGGTTCGAGGTCGGGCCGCTGGATGCCGAGCGCGTCCGCGTCTTCGTGCAATGCGTCGATGAAGCGATCGGTCAGCGCCTTGATGGTCTCGCCGTTCTCCACGGCGCGCCGGATGATCTTGTCGTCGATATCCGTGATATTGCGCACGTAGGTCACGTCGTAGCCGAGCGTGCGCAACCAGCGCTGCACGATGTCGAACACGACCATCACCCGCGCATGACCGACGTGACAATAGTCGTACACGGTCATCCCGCAGACGTACATCCGCACGACGCCTTCTTGCAGCGGCACGAAAGTTTGCTTGTCACGCGCGAGCGTGTTGTAGATGCGCAGTGATTCCATAGAGAACGGTGCGTGGGCCGAAAGAAATCCGCAATGTGTTTCATGCGCGGCGCGCCCCGCCAGTCAAGAACCGGACGGCGGGCGTGTCGCATACAGCAAAACCGGTGCACCTGGTGCGGCGGTCAGGCTGCGATCAAGGCGGAGACGACCACGAGTGGCGAAAAGACAGTTTGCGGTTCGACGGAACGCGCAGACCTTTTGTTAGAATGGGTCGGAGTATAACATCCAGACCTGAGCCTATGAAACCTTCAAGCGGCCGCGCGCGCAGCGCTGCGACCCTCGCCGCGACGGCCTTCGGTAGCGCCACGCGGGCCCTCACCTTGCGCGTCACCGTGGCGCTCGCCCTCGCGGCCGTGCCGGCCGCGGCCGCCTTTGCGCAGAAGACCGCCACGCTGCCACAGGGCCCCGCCGTGCGCGACAACACGCCGGAGATCGACGCGTCGATCGCGCAGAAAAACTGGGCGGCCTCGCTGACCCAGCTCGACGCGCGCATCGCCTCGAATCCGCGCGACGCGCAAGCCAAATTCAAGCGCGGCACGGTGCTCGCCCATCTGAATCGCGACGACGAAGCCATCGCCGCGTTCACCGAACTCACGCAGACATACCCCGAGTTGCCCGAGCCTTATAACAACCTCGCCGCGCTTTACGCGAAGCATGGTCAATATGCCGAAGCGCGCGCCGCGCTCGAAACGGCGACCAAGGTCAACCCGGGCTACGGCCTCGCCTACGAGAATCTCGGCGACCTGTATCTGCGCATGGCCAACGAGGCCTATCGCCGCGCGCAGAGCCTCGGCAAGGTGAGCCCTACCACCACGCAGCGTCTCGCGGACATTCAGAAAGTCATCTCGCCGGTCAGGACCGCGGGCCAGGCGAAACAGGCCGCCAGCGCGGAAGACGACTACACCGCCCGCGCCACCTCGAACATGACGCAAACGCCGAGCTTCCAGTACGGCGGCGCGAATGGCTCGCTGGCCATGCCGCCCTACATGGCGCCGTCGAAGTAAAGCCATTACGTCTCGCGCAATACGTTTTTTCCAACCCTGAGGATCTTCATGAAATGGTTGATGTTGGCGCTCGGCAGCGCCGCCCTGATCGCAAACGCTCCCGCATTTGCCCAGTCCGGTTCGCAAGCCGCGCATCCGTCCGTCCTCTTCAAGACATCGGAAGGCGACATCCGCGTCGAGTTGTATCCTGAGAAGGCGCCCAAGACGGTCGCCAACTTCCTCGACTATGTGAAGTCCGGCCAGTACAGCGGCACGATTTTCCATCGCGTGATTCGTGGCTTCATGATTCAGGGCGGCGGCTACACGCAGAGCTTCGCGGAGAAGCCGACGCGCGCGCCGATTCCGCTCGAAAGCCGTAACGGTCTGAAGAACATGACGGGCACGCTCGCCATGGCGCGCACCAGCGACCCGAATTCGGCCACCGCGCAATTCTTCATCAACACGGTGGACAATGCCGGCCTCGACTATCCGAATCCGGACGGCAACGGCTATGCGGTGTTCGGCAAGGTCACGAGCGGCATGGACGTCGTGAAGAAGATCGAAGGCACGCCCACCACCTCGCGCGGCCCGATGGGCGACGTGCCGCAAAAGCCGGTCGTGATCGAGTCGGCCACGGTCGTCGGCAAATAATTGCAGGACCAGCGCGCCGTAGTCAGGCGCGCGAGAGAAAAAGCGTCAGCGCTCAATCCACGCCCCGGCGCGGCTGAAAGTCAGATCATGACAAATCATGACGACTGGCCGCGCCTTTTATCCACCCTGTTCATCAAAGGATTCCATCATGGTTGAACTGCATACGAACCACGGCGTCATCAAACTCGAACTGGACGCTGAAAAGGCGCCGAAGTCGGTTGAGAACTTCCTTAACTACGTGAAGGCCGGCCACTACGACAACACGGTGTTTCACCGCGTGATCGACGGCTTCATGATCCAGGGCGGCGGCTTCGAACCCGGCATGAAGCAGAAGCCGACGGGCGAGCCGATCACCAACGAAGCGAACAACGGTCTGAAGAACGTCAACGGCTCGGTCGCCATGGCGCGCACGAACGACCCGCACTCGGCCACGGCGCAATTCTTCATCAACGTGAACGACAACGACTTCCTGAACCACTCGTCGCCGACGCCGCAAGGCTGGGGTTACGCCGTGTTCGGCAAGGTGGTCGAAGGCCTCGACATCGTCGAGAAGATCAAGAAGGTCAAGACGGGTTCGAAGGGCTTCCATCAGGACGTGCCGGCGGACGACGTGGTGATCGAAAAGGCTGTGATCGTCGACTAAGTGTCGTAGCGAGCATCGATTCGTTCGAACTGATATCAGGCACCTTCAATGCTGCAAGAAACGCCGCTGCGAAGCGTCGCCGCGGGCGTGCCTGGCGAGGGCAAACGCCCGCACGCCGCACGCCCGTTTTTTTTCCTCTCCGATATTCATCTGAGCGAGGCGATCCCGCACACGGTCGCCGCGTTCGAGCATTTCATCCGCTTCACGGCCGAGCAGGCCGATTCGGTGTTCATACTCGGCGATCTGTTCGAGTACTGGATCGGCGACGATATGCTCGTCGAACCGTTCGCCGCGCGCATGGCGGCGCTGCTGCATACGTTGTCGGAGCGCGGCATCGCGCTCTACATCATGCACGGCAACCGCGATTTCCTGCTGGGCAAGCGCTTCATGAAAGCAGCCGGCGCGATCTGGCTGCCCGACCCGTTCGTGATCACCGCGTTCGGCACGCGTCTCGTGCTTGCGCACGGCGATGCCTTGTGCACGGCGGATCGTGGCTATCAAACATTCCGGCGTTTTGCGCGCAACCGTTTCGCGCAGATGCTGTTTCTCGCGTGGCCGTTGCGCTGGCGTCAGAGGCTCGCCGAAAACATGCGCTCGAAAAGCGAGCAAGGCCGCGCGCGGCCGGTTTCGCCGAAGTACGACGTGACGGCGGCAGCCGTGGCTGCGTTATTCAAATCGTCGAAAACGGCGACGCTCATTCATGGGCACACGCACCGGCCGGCGCGGCATCGCGAGCCGGGCGGCACGCGCTGGGTTCTGCCGGATTGGGATCTCGACCACGGCGAGCGCCGTGGTGGATATTTGCGTATCGACGCTGAAGGGATTCGGGCGTTGCCGTTGGGTTGAAGGTGATGGCGGTTGATTGCGCCCGTGTCGATGGATCACGTGCGCAAGGTAGTTCGGCACTGCTACGAGCCACGCGTGTCAGCGTTGTGGCTGGCCTCGCTCTACGCCGCGTTTAGCGCCGGCCTCGACGGCGCACACGAATAACTTTCACCGCTCCGCTGCCGCCGCTTCCACTTTCCCTGCAATCGCCGCAGACAACCGTCGCAGATCGAGCAACGCCGCATCCGCCCCTTGCAGTCCTTCGAGACTCGTACCCAGCCGCTCCAGCGCATCGACGATTTCGTCGATGCGTTTAGCTTGCGTCGCGGCGTGATCGATCAGCCCATGAATCGCCAGCGACACCGGATCGTCCGCGTTCGGCGTGATGCCATAGGCGCAGAAGCCGCTGCTTGCGGCGGTGCGTTTGACGTCGCACGCGGCGCCGTTGGAAACGGCGTTGACCGCCGCTTCCGGAGCCACCGCGGCCGCCGCCGGCACGATGATCCGCGCCGGATTGCCCACCGCCGTGCCACGCGCCGGCACGGGCTTGGTCACCACCGCGTTCGAGCCGATCTTCGCGTCCGCGCCGATCGTGAAACCGCCGAGCACCTTCGCGCCCGCGCCGACGATCACGCCGCGCTCGAGCGTCGGATGCCGCTTCGCGCCGCGCGTGAGCGAGGTGCCGCCGAGCGTGACGCCCTGATAGATCGTGCAGTCGTCGCCGATCTGCGCGGTCTCGCCGATCACCACGCCCATGCCGTGATCGATAAACACGCGCCGCCCGAGCGTTGCGCCCGGATGGATTTCGATGCCGGTCATGAAGCGCGCCATCTGCGAGACGAAACGGGCGAACCAGCGGCGTTTGGCTCGCCAGCACGCATGCGCGAGCCGGTGCAGCACGAGCGCGTGCAGACCCGGGTAACACGTGAGGACTTCCCAGGCGCTGCGGGCGGCGGGGTCGCGCTCGCGGATCGTGGCGATGTCTTCGCGAAGTCTCGTGAACATGGCAGGGACTGTGTTGTGGGAGAAAGCGCCGCACGCGCAACCTGGCGCGCACGACGGCGTGGCTCGCCGCATAGCACGGCGGCAGCTTTGCTTAGAACGTCCTAGGGATTGTAGGGGGATTGCGGAAAACCTGCCGGAAGTCCACGCTGCCGGCGGGGTCGTCGCCGGCCAGCGGGGAAGCATTCAGTTCAGGTACGACACGCAGCATTCAGGACGCGTCGTCTTTGGACTTGCTCTTCAACAGAATGTGCTTGGCGATGCCGCGCACGATATTCACTTCCTCGCGCTCGAGACCCGAGCGCGCAAAGAGACGCCGCAGGCGCGACATCAGCTTCTTCGGATTCGCCGGATCGAGAAATTCGAGCGCGACGAGCGCGCTTTCCAGATGCGTGAACATGCTTTCGATTTCGTCGCTCGCGGCGCGCGCACCGACGGCTTCGCCCTCGCCCGCTGCCGCCTGAGGCGCGGTTTGCGCCGCAGCGGCGCCGCTCCCGGCCGACAGATACATCGTGCGCAGTTCATACGCCAGCACCTGTACGGCCTGCGCGAGATTGAGCGAGCTATAGGCCGGATTGGCGGGAATATGCGCGAGCGCGCTGCATCGCTCGACGTCCTCGTTCGACAAACCCGTGCGCTCATTGCCGAACACCAGTGCGATCTCGCCATGCAACGCCTGTTCACGCGCAATGCCGGCCGCGGCACGCGGCGTCCATTGCGGCGGCCCGTATTCGCGCAACCGCGCGGTCAGCGCGATCGACCAGTGCACGCCGCTCAAGGCATCGGCGAGGGTCGGCACGACGTGCGCGGACGCCAGCACGTCGTCGGCACCGCTTGCCATGGCGATGGCTTCCGGGTCGCTTTGCACGTGCGGCACGCGCGGCGACACCAGGACGAGCCGCGAGAAACCCATGGTTTTCAGCGCGCGCGCCGCGGCGCCGACGTTGCCCGGATGGCTCGGCTCGACCAGCACGAAGCGCGTCGAGGTGAAGCCGCCGCGCAGTTCGGCTACGGCAGGATCGGAGGAATGGTGGGTGTGGTCCACGATGGAATTCTGCAAGCTAAAGACGCGTATGGTAGCGCCAACGCCGCGGGCGGTCCGAAATCGGCGCAGATGCGCATGCCGATGCGTACGGCAATGCGCCTGCGAGTGCCGGGCCGAGCCGCGTAAAACTTCGGCAGGCTGGCCGCGGGCCCCGCAAACGCTGCCGCGGCGTCCGGACTCAGGTAAAATAACGAAATTCGCGTCCTGCTTTGCCGTCCGGCACTGCATGAACGCCTCGTTCTTATCCAATTCGTCTCCGTCGGCGGAATGCGCACCGGTTGTACCGGGCGAGCGTTCCGTGCTGTTTTTCGCGCCTCTTAGAGGGCGCCCAATTAGCGCAGGTTAGCGCTCATTTACCGGCCAGCAGCCGTGCTGCCCCGGCACAAGGATCCAGTCTCATGCATCCCATGCTCAATATCGCTGTGAAAGCCGCGCGCCGCGCTTCACAGATCATCACCCGCGCCTCGCTCGATCTCGATCTGGTTCAGGTCAGCAAGAAACAGCACAACGATTTCGTCACGGAGGTCGACAAAGCGTCTGAAGCGGCGATCATCGACACGCTCAAGACCGCCTACCCCGATCACGCCATCCTCGCCGAAGAATCCGGCAAGTCGGATAACGAATCCGAGTACCAGTGGATCATCGATCCGCTCGACGGCACCACCAATTTCATTCACGGTTTTCCGTACTACTGCATCTCGATCGCGCTCGCTCACAAGGGCATCGTGACGCAGGCCGTGGTCTACGATCCGACCCGCAACGACCTGTTCACCGCCTCGCGCGGCCGTGGCGCGTTCCTCAACGATCGCCGCATCCGCGTGGCCAAGCGCGACCGTCTGGCCGACGGCCTGATCGGCACCGGCTTCCCGTTCCGCGAAAAGGACGGCCTCGAAGCGTACGGCCGCCAGTTCGCTGAAATGACCGAAGCGTGCGCCGGCCTGCGCCGTCCGGGCGCCGCCGCGCTCGATCTGGCGAACGTCGCCGCCGGGCGCATGGACGGCTTCTTCGAGCAAGGCCTGAATGCGTGGGACGTCGCCGCGGGCAGCCTGCTGATCACGGAAGCCGGTGGCCTGGTGGGCAACTACACGGGCGATTCGGATTTCCTGCACGTCGGCGAAATCGTCGCGGGCAACGCGAAGGTCTACGCGCAGATGATCCCGATCCTGTCGCGCTACAGCCGCACTCGTCAGCAAGCGGCATAAGCCCTGCGAGGGCGGCGCCGGCAAGCGGAACATGAAAAAGCGGCTTCGGCCGCTTTTTCGTTGGCGCGCCTGCATGCAGCGGGCGTTCGTGCTACAAAGCGGGAGGCCGCGCCGGCCTACGTCATTGCCGGCTGCGTTTCGCGCGTTTTTCGCTGCGCCCTGCTTTGCGCCTGACCTCTCGCGCAGCTTCCAATCCGCTTCATGAAAAAAGGCTTCTACACAATCATCGCGGCGCAGTTTGTTTCGTCGCTGGCGGACAACGCACTGTTGATCGCGGCCATCGCGCTGCTCTCCGTGATTCGCTCGGCCGCGTGGGTCACGCCGCTGCTGCAGATTTTCTTCACCGTTTCGTACGTGCTGCTCGCGCCGTTCGTCGGCGCTTTTGCCGACTCGATGCAAAAGCGGCACGTTATGTTCATCTCCAACGCGTTGAAGGCGAGCGGCTGCCTGATGATGATCGCGGGCGTTCATCCGATGATTGCCTACGGCGTGGTCGGCTTCGGCGCGGCCGCGTATTCGCCGGCCAAATACGGCATCCTTACTGAACTGCTGCCCGCGGAAAAACTCGTCAAGGCCAACGCGTGGCTCGAATCGGCCACCGTGCTGTCGACCATCGTCGGCACGATGGTGGGCGGCGCGTTGATCAGCACCTTCGCCGACAAATTCGTCGCGCACGCGCATCTGCCGCTGATCCGTTCCTCCGCCGATCTCGCCATGTTCGCGACGATGGTGACCTATGCGATCGCCGCCGCGATCAACATCTTCATTCCCGACACGGGCGCGCGTTATGAAAATCGCCTGAGCGAACCGAAGAAACTGGTCGGCGATTTCTATCATTGCTTCAACGTGCTGTGGGCCGACAAACTCGCGCAGATCGCACTGTGGGTGACGACCCTGATGTGGGGCGGCGCGGTCACGCTGCAATTGCTGGTGCTCAAATGGGCCAACGTGAATCTCGGGCTGTCGCTCTCGAAGGCGGCGATCATGCAAGGCGTCACGGGGCTCGGCATCGCGGTCGGCGCAGCGGCGGCGGCTGCGCTGATCCCGTTGCGCAAATCGCTGCGCGTGTTGCCGATCGGCATACTGACCGGCGCGGTGGCGATCGCCATGGCCTTCTACAACAAGGATCTGTTCCCGCCGGGCTCGGGCATTCGTATCGGCACATACGTGCTGCCGTTTTACATTCTGCTCGCCTATCCGCTGATGATTCTGCTCGGCGCGCTGTCAGGCTTTTTCATCGTGCCGATGAACGCGATTCTTCAGCATCGCGGCGCGACGCTGCTCTCCGCGGGGCATTCGATCGCGGTGCAGAATTTCAACCAGAACCTCGCGGTGCTGCTGATGCTCGGCGTCTACGCGCTGCTGCTTACGGCGAAGATGCCGGCGCAGTGGATCATCGTCGTGTTCGGCACGTTCATCACCTTCATGATGTGGCTTGCAAAGCGGCGTAGCGCGGTGAATGAACGCGCGGTGGATATGCGGGCCATGGTGGAAGAATGACGCCTTCATGCCGGTGAAGCGGGCACGGCGCGGCGTAGGGCTGCAATGCGCTGCAATGCGGACTAGCAGCGCAGATTGGCCATCCGGCCAGGGTCCGCTCGCCGCGCCGGCAGGTTAAACTCACGCCCTGAACAGCTAACGCAAGAAGATACCGAGGATGGGCATTCAAACCGCAGCGGCCAACGACGTCGCACAGCACACGCCGATGATGCAGCAGTATCTGCGCATTAAAGCGGACCATCCGGGCACGCTGGTGTTCTATCGGATGGGCGACTTCTACGAACTCTTTTTCGAAGACGCGGAAAAAGCCGCACGTCTGCTCGATCTGACACTCACGCAGCGGGGCGCGTCGGCGGGCAATCCGATCAAGATGGCCGGCGTGCCGCATCACGCGGTCGAACAGTATCTCGCCAAGCTCGTGAAGCTCGGCGAATCCGTCGCAATCTGCGAGCAGATCGGCGACCCGGCTACGTCGAAGGGCCCGGTCGAGCGCAAGGTGGTGCGCGTGGTCACGCCGGGCACGCTCACGGACGCAGCGCTCCTGTCCGACAAGAGCGATGTCTATCTGCTGGCCATGTGCGTCGCGCATAACCGGCGCGGCGTGGCGACCAGCGTCGGCCTTGCATGGCTGAATCTGGCGAGCGGCGCGCTGCGCCTCGCGGAGGTCGCGCCCGACCAGGTGGCGGCTGCGCTTGAGCGCATTCGTCCTGCGGAAATTCTGGTTGCCGACACGCCTAGCGACTCGGCGAGCTGGACGCCGCCGGTCAATGCGGGCGCGCTCACCCGCGTGCCGGTCTGGCACTTCGACGTCACCTCGGGCACGCAACGCTTGTGCGATCAGCTGGAAGTGGCGGGCCTCGACGGCTTCGGCGCGCATTCGCTGACCTGCGCATGCGGCGCGGCCGGCGCGCTGCTGCTGTATGCCGCGGCCACACAAGGTCAGCAGTTGCGTCATGTGCGCAGCCTGAAGGTCGAATACGAATCCGAATATATCGGCCTCGACCCCGCCACGCGCCGCAACCTCGAACTCACGGAAACACTGCGCGGCACTGAATCGCCCACGCTGTGTTCCCTGCTCGACACCTGCTGCACGACCATGGGCAGCCGGCTGCTGCGTCACTGGCTGCATCATCCGCCGCGCGAATCGGCGGTGGCGCAGGCGCGTCAGCAGGCGATCGGCGCCTTGCTCGACGCGCCGCCGGGCGCGAGCATCGATTCGTTGCGCGGCGCGTTGCGGCAGATCTCGGACATCGAGCGCATCACCGGGCGTCTTGCGCTGCTGTCCGCGCGGCCTCGCGATCTGTCGAGCCTGCGCGATACCTTCATTGCATTGCCCGAGTTGCGCACGCAAGTCGCAGCCGTTGCGCCGAATGCGGATTCGCTGGCCCGCATCGACGCATCCCTTGAACCGCCGCAAGCCTGCGTCGAACTGCTCAAGCGCGCGGTTGCGCAGGAACCGTCGGCCATGGTGCGCGACGGCGGCGTGATCGCGCGCGGCTACGATGCGGAACTGGACGAACTGCGCGATATTTCGGAGAACTGCGGGCAGTTCCTGATCGACCTCGAGACACGCGAGCGCGCACGCACGGGCATCGGCAATCTGCGCGTCGAATACAACAAGGTGCATGGCTTTTATATCGAAGTCACGCGCGGCCAGACCGACAAGGTGCCCGACGACTATCGCCGCCGGCAGACACTGAAAAATGCCGAACGCTACATCACGCCGGAACTGAAAACGTTCGAGGACAAAGCCCTGTCCGCGCAGGAACGCGCCCTCGCCCGCGAACGCTCGCTCTACGACGCGCTGCTGCAGGCGCTGCTGCCCTTCATCCCGGATTGTCAGCGGGTCGCCTCGGCGCTCGCCGAACTCGATCTACTGGCGGCCTTCGGCGAGCGCGCCCGCGCGCTCGATTGGGTCGCGCCCACGTTTTCGGCAAATGCCGGCATCGAAATCGAACAGGGGCGGCATCCGGTTGTCGAGGCGCAGGTCGAGCAGTTCATCGCCAACGACTGCTCGCTCACGCCCGAACGCAAACTGCTGCTGATCACCGGCCCGAACATGGGCGGTAAATCGACCTTCATGCGCCAGACCGCGCTGATCGCGCTGCTCGCTTATGTGGGCAGTTATGTGCCCGCGCGACGCGCCGCCTTCGGGCCGATCGACCGCATCTTCACGCGCATCGGCGCAGCGGACGATCTCGCCGGCGGCCGCTCGACCTTCATGGTCGAGATGACCGAAGCCGCCGCGATCCTGAACGACGCCACGCCGCAAAGTCTCGTGCTGATGGACGAGATCGGCCGCGGCACGTCCACGTTCGACGGGCTCGCGCTGGCGTGGGCCATCGCGCGGCATCTGCTCGCGCACAACGGTTGCCATACGCTATTTGCCACGCACTACTTCGAATTGACGCAGTTGCCCGCGGAATTTCCACAGGCGGCCAACGTGCATTTGTCGGCGGTCGAGCATGGGCACGGCATCGTGTTCCTGCACGCGGTCAGCGAAGGCCCGGCGAATCAGAGCTACGGCCTGCAGGTTGCGCAACTCGCCGGCGTGCCGAACGCGGTGATTCGCGCGGCGCGCAAGCATCTTGCGCATCTGGAACAGCAGTCGGCCGCGCAACCCGCGCCGCAACTCGATCTGTTCGCCACGCCCATGCCGATGCTGCTCGAAGACGCAGACGACGAGCGCGATGCGAAGGCAGAGCCCGCGGTGCCACCTGCCATGCAGGAGCTCGTCGAGCGTCTGCGCGGCATCGATCCGAACGATCTGCGACCGCGCGAAGCACTCGATCTGCTGTACGAATTGCACGAACTGGCCGCCGCGCCGGATGCGGATCATTGACTCACACAAGCCCCCGCAACGTCCGCGCAAACTCCGCGCGGCGCTGACCCTCGCCCTCACACTCTCGGGCGGCGGCGTGCCGCTCGCGGGACTGTTCGCGGGCTTGTCAGGATTCGCGCCGGCGGCGTACGCCGATACCTCGCGCTACAGCTTCGCGGTCATCGCCAACACGATGCAGAGCGTCGCCGACGAAGCGCCCACGCAGCGGTTGATCGAAGCGATCAGCCGCGAGCGCGACATGTCGTTCATCGTGTACGACGGCAATCTGAAAGGCGCGAAAGAGGCTTGCCGCGACGCACTTTACGAACGCCGCCACGCGCTGCTCGAAACCTCGCGGCCCGCCCTCTTCTTCATTCCCGGCCAGCACGACTGGGCCGATTGCGGCACGGCCGAAGCCGGCGGCTTCGATCCGACCGAACGGCTCGATCAGTTGCGCCAAACGCTTTTTGCCGACGCTACCTCCATGGGCCAGAACCCGATCGCGTTGACGCGCGAAAGCGAAGTCTCGCGCTTTCGTCCGTATCGCGAGAACGTGCGTTGGCAAATGGGCGATACGGTGTTCGTCGGCCTGAATGCGCCGAGTCCGAACAATCACTATCTGACCGCGGGCGGACGCAACGGCGAATTCGAAGACCGCGTGATCGCCAATGCATTCTGGCTGGAACATGCCGGCGAATACGCGAAACGCCGCGACGCGCGTGCGATCGTCGTGTTCATCCAGGGCGATCCGGACCCCGAGCGTTACGAACGGCCCGACCGTTTCGCGTGGCTGCGCTTTGCGCGCAACACCCGTCGCGACGGTTTTCTGGAATTCAAACGCAGCCTCGTGAAGCTCGCGCAGATTTTCCGTGGACCGGTGCTCGTGATTCATTGCGACGACGAACGTGCAAGCGCCGGCTTCGTGATCGATCAGCCGCTACGCAATGACAAAGGAATGCTGGTGACGAATCTCACGCGCGTCGCGCTCGCGCCGCATGATCGTCTTAACCAGTGGATTCAGGTGGATGCGGATTTCGGCAGGAAACCACCGTTCCGCGTCAGTGTGCGCGATGTGCCGAAGCAAATGCCGATGCCCACCGCGCAACCCGTGCTGCCGCGCGACGAACCGGCTGCTTCGATGCCGGCTGTGCCCGCGCTCGGACCCGCGTCGGAACTGCCGCCACTGTTGCAGACGCCCGGAGAGTCGCAACTGGATCAGCAACCGCGCATACCGGCGGATCAGGGTGGCGGCGGTTACGGGCCGGCCACGTCGACGCCGCCCGCCTCGGCCACTCAACCACGCATGCCAGGCGTTTCTTCAAGCGTGCCCGGCATGCCTGCAAGCTCAGTGCAGCGTGGGCCCTGACTTGCCCTCTTCTTCGTCGTCCTCGTCTTCGTCGAGAACTTCGAGGCCGTCGGCGCCATGCGCGTGCTCGTGCTGGATTTCGTCTTCAGTAGCCGGACGCACGTCTTTCACCGTCAGCGCGAAACGCAGCGCCATGCCGGCAAGCGGATGGTTGCCGTCGAGCACGACTTTGTCTTCGGCGACGTCGGTCACCACGTAGACGAGCGAGTCGAGATCCTCGTCGCCTTCTTCCGGCGTGCCTTCGAATTGCATGCCGACTTCGAGCGGTTCCGGGAAGCGATTGCGCGGCTCGATCTTCACGAGATCAGGGTCGTACTCACCGAACGCGTCTTGCGGCTCGAGCTGGATCTGGGTCTCGAAGCCGGCCTCGTGGCCGTCGAGCTCTTCCTCGATCTTGGGGAACGTGCCATCATAGCCGCCGTGCAGATAGACCATCGGCTCGTCGCTTTCTTCAATCAGATTGCCCTGCGCATCCGACAGCTTGTAAGCGACCGACACGACGGTGTTCTTTGCGATTTTCATTCGATTCTCCAGAATACAACTCACATTATACGATGCCCAAGCGGCCCACTGACCACCCGGCCGACGCAGCTTCGGCACGGAATTCGTCGCCGGCTTCAAAGCCGGCTGTTCCGGTTCTCCCGCCTTCGCCAGACACGCCCACACCGCTGCTCGGCAATCTGACGCCGTCGCAATTCATGCGCCGCTACTGGCAAAAAAAGCCGCTCCTGATTCGCCAGGCGATTCCGAACGTCGAGGCGCCGCTCTCACGCGACGAATTTTTCGAGCTGGCCGATCAGGACGAAGTCGAAGCGCGCCTGATCACGCATTTCCGCAATAAATGGCAGCTCGAACACGGGCCGTTCGCGCCTGACGAACTGCCTTCGGTCAAGCAGCGCGCATGGACGCTGCTCGTGCAAGGGGTCGATCTTCACGACGATCGCGCGCGCGCCCTGCTCGACCGTTTCCGCTTCGTGCCGGACGCGCGTCTCGACGACTTGATGATTTCCTACGCAAGCGACGGCGGCGGCGTAGGGCCGCACTTCGATTCCTACGATGTGTTTCTTTTGCAAGTAAAAGGCAAGCGCCGTTGGCGCATTAGCGCGCAGAAAGATCTGACACTGCAACCCGGCTTGCCTTTGAAAGTTTTACAGAATTTCCAGCCCGAAGAGGAGTGGCTGCTCGAACCGGGCGACATGCTTTACCTGCCGCCGCACATCGCGCACGACGGCATTGCCGAAGGCGAATGCATGACCTGTTCGATCGGTTTTCGCGCGCCTTCGGCCAGCGAACTGACTGGCCAGTTCCTCTACCATCTGGCCGAGCGCGGCGATGCGGCGGATCGGCCGGGCGCACTTTATCGCGATCCGCAGCAACCTGCCGTGGAGCGCCCCGCCGAGCTCCCGGCGGCGTTAGTCGAAAGGGTTGGCGCGATCCTTGCTCGCATCAAATGGAATGAGCAGGATATTGCGTCGTTCCTTGGCACGTATCTCAGCGAACCCAAGCCGAGTGTCGTCTTTGATCCGCCGCAAAGGCCGCTTAATGAAGCCCGTTTCATCAGTCAGGCTTCGAAGTCAGGTATTCGGCTGGACCGCAAGACTAATTTGTTGTACAACCGCCGTTTTTTCTTCGTAAATGGAGAGGAAACGTCATTTGATGGCGCAAAAAAGTGGTTGTTTGACCTCGCAAATCACCGCTGCATGAGTGCGAAACGCTTTGTAAC
Organism: Paraburkholderia phytofirmans PsJN; assembly: GCF_000020125.1. Classification (NCBI taxonomy): domain Bacteria; kingdom Pseudomonadati; phylum Pseudomonadota; class Betaproteobacteria; order Burkholderiales; family Burkholderiaceae; genus Paraburkholderia; species Paraburkholderia phytofirmans. The sequence continues at coordinate 2,849,306 of NC_010681.1, forward strand.
ACTCTCACACGATTCGTCGGTGACAGCACGGCTGCACGAGTGGTATTGTGCGGGCTGGATACAAGTGGGCGAGCTTGCGTAACTCTGCCTGCCTGCTATACCGTACAGTGAAATTTTGTATGAGAAAGACAACGTATTGACCCCGGATTTATGGATTGTCAGTACGAAAGTGCATATAATTTCCGCCCAAGCCGTAGGGAAGATTCGAGCTCGTCAAAAGAGCTTCTCCACCAGCGGCCCAGGTCGGTGTTGGAGCACATTACCGGTTTTATTTTGCGCTGTTGCTTACCTTTAAACCATAAAAGGACGTGATCATGAAGAAATCCCTCCTCGTAGCATCCCTGTTGGCAGCTGTGGCACTGGCTGCATGCAACAAGAGCAACGACCAAGCCGCTGCCCCGGCTAGCGACGCAGCTGCTGCTTCGGCACCGGCTGCTGCTGCTTCGGATTCGGCTGCTGCTGCTTCGGGTGCTGCTGCTGCTGCGAGCGACGCTGCTGCTTCGGCTACGACCGCTGCTTCGGACGCAGGCGCTGCTGCTTCGGACGCTGCTGCTTCGGCTGCTGCTCCGGCTTCGGGCGCAAGCCAGTAAGCTGTCGCATAGGGTTCGCCTCTGGGCGAAAACTGTATCGGAAAATCATCGCGATTTTCCGGGCAGTAAAGCAAAACGCCACGGATTCACATCCGTGGCGTTTTGTCATTTAAGCGCCGCCTTTTACAGCGGCACTGACTCATTTTAATCAGCCCGATCAGCCTCTTGCGCCGGCGTGGCGCTCTCTTCAAAAAACTCCCGCACCACCTCGATCTCACGCGTGCGTTTGAAAGGCGGCAGGCTCTGCCAGATACGGCGCCCATACGGTTTGTCGACGAGTCGTGTGTCGCAGATCATCAGCACGCCACGATCGGTCTCAGCGCGGATCAGACGGCCTGCGCCCTGCTTCAGGGTGATGACGGCCTGCGGCAACTGATGCACGGCGAATGGGCTCAAGCCCTTCTTGGTGAGCGCTTCGAGTCGAGCTGACAAAACCGGATCGTCGGGCGGCGCGAACGGCAGCTTGTCGATCACCACCAGCGACAAAGCGTCGCCGCGCACGTCCACGCCTTCCCAGAAGCTCTGGCTGCCCACCAGGATTGCGTTGCCATATGAGCGGAAGCGATCCAGCAATTCGGTGCGGCTCGCATCGCCCTGCACGAGCAGTGGATAGTCCCAGCCGCGCGCTTCGATCGTGTCGCGCAGCTTGGCCGAGATGCGGTCCACCGCGCGCAGCGTCGTGCACAGCATGAAGACGCCGCCGCCCGATGCTTCGATCGCAGGCAATGCGGCGTCGAATACGGCGTCGGTGAACATCGGCGAAGATGGCTGCGGCAAATTGCGCGGCACGTAGAGCAGCCCCTGCGTCGGATAGTCGAAGGGACTGGGCAGCGTCATCGAGCGCTTCGCGTTCAGGCCCATCTGCGCGGCATAGTGCGTGAAATCGCCGCGCACCGACAGCGTGGCCGACGTAAAGATCCACGCGCGCGGCACACCGGCGCGCTGTTTCGCGAAGATCGGCGCGACCGACAACGGCGTTTCGTGCAGCTGCACCGTATGCGAGAAGACTTCGATCCAGCGCACCTTTTCGTTCGGATCGGCGCGCTCTGTTTTGCCGTCAGTAGAGGCGACGTCAGCGGCTTCGCGCTCGGTCGGCGTGGGTGGCGTGGTCCAGCCGGCCAGCACGCCTTGCAGCTCGCGTGCGCGGCGCAGACACGCACCGATCGATTCGGCGCGCTCAGCTTGACCGGCCAACGCGGACGCCAATGCATCGAGTTCGGTTTCGAGGGTTTCGAGCGCGGGGAACAGCGGATGATCGTCAGCCAACTGGCCGATCGACAAACGCACCGAATCTTCCTTGAAGGCGAGCCGCACATCGCGCGCCGCGCGCTCGAGCGTGGCGCCGAGCTTGACCCAATCGACCGTTTCACGCGCATGGCCCAAACCTTCGGCGACCGAATCGCGCGCGAGCTCGAGAAACTGCGTAGTCGAGAGCGTTTCGCCGAAAAACAGCGTAGCTGTCTCGGGCAATTGATGCGCTTCGTCGAAAATCACGGTGTTGGCGGTGGGCAGCAACTCGGCCATGCCCGTATCGCGCAACATGATGTCGGCGAAAAACAGATGGTGATTCACCACCACGATATCCGCCTGCTGCGCCTCGCGGCGCGCCTGCATTACAAAGCAGTCCTTGTAATGCGGACATTCCTGGCCGAGACAGTTTTCGCGCGTGGACGTGACCATCGACCACACCGCGGCCGTTTCCGGCACGCTCGCCAGTTCGGCCTTGTCGCCGGTGCGCGTGATCTTGGCGAAGCGCACGATATCCTGCAGGTACGAGGTTTCCTGGCGCGACGGCAGACGGCCGTTATCCGCAGTGCGCTGCAGATAGTAGTGGCACAGGTAATTCGCACGGCCCTTGAGCATAGCGACCGAGACCGGCACCGCGAGCGCATCGCGCACGGTCGGAATGTCGCGCTGAAAGAGCTGATCCTGCAAATGTTTCGTGCCGGTCGAGACGATCACTTTGCCGCCCCACAGCATGGCCGGCACCAGGTACGCGTAGGTCTTGCCGGTGCCGGTACCAGCTTCGACGATCAGCGTGTTTTCGCTGCCGTCGAGGCCGCCCGCTTCGACGCCCTCAGCGGCCTCGGCGGCGGTATCGGCTGCGCCCTGCAGACGCCGCGCCGGACGCTTCTGCGCCTCGAACATGGCGGGCTCGGGCATTGCGCGACCCGACGCCTCCATGGCGGCAGCCACGGCGCGCGACATTTCGATCTGCGACGCGCGCGAGCGGTAGCCGTCGATCTGACGGGCCAGCAAACCATTGGCGGCGAAAATCTCGTCCAGTTCGGCGACGCGGCGTGGATTCAGCGACGCGCTCAGTGCGGACGCGGCAGGACGCGGCGCCGGTGCGACGGCTCCAGATGCGTCGCCCGGCGTGGCACGGGATGAAGTTTCAAGCGGTGAATTCAAGGCAAGCGTTTCCTGCAAAGTCCGGCTCGCGCGGCGCGCGCCCGGCGCCTGCCAGGCCGCGAACTCAGGCGCGTGCGTCCGGTTCGAGCTGCAATTGCAGCAAGATGATGGTGTCCTTGACTTTGAGTTTGCGCTTTTTCAGGCGCTGCAACTCGAAGTCGTCGATGCCGGGCTCATCCGACATTCGGTCGATCAAGCGATCGAGCCCACTATGCTCCGATTCCAGTTGCAGAATGCGGTCGCGAAGTGTGTCCGCGTTGATGACGTGATGTTGATCGCGCATGCTCGCCTCCTCTCGTCTACGGCGCGGGCTGCGTGTGCGGCCCGATGCCTGAGGTTGCTGTCCGGCTTAAAACGCGTTACGGCGGCTACGGCCCTGCCACGCTCGCTCAGGGCCCCCTTCAGCACGCTTACTGCTGTTGTTGCTGCTGCTTTTGCTGCTCTTCGATTTGCTGCTGTTTCAGCGCATCCTGACGCTTCTGCTCGGCCTTCTCGGCCGCCTGCTTCTGACGCGCCTCGACGTCGGCCTTGTGCTGCGCGGCGTCCGCCTGCTTCTTCTGGAAGCTCTGCTGTTTCTCCACGCGCTCCTGGGCCTTCTGCGCGCCTTGCGCACGCGCCTCGTCGAGCTTGCGCTGGAAGTCGCCCTGCTTCTGATCGTACGCCTGCCGATTGGCCGCCGCCTGCGACGGGCTGATGCCGCGCTGCGCCTGATCCAGCGCGTGCTGACGCAGTTTGTCCTGATAGGCCTGCGCATTCGCGCTGCGCTGCGGCGCCTCGGCGGCGCGCTGCGCCTGATCGATCTGATGCTGCTTCTGCTTGTCTTCGTACGCCTGCGCGTTGCGCGCGTCGTCGGCGGCACGCTGCGGCGCGCTCGCTTCATCCTGCGCGCGCTTGATCGCCGCCTGTTCGTCACGCACGCGAGCGCGCTGCGTGCGTTGTTCGCCGTCGAGCGCGAGCTGCTCCTTGCGAATGTCGGCCTGCACCGTGCGCATGCTGTCGCGCGCCTTGTTCAGGCAGGAATTGACGAAGAACTTTGCATAGCAGTCGTGTTCCGCGACGCCGTAGCGGTAGTTGTTCTCCTCGGTGCGCTGATCGAGGGCTTTTTGCCGCGCGTCGAAGTCGCTATCCGACGTTACCGCGTTGCCGGCGCTATCCGTGTTCTCGGCGTTCGCGGGGCCTTTGGCCGTCGTGGCCTGCGCACCCGACGCGGCGGCCGGCGCCGAAGCGCCCGCGGGCCGCGCGCTGCTGTTGCTCGCCGGCGTAACGGACTGCGCCATGGCCGGCGTCGACACCGCCAGCGCCACGGCCAGTAGACACGACGCGCACGACGCGAAAAACACGCCACGTGAGAGGAACACGGAGCGCGGCGCCGATACGAGCGAAGAGAGCGAAGAACGTGGCGAACCCGGTGCCAGACCCGGCGACAAAAACGGCGGCAGTTGTGACAAGCGAGAGACCAAGCGGGAGCCCAGGCAGTTGAGGAACAAGGAGATCGGCAACGTCGTAGAGGGTCAGCGGAACATGCCCGAAATTCTATCACCCTGCGGTTGAGCCCTTTTGCATTTATGGCAAAATGCCCCGCTCCAGCAACCTGGTCGCAGCGTGCACGCCCGGCGTGCCCCGACGTGCCTCACGTGGACCTCACGTAGCGTCAGCGCGCGGCCCCCGAACTGAGTCCGCAGGAACACCAAGACCTTATGACGGAAACCGTAGCACTCAAGATCGTACAGCGCATCGCCGCCGAACTGTCCGTCCAGCCGCGCCAGGTCGCGGCCGCGGTGCAACTTCTCGACGAAGGAGCGACTGTTCCGTTCATCGCCCGCTACCGTAAGGAAGTGACCGACAATCTCGACGACACGCAACTGCGTAACCTCGAGGAACGCCTGCTGTATCTGCGCGAGCTGGAAGACCGGCGCGCCGCGATCATCGCGAGCATCGACGAACAGGGCAAGCTCACCGACGAGCTACGCACCGCGATCGAAGGCGCCGACAGCAAGCAGGTGCTGGAAGACCTGTATCTCCCGTATAAGCCGAAGCGCCGCACGCGCGCGCAGATCGCCCGTGAAGCCGGCCTGCAGCCGCTCGCCGACGCGTTGCTGGCCAATCCCCTGCTCGACCCGCAAACCGAAGCCGCCGCCTACGTGGACGCCGAGAAAGGCGTCGCCGACCTCAAGGCCGCGCTCGACGGCGCGCGCGACATTCTCTCGGAACAGTTCGGCGAAACCGCCGAATTGCTCGGCAAGCTGCGCGACTACCTGTTCAACCAGGGCGTGGTGTCGTCGAAAGTGGTGGAAGGTAAGGAAAACGCCGAAGAAGAGAAATTCCGCGACTACTACGACTACTCGGAAACCATCCGCACCGTGCCGTCGCATCGCGCGCTGGCGCTGTTCCGCGGCCGCAATGCGGGCGTGCTGATGGTCAAGCTGGGGCTGGGCGAAGAACTCGACGCGCAGGTGCCGCATCCGGGCGAAGCGCTGATTGCGCGCCATTTCGGCATCGCCAATCAGAACCGTCCGGCCGACAAGTGGCTCTCCGACGTGTGCCGCTGGTGCTGGCGCGTGAAGGTACAGCCGCATATCGAAAACGAACTGCTGACCAATCTGCGCGACGAAGCCGAGCATGAGGCGATTCGCGTGTTCGCGCGCAATCTGAAGGACTTGCTGCTGGCGGCGCCCGCCGGCCCGAAGGCCGTGATCGGCCTCGATCCGGGTATGCGCACCGGCGTGAAAGTCGCGGTGGTCGACCGGACCGGCAAGGTGCTCGCCACCGATGTGATCTATCCGCACGAACCGCGCCGCGACTGGGACGGCTCGATCGCGAAACTCGCGCGCATCTGCGCGCAGACGCAGGCTGAATTGATCAGCATCGGCAACGGTACGGCGTCGCGTGAAACGGACAAGCTCGCGAGCGAACTGATTGCGCGCCATCCGGAATTCAAGTTGCAGAAGATCGTCGTGTCCGAAGCGGGCGCGTCGGTGTACTCGGCCTCCGAACTCGCGGCGAAGGAATTCCCCGACATGGACGTGTCGCTGCGCGGCGCTGTGTCGATTGCGCGGCGTTTGCAAGACCCGCTCGCCGAGTTGGTGAAGATTGAGCCAAAGGCGATCGGTGTCGGCCAGTATCAGCACGACGTGAATCAGCGCGAATTGGCACGTTCGCTCGATGCGGTGGTCGAGGACTGCGTGAACGCGGTCGGCGTGGATGCGAATACGGCGTCGGTCGCTTTGCTTGCGCGCGTGTCGGGTCTGAATGCCACGTTGGCGCGCAATATCGTCGACTATCGCGATGCGAACGGTCCGTTCCCATCGCGCGAGCATTTGCGCAAAGTGCCGCGTCTGGGCGACAAGACGTTCGAGCAGGCCGCCGGGTTCCTGCGCATCAATAACGGTGAGAATCCGCTCGACCGCTCGTCGGTTCACCCGGAAGCGTATCCGGTCGTCGAACGCATGCTGGCGAAAATCAGCAAGCACGTCGGCGAAGTGCTGGGCAATCGCGACGCGTTGCGCGGCCTCTCGCCCGCGGAATTCGTCGACGATCGTTTCGGCCTGCCGACCGTGCGTGACATTCTGCTCGAACTCGAAAAGCCGGGCCGCGATCCGCGCCCCGAGTTCAAGACCGCGACGTTCCGTGAAGGCGTCGAAAAGGTCAGCGATCTGACGCCAGGCATGGTGCTCGAAGGCGTCGTGACGAACGTGGCGGCATTCGGCGCGTTTATCGATATCGGCGTGCATCAGGACGGTCTCGTGCACGTGTCGGCTATGTCGACCAAGTTCATCAAGGACCCGCATGAAGTCGTCAAGGCCGGTCAGATCGTCAAGGTGAAGGTGCTGGAAGTGGACGTGAAACGCCAGCGTATCGCTTTGACGATGCGCATGGACGACGAGGTCGGTGTGGCGGCGGCACGCAGCGGTGGCGGCGCGCAGCAGGATCGCGGCGGCTCGGGCCGTTCAGGCGGCGGTGGACGCGGCGCGCAGCAACAACGCTCGCGTGAGCCGGAAGCGGGCGGCGCGATGGCCGCTGCATTCGCCAAGCTCAAGCAGAAGTAAGTTTGCTGCGTTAGAGGCGCGTGATTCGCTCGCGCGCTTGTTGAGCTTGTTGAGCTTGTTGAGCAACGCGCGGTACAGATCCAGTCGGTCGCCCGCTCCAGCGCCAAACAAAAAGCCCACGCATTCATTGCGTGGGCTTTTTGTTTGGCACCTCGGGCGTGAGGCGCTCGACTACCAGCGGCTAAGTTCAGATCTCGATCTTGGTCCCCAACTCCACCACCCGATTAGCCGGAATACTAAAGAAGTCCGTCGGCTTGGCGGCATTCTGATGCATCCATGCGAACACACGTTCGCGCCACACCGACATGCCGGGCAGTTGCGTGGGCACCACCGTTTCGCGCGCGAGGAAAAACGACGTGTCCATCATCTCGAAGGTCATGTCACGCGTACGTCCGACTTCGAGCAGCACCGCCTTCACGTCCGGCGTTTCGTTGAAGCCGTAGGCCGCCTTGACGAGATACAGGCCGCCGTCGATATCCTTGACCGTCACACGCTCCGAGTCGTTCACGTACGGAATATCGCGCGTCACGAAGGTCAGGAAGATGGTGCGCTCATGCAGCACCTTGTTGTGCTTCAGATTGTGCAGCAGACTCACCGGCACGAGCGAATCGCTGCCGGTCAGATAGATCGCCGTGCCCGACACGCGATGCGGCGGATGCGCGAGCAAGCCCTGCAGGAACGGCATGAGAGGAATACCGTCCGCGGCCGTGCGTTCCTTGACGATCATACGGCCCTTGAACCAGGTCATCAGCAGGAAGAACAGCAACGCGCCGATGCCGAGCGGCAACCACCCGCCTTCTTCCACCTTCAGCAGGTTCGCGCCGAAAAATCCTAAATCGACGGTCATGAACACGCCGATGATCAGCGCCACCAGCAGCTTGTTCCAGTTCCACACGTTCACCATCACGACGCAGGCGAGAATTGTGGTGATCACCATGGTGGCCGTCACCGCGATACCGTACGCGGCCGCAAGATTGTCCGAGCTCTTGAAGGCAATCACGATGCACAGAATGATGAACAGCAGCATCCAGTTCACCACCGGCACATAGATCTGGCCGATCGCCAGTTCCGACGTGTGCAGGATCTTCATGCGCGGCACGTAGCCGAGCTGGATCGCCTGGCTCGTGAGCGAATAAGCGCCAGAAATCACGGCCTGCGAGGCGATCACGGTCGCCACGGTCGAGAGCACGACGAGCGGCAGCAAGGCCCAGTCCGGCGCAAGCAGGAAGAACGGATTTTCGATGGCCTTCGGATCGTGCATCAGCAGCGCGCCCTGGCCGAAGTAGTTCAGCACCAGCGAAGGCATCACGAGGAAATACCACGCCATACGGATCGGCTTGGCGCCGAAGTGGCCCATGTCGGCATATAGCGCTTCGGCGCCGGTCAGCACCAGCACGACCGAGCCGAGCACCACGTAGGCCTGCAGCACGTGCGCGGCCATGAAGGTGTACGCGTAATACGGGTTCAGTGCGCGGATCACGTTCGGCGACTGCAGGATATGCCACAGGCCGAGCACCGCGAGCACGGCGAACCACACCACCATGATCGGACCGAACAGACGGCCGACCATCGCCGTGCCGTGCCGCTGAATCCAGAACAGCAGCACGAGGATCACCATGGTGAGCGGCAGCACCAGATGCGAGAGATGCGGTGCGGCGATTTCCAGACCCTCGACTGCCGAGATCACCGAGATGGCCGGCGTGATCACCGCGTCGCCATAGAACATGCAGGCGCCGAAAATGCCGAGCATCACCAGCACGCCGGCCATTTTCGACTTCTCGTCGAGCGAGCGCAGCGCCAGCGCCATCAGCGCGAGCACACCGCCCTCGCCGTTGTTGTCCGCACGCATGACGAACAACACGTACTTGATGCCGACCACGATCACGATCGCCCAGAACAGCAGCGAGATCACACCGAGGATTGATTGATCGGTCAGCGGAATGCCGTGAGAGGGGCTGAAGGCTTCTTTCAGCGAGTACAACGGGCTCGTGCCGATATCGCCGAACACCACACCGATCGCAGCGAGAGCGAGGGAAGGCAGAGGCTGTTTGTGCACGTGATTGTTATCTGTCATAAACGCGAGGAAGTCCGTTCCCTGAGCGGAAAAACGACCGCCATTCTAAACTGCCAGCATGGCGCCGCCCGGCTTGTTGTGGATACACCACGTGATGGTCCGCGCAGTGTAGCACTGCGATATGGGCGCGTCTGCTGCGCGAGCCGCATTGCCGGCGTCGGCGATGCGCGGTTTGCGAAGCGCGCGCGCATCGCCCGCACATAAAAAAACGGAGCCCAATGGGCTCCGTTTTGCGAGATACGCAGGGTAAGGCGCGGCGAAGATGCAGCACGTTCGGCGCCGAAGTGCGCATCACTTCTCCGACGACTCCTGCGCTTGCTGCATGCCGCGCTTGATCCACGCGCCGAGGTTATGCGGACGCACCGTGTCCCACTCCTCGAACGGCTGATGGATCCACGGATTGGTGGGCAGATACTGCACGTGATAATCGGGCTTCACCTTCGAACAGCCCTTGTACCAGAGCACCGCCGAACGCACCGCGGTGATCGCCGGATAACGCTCTTTCAGATGCTGCTGAACACGCGCGAGCGTCACGCCCGAGTCGACCAGGTCGTCCACCAGCAGCACGTTGCCGTGCAGCTCGCCACGCGTCATGGTGATGTATTGCGCGATGTCGAGTTCGCCCTGTTCCGTGCCGGCCGCTTCACGATACGAACTCGTGGCGAGAATCGCCAACGGCAGATCGTAAATGCGCGAGAGCTGATCGCCGACGCGCAAACCGCCGCGCGCGAGGCACAGAATCTTGTCGAACTTCCAGCCCGACTCGTGGACCTGCAACGCCAGCATTTCAATCAGCCGGTGATACTCGTCCCAGCCGACCCAGAGGTTCTTGTCGTCGTTGCGCGGATCTTTCATCGCAATCATGGGTACACCTTGCACCATGGCTTAAACCTTGAACGGATGACGAAGCAGAATCGTTTCGTCGCGATCCGGACCGGTCGACACCATGTCGATCGGAATGCCCGCGACTTCCTGCACACGCGACAAATAAGCGCGCGCGTTCGCGGGCAGCTTGTCCCATTCCTTGATGCCGACGGTGCTTTCCTTCCAGCCCGCGAAGGTTTCGTACACCGGCTCACAACGCGCGACTTCCGATGAGCCGCGCGGCAGCAGATCGACATGGTTGCCGTCGACCGTGTAGCCGACGCACAGCTTCACTTCGTCGAGACCGTCGAGCACGTCGAGCTTGGTCATGCACAGACCCGACACACCATTGATCTGGATCGAGCGGCGCAGCGCGGCGACGTCGAGCCAGCCGGTGCGGCGCGGACGGCCGGTGACCGAGCCGAATTCCTTGCCGACGGTAGCCAGCTCGAGGCCGATCGCTTCCTGACGGGCGGCGTTGTCCGCGTCGTACAGTTCGCTCGGGAACGGGCCCGAACCGACGCGCGTGCAGTACGCCTTGGTGATGCCGAGAATGTAGTTGAGCTTTTGCGGACCGACGCCCGCGCCCGCCGTGGCCGCACCCGCCACGCAATTGCTCGACGTGACGTACGGATATGTGCCGTGGTCGATGTCCAGCAGTGTGCCTTGCGCGCCTTCGAACAGCAGGTTGCTGCCGGCCGCGTTCGCGTCGTACAGACGGCGCGACACGTCGGTGACCATGGGCTTCAGACGGTCGGCATAGCTGAGCATCGTGTCGAGCGTTTGCTGGAAGTCGACAGCGGCGACGCCCAGGTATTGCGTCAACACGAAGTTGTGATAATCGAGATTTTCACGCAGACGTTCGGCGAAAGTTTCCGGCTCGAACAGGTCTTGTACGCGCAAACCGCGGCGCGCGACCTTGTCTTCGTAAGCCGGGCCGATGCCGCGGCCGGTGGTGCCGATCTTGCCCGCGCCACGGCGCGCTTCGCGGCCCTGGTCGATGGCGATGTGATACGGCAGGATCAGGGTGGTGGCTTCGGAAATGAACAGGCGATTCTGAACGTCGACCCCGGCGGCTTCGAGCTCGCCGATTTCCTTGAACAGCGCTTCCGGCGACAACACGACGCCATTGCCGATGTAGCACGCGACGCCGGGATGCATGATGCCCGACGGAATCAGACGCAAGATGGTTTTCTTGCCGCCGATGATAAGCGTGTGACCGGCATTGTGACCGCCCTGAAAGCGAACGACGCCTTGAGCGTGGTCCGTCAGCCAGTCGACGATCTTGCCCTTGCCTTCATCACCCCACTGGGTTCCCACGACGACGACGTTACGCCCGGGGTTCACATTCACTGCGCTGGCAGACATGTTGTTTCGTAAGCTGGTTAAAAACGTATTCTACCTAGGTTCGCGGAACCTTCCGAATTTTTCCGTTTCCGCTCAACGGTATGCACGTTATGTTGAGTATTGCGAAAGTGGCGCGGCCGGTGGCCGCACCGCGTTTTAACGACACGTTCGAGGCTGTCTGAGAGAGGCTCAGGATCACCCTCGGACGGGTCTGCCGGAACGCGCTCAGGCGCGCGCTTCGACGACCCAGTTGCCGTTGCGCTCGACCAACACGCGGTCGAATGCGAATTCGTCCAGATCGTGTTCATGGCCGGGCAGCGCCTGTATCACGACTTCGCCGGCATCGCGCAACGCGGCGACGCTCACGCGCAGTGCTTCGTCGTGCTGCCACGGCGCGAGAATCGCGCTGCTGCGCGCTTCGACCGGCGAAATCCGCGCCACTTCGCGCAGATCGAGCGAAAAGCCGGTTGCCGCGCGCGCACGGCCGTACGCCTGGCCCACGTGGTCGTAACGGCCGCCGCGCGCGACCGCGTTCGGCACGCCGTCCACGTACGCCGAGAACATCACGCCGCTGTGGTAAGCATAGCCGCGCAGATCCGCGAGATCGATCATCACTTCGGCGCCCTCCACCTGGCTTGCGAGGAACGCGAGGTCGTCGAGCGCACGAGCGATGGCCGGTGCGTTCGGCAAGCGTGCGCGGGCTTCGTCGAGCACCGATGCGTCGCCGTACAGCGTGGGCAGCGCGCGCAAGGCGTCGCGGATCACCGGTGTCAGGTTCGCCGTCAATTCGACCAGACGCGGCACGTCCTTGCCCGCCAGCGCGTCGTAAAGCGACTGCCCGAGTTCAGCCGCGGCCGGTTCGGCTTCGATCAGCGCCGCGAGCACGCCCGCGTGGCACAGATCGAGGCGCACTTTCGCGAGGCCGGCCAGACGCAGCGCGTCGAGCATCAGTTGCTGGATTTCCAGGTCCGCTTCGAGGCCCGCGTGACCGTAGATTTCCGCGCCGATCTGGATCTGCTCGCGCGTGGCATGCAGGCCGCGCGGACGCGTATGCGCGACGTTACCCGCATAGCAAAGACGCGTCACGCCCTGGCGATTCAGCAGATGCGCGTCGATGCGGGCGACCTGCGGCGTGATGTCCGCGCGCAGACCAAGCGTGCGCCCGGACAACTGATCGACCAGTTTGAAGGTCCGCAGATTCAGATCGTGGCCGCCGCCGGTCAGCAGCGACTCGATATATTCGAGCAACGGCGGCATGACCATCTCGTAGCCGTACGAACGGAAACGGTCCAGCAAATGGCGCCGCAATTCTTCGATCTTGCGGGCTTCCGACGGCAGCACGTCGGCAATATTTTCGGGAAGTAACCAGGTCGACATCGATACAGTCCTACGACGTTGAACACGGCGGCTGGGTGCGCCGGTAAGTGAGAGTGAATGGCGGGCGGCGGCTCGATTTTGGCGGCCATCGCGGGCGTCTGGATTGCTTGCAACCGCCGCATCCGGCTTTTGGCCGCGGGGCGATGCACGACGCGGCGTTCAGAGCACCGCGGACCATGGCGGCGGGTCGCATCCGGCCGAGGTGATTGCGGGTAAGCGCAGGTAAGCGCGGCTGATCGCACGTGCCGTCGGACCGCAAGGCCATCGGCCACCAGGCCCCATCAAGTCACGATAAACAGCAAGATCAGTCCGAGCACCATCACGATGAGGCCGCCAACGCGAATCTGGTGCGGCGGCCGTTCCGCTATTTTACGGAACGTGTCGCTCCAGGCGCTCGGAAAAACGAAGGGAAACATTCCCTCGATAATCAGCATCAACGCGATCGCGAGCAGTAACGAGCCGGCTATGTCCATGCGAATTAAAGCGCCGCGATGCGGATGCCGCGGCGTTCCGGTTATCAGGGTTTGCGCGAAGCCGCGGAAGCGTCCGGGGCGGCGCCGCCGGTCGAGCTACGCATGAAGCGGAAGAACTCGTTGCTCGGATCGACGACGATCACGTCGCCCGGCTTGAAGGTGTTCTTGTACGCCTGCATGCTTTGATAGAACTGGTAGAACTGCGGGTCGCTGCCATAAGCGTCGGCGGCGATCTGCGCTGCCTTGGCATCGCCCTCGCCCTTGATGGTCTGCGCCTGACGATAACCGTCCGCGAGAATCGCCTGTTGCTGGCCGATCGCGTCCTGCCTGATCTTGTCGGCCTCGGCGGTGCCCTTCGCGCGTTCGTCGGCCGCGACCTGCTGGCGCGCGGCGATCATGCGCTTGTAGACGGAGTCCGCCATCGACGCGGGGAAATCGACGCGCGTCAATTGCACGTCGACCACCGACACGCCGAGCGATGCCGCCGCCTTGTCCATCGCGGCACGCGCTTCGTCGGCGACGGCCTGTTGCCGCGCAAGCGCGTCGGACAGCGTGACCTTCGCGAACGCATCGCCGAGCGCGCCGCGCGACAGCAACGCGAGCCGGTCCGGCAGACTCTGCGCATCACCGCGGGTTTCGGCCAGCAGCTTGAGCGGATCGGTCACGCGATATTTGAGAACCGGGTTGGCCAGCAGATCGATTTTGTCGGACGTCACGTAGCGGTCTTCGTCCGGTGCGTCGAGCGACTGGATGCGGTTGTCGACCAGCGTGACGGTTTGCAACGGCGGCGGCAATTTCACATGCAGACCGGGGCCGAGCAGGCTCGGCGCCGCGTCGCCATGCGAGGACAGTACGGCCATGTGGCGCTGATCGACGACGAACACCATCGACGAAGCGGCGAACAACACGATGACGACAGCCACGACGAGCGCAATGATCTTGTTCATGATGTGCGCTCCTTATTGAACGTCGTCTTCGCGCATACGGCTGCGGAAGGAGTCGCGTGAACGCAGCGGGTCGCTGCCGGATGCGGCCTGGCTGGCCGGCGCGGCGGAGGCGGCAGGCGCCGAGGCCGCCGCGCCGGTTGCGGAGGCAGACGGTGCGGACAAAGGCGACGCGGCATTGCTCGCCGCTTGCGGCGCGGCAGCGGCCGTGGCGCCTGCAGCCGTGCCCGAGGCGGCGGCAGCGTCGGCGACCCGCTGGCGAGTCTGCTCGACGAGCTTGTCGAGCGGCAGATACAGCACGTTGTTGCCGCTCTTGCTGTCCACATACACCTTGGTCGTATTCGAATAGATCTGCTGCATGGTGTCCAGGTACAGGCGCTCGCGAACCACGGCGGGCGCTTTCGAGTACTGCGCGTAGACCTGCTTGAAGCGCTCGGCGTCGCCTTGTGCCTGAGCCACAGTCTTGTCGCTGTAGGTTTTCGCTTCGTCGATCTGGCGTGCCACGTCGGCTTGCGCGCGCGGCAAAAGATCCGCGGCGTAGGCTTCGGCATCGCGCTTGGCGCGGTCGTTTTCCTGACGGACTTTGGCGGCGTCGTCGAATGCGGCCTGCACGCGGTCGGGCACCTGCACGCCTTGGATCGTCACACCGGTCACGGCGAGGCCGGACTGATATTCATCCAGAGATTGCTGGATCGCCGCCATGAGTTGCTGGCGAATTGTTTCGCGATCCTGATAGAGGATGTCATTGGTGCTGCGCGCGCCGACGATGCTGCGCACCGCCGCCTGGGCCGCCTGCATCACGCCCTGATCGGGATCGACGCTGCGAAACAGATAGTCGGTCGGCTTCTTCACCTGATATTGCACGGCGAAGCGCACATCGACGATGTCCGCGTCGTGCGTGAGCATCGACGCGTCTTTCACATTCGCGAGACGCACCACGTTGTTGCGGCCGACTTCCACCTGGCGGATCTGGCCGATATTGACGAGCTCATGCGCTTCGAACGGATACGGCAGACGCCAGTGCACACCCTGTCCCGCCGTGTAGCGATACTTGCCGAACTGCATCACCACGCCGGCCTGGCCGTCCTGCACGACGAACACGCCGCTGCCGAGATAAATGGCCAGCAGCACGCCGATCACGATGCCCACGCCGATGCGCGCGCTACGACCGTTGTCGGGACGGCCGCCGCCCGCACCGCCGCCCTTGCGGCCGAACACCCGGCTCAAACGACGGTTGAAATCGCGCCACATCTCGTCGAGATCAGGCGGGCCCTCGCCGTCTTTGGTCGGCGGACGCTTCGGCTCGTTGGGACGTTGCCGGTCGCCATTGCCGTCTCCCCGGCCCCAGCCCGGATCGTTCAGTGACAGCATGGTGCGCATGCGCAGCCAGATACTCCGCTCGTTGTAATCGTTCACCTGTGTTCGTTCACCAGAGTAGACAGCGGGTCAGTGCAATTGGAACGGGTCAGTGCCCGAGTTCTGGGACCTTGCGGTCGTCGCGTGGTGCTGCCGACCGGTCTTCTTCCGAGAGATCGACCAGCGTTTCGGGAAGAGGTTCGGCAGTAGCGATTTCAGCGATGGCAGCGCGCAGTGTGTCCAGCCCTTGCCCCGTGCGCGCGCTCAAAAAGACGCGCGAAATATTACCATACTCATCCCTTTCAACCGCGTCCCCACGGGCCGCCAACTCCGGCACCGCGTCGATCTTGTTGAAGACCAGCACCTGGCGGATCGTGTCTGCACCGATTGCGTGCAATACCTCGTTCACCTGATCGATCTGGTCGAGCCGCACCGCGCTCGATGCATCGACCACGTGCAGCAGCAGGTCGGCATGAATGGTTTCCTCGAGCGTGGCGCGAAATGCCGCCACCAGCTGGTGAGGCAGTTCGCGGATAAAACCGACCGTATCCGACACCACCACCTGCCCCGCTTCGTCGCCGAGATAGACGCGCCGCGAGGTGGTATCCAACGTCGCGAACAACTGGTCGGCGGCGTACGCCTGAGCCTTGGTGAGCGCGTTGAAGAGCGTGGACTTGCCCGCGTTCGTGTAACCGACCAGCGACACCGACATGGTCTGATTGCGGCTGCGCGCGCGGCGCTGCGTGCCGTGCTGACGACGCAGTTTCTCGAGCCGTGTCTTGAGCGCCTTGATGCGCTCGCCGATCAAACGACGGTCTGTTTCAAGCTGCGTTTCGCCAGGGCCGCGCAAACCGATACCGCCTTTTTGCCGCTCCAGGTGGGTCCATGCGCGGATTAGCCGCGTCGACAGATACTGCAGTTGCGCGAGTTCCACCTGCAGTTTGCCTTCATGGCTGCGGGCGCGTTGCGCAAAAATGTCGAGGATCAGACTGGTGCGATCGATCACGCGCCGATTAAGCGCTTGCTCCAGATTGCGCTGCTGCGCAGGCGCCAGAGCGTGATTGAAAATGACGAGTTCGATGTCGTTCGCCTCACACGCAAGACGCAGTTCTTCGGCCTTGCCGCTGCCGACGAACATCTTGGCATCGGGACTGGACCGGCGCCCGGTGAGGGTGACTAAGGGATTCGCGCCCGCGCTTTGCGCGAGCAAGCTGAGTTCTTCCAGACTGGCTTCGAAATCGATCTTACCGAAGTCGATGCCGACAAGCGCTGCATTGATCAAATTGGAGGGTATCAAAGTGAGGCGGCCGGAAGTAATCGCCAACGGGCGACGTTACGCCGGCCGCGACGGGGGTTAGGACTGTTCAGAATCCGGGTGGAAATTCACCGGACGGGCTGGCACGACTGTCGAGATTGCGTGCTTGTAAACCATCTGGGTGACCGTATTCCGGAGCAACACGACGTACTGGTCGAACGATTCGATGTTCCCTTGAAGCTTGATGCCGTTGACCAGATAGATCGACACCGGCACATGCTCTTTACGCAGTGCGTTCAAAAACGGGTCTTGTAACAATTGCCCTTTGTTGCTCATAGCAAACTCCGTATTTTTTTGCAGGTTGACTTAATTGACGAGGAAGAAAAAGAGATCCACCGTCAACCGCTACACTATAGCCGATTTTCATTTTTGCGCGGCAGGCCTGGCCAGGCGGCCAAAGCCAGCACACACGCGGGTTTCAGCCTGGAATTAGCCTTTATCCGCGTAAGGGTTCGTCGACGATCTGAACTCTATGCGCAATGGAGTCCCAGTCAGCTTGAAAGTTTCCCGGAAGCGGTTTTCCAGGTACCGTTTGTACGTTTCGGTGATCGCGTCGAGCGCGTTGCCGTGAATCACGATGATCGGCGGATTCTGTCCACCCTGGTGCGCGTAACGCAGTTTCGGGCGCACCGGACCGCGTCGGCGCGGCTGCTGGAATTCGACGGCATCGATCAGCGCGCGCGTGAGCTTCGGCGTCGGCAGCTTGGCCATGGCGGCTGCGTAGGCGTCGTCGACCGAACGCATCAACGGGCCGATCCCGGTTTTTTCCGCGGCGGAAATGAAATGGAATTTGGCGAAGTCGAGAAATTTTAGTTTGCGCTCGAGGTCCGCTTTGGTGCGCTCGCGCACATGCGGATCGAGACCGTCCCACTTGTTCACGCCCACCACCAGCGCACGGCCCTGCTCCACCACGAAGCCGGCAATGTGCGCGTCCTGCTCCGAAATGTCCTGGCGCGCGTCGAGCAGCAGGATCACGACGTTGGCGTCGGAGATCGACTGCAGCGTCTTCACCACCGAGAACTTCTCGATCGCTTCGAACACCTTGCCGCGGCGGCGCAAACCTGCCGTGTCGATCAGCGTGTACGGCTTGCCGCCGCGTTCGAAATCGACGTAGATCGAATCGCGCGTGGTGCCCGGCATGTCGAACGCGATCACGCGCTCTTCGCCCACCAGCGCATTGATCAACGTCGACTTGCCGACATTCGGACGCCCGACGATCGCGATCTTCACGCCGCGCGTCTGCTTCTCTTCGTCGCTTTCTTCCGGCTGGCCGGCGTACGCGACTTCGAGCGCCTCGTTGATCATTTCGGTGACGCCGTCGCCATGCGCCGCGGAAATCGCGCGCGGGTCGCCGAGACCGAGCTCGTAGAAGTCGGCGGCGACGTTGCTGTACTTCATGCCCTCCGCCTTGTTGACGACCAGGAAGATCGGCCGGCCGACCTTGCGCAGATAGTCGGCAATCGACTTGTCCTGCGGCGCGAGGCCATTGCGACCATCGACGATAAACACGACGATGTCCGATTCCTCGACCGCCTGACGGGTTTGACGCGCCATTTCGTGCAGGATGCCGTCTTTCGCGACCGGTTCGAAACCGCCGGTATCGACGACCAGATACGGCCGATCGCCGGCTCGCCCTTCGCCGTAATGGCGATCGCGCGTGAGACCGGGCAGGTCGGCAACCAGCGCGTCGCGCGTGCGCGTGAGCCGGTTGAACAGCGTGGATTTCCCCACATTGGGGCGCCCGACGAGGGCAATAACGGGTTTCATCAGATGTTGTTCACGGTGAAACGCGGGATCGAAATCGACCGGCCGCGTAGCGACGCCATGCGGCCGCTACACGGCAGCGTTTGACGAAAATTATCACGAATTCGGCCAGCCCCGGATGTGCTGTCAATATGCACGTCCGGGCGGACGGGGGTTTGGCTGTATGGGCGACGCCAGCGGGCCGCCAGATTCAGTCTTTACTGCTCGACGGCTCGCACGCCGGTTCGAATACGATTCTCTGCGGTATTGGCGAAGATGCCGCCGAGGGTGGTGCCGCAAGCACCCACCGATGGCCACGTGGGCCGTACGCCATGTCTGATCCGACTCGCCGGACCAGCCAGTCCGGCGGAATTCTTTTGCTTACTCTGCCCTGCAACTTCAACTCAAACTAGCACTTACAAAAATGCGTGCGGCCGGCAAAGCCGGCCTGCACGCCAGACGGCGATTGCCGCGCGCGATTAGCGCGGGCGGTAGCCGTACAGGTCACCGTCGTGCGTGAGCACCACCAGCGTTTCGCCGGCGAGTACCGGTGCCGCCGTAATCGGGCTGCCGTCGGTCTTCACGCGCGCGACGAGCGTGCCGTCGTCGCGGGACAGGAAGTGCACGTAACCCTGATAGTCGCCCAGCACGGCTGCGTGACCCAGAATGAACGGCACGCTCAGGTCGCGATTCTTTAGCTTGTCGTTCTTCCACAGCAACGCACCGCTGTTGGTATCGAACGCCGACACCACCGACCAGTCGTCCGCCGCGACTACGGCGCGATCATCCTGCGCCAGACCGCTCGTGCTCGAGAACGCCTTCTCCCAGACGGCACGGCCCGAGTTCGCGTCGAAACAGCCAATCTGGCCCTGGAACGTCACCGCGCAGGTTTCCGAACCGACCAGCGTGGGCGGTCCGGTCACGTCGTTGATGCGCTCGACTTCCGTCACGCCCTTCGGATAGGACACCGGCGTTTGCCAGTAGTTGTCGCCCGTCTGCACGTTGATCGCGGCAAACGCGCCGCCAGGGAAACCGGCCAGCACGGCTGCGTCGCCCGCGAACGTCATGCCCGACGACACGCGCAGATTGAGCGGCACCGCGCGATTGCGGTAGTTCCACTTCTGCTCGCCGGTTTGCGCGTTGAACGCGGTGATCTGGCCGTCGACCGTACGCACCACCACGAGACCATTGCCGACGAGCGGCGGCGAAATGATTTCGCCCGGCGCCTTGGCGGTCCAGAGTTGCTTGCCGTCCGCGCCGAGCACGTAGACGTCGCCCTTCAGGCCGCCGACTGCTGTCAACGTACCGTCGCTGCCAACGCCCGCCGAGAGGTCGTCGTGGAGCTTGACGCGCCAGACGTCCTGACCGGTCTGCGCGTCGATCTTCGCAACCGAACCGTTCGCGCCAGCCGCGTACACCGCATTGCCCACCGCGACCGGCGAGAACAGGTAACGGCCGGCCTTACCGACGCTTGCCTTCCAGGCCTGCTGCACGTCCAGCACGGGTTTGAACTCGGTGAGCGGCGTGGGCACGCGGCGCTCGTCTTTCGTGGATGAGCAAGCCGCCATGGTGAGCACGGTCATCGCACAGGCAACGGGCACAGCGTAACGTTTCAGCAGATTCATCGGTGGACGAAGCATTCAGGAAATTAATTAAAGGAGAGCGGTTGGTCGTTGCACGCGGCGCCGATTGCGGCGCTCATATGCGGCGATCAGCCGCCCAGCGCGTCCAGCTTGAACTGAATCAACTGGCGTGCGGAGCTATCGTTTTTCGACAGCGAGTCGAGCGCGAGCTTGTAGGCCGCGCGTGCATCGTCACGCTTGCCTTGAGCGGCGAGCAGATCGCCGCGGCCGTTCGCCACGATGCCCTTGAACGCGTCGGATTGCGGTTCGGCTAGCAACGCGAGGCCCTGGTCGTAAGCCTTGTCGTCGAGCAGCAGCGAAGCGAGACGCAGCTTGGCGATCTGCTTGAACTCGTCATCTTTCGCGTGATCGATGGTCCATTGCAGTTGTGCCTTCGCGGCGGCTTCGTCGCCCGCGGCGTACAGCGCCTTGGCGGCGCCCAGCGCAGTCATTTGCGCATACGCGGTGCGGCTGAACTTGTCTTCCATGTCGGTGGCGACGCGCGTGATCTTCGCCTTGTCGCCGGACGCCACGGCTTGCTGGACCTGGTCATACAGCACGGCGGCTTCCGCCGCCTGGCGCCGTTGCCAGAAATTCCAGCCGTTCCAGCCGGCCGCGGCCACCAGTGCCACCAGCACGATCCATGTGGTTGCATTACCCCACTGCGTCCACCATGCCTTCAGACTTTCAATCGATTCTTGTTCGTCGTGGTAACTCATTGCCCGGCGATTTCCTCTTTCTTGCTACGTGTGCGTGTCGAATCCGATTGGCGCCCAACCGGCTCGACGACATCGCGATCAGTCGTCGCCGTCTTCGGCGGTTGCAACCATCGCATTGATTAGAAATTCGGTCAAGTCTTCGGCCGGCACGTTTTGTTGCTCGTTTTTACCGCCGTTAGCATTTGTATCGCGCAGCGGTTTCACGCCGACCGTGCCGTTGGCGATCTCGTCTTCGCCGAGCACCACCGCGAACGCGGCGCCGCTTGCGTCGGCACGCTTCATCTGCGATTTGAAGCTGGCCGTTTGACCGTCGGCGCTGCAATGCAGGATCACATCGAGGCCGGTGTCGCGCAGACGCTCGGCGATGATGAAGGCCTGCTCGCGCGCCGCGTCGCCCTGATGGACCACGTACACGTCGCAACCTTCGTCTTCCGGCACGAGCTGCTCTTCTTTCAGCAACTCGAGGATCCGCTCGATGCCCATTGCCCAGCCGCATGCCGCCGTGGGCTTGCCGCCGAGCTGTTCGATCAGCGGATCATAACGGCCGCCCGCCGCGACGGTGCCTTGCGCGCCGAGCTTGTCGGTCACCCATTCGAACACGGTCAGATTGTAGTAATCGAGACCGCGCACGAGACGCGGATTGATCGTAAACGGGATGTTGTTCGCCTTCAGAATGCGCTGCAAACCTTCGAAGTGCGCGCGCGATTCTTCGCCGAGAAAATCGATCAGCTTGGGCGCGTTCTGCGCGACTTCCTGCATGGCCGGATTCTTCGTGTCCAGCACGCGCAGCGGGTTCGTGTAGAGACGGCGTTTCGCTTCCTCGTCGAGCACGTCCATGTGCTTTTCGAGGTGCGCGATCAATTCCACACGATGCGCCGCGCGTTCTTCCGCGAGGCCCAGCGAGTTGATTTCGAGCTTGATACCCATCAGTCCGAGGTCGTCCCACAGACGCTGGCACATCATGATGATTTCAGCGTCGGCGTCCGGACCGGCAAAGCCGAGCGCTTCCACGCCGACCTGATGAAACTGGCGATAACGGCCGCGCTGCGGACGCTCGTGACGGAACATCGGGCCGATGTACCACAGGCGCTTCGGACCGTCGTACAGCATGTTGTGTTCAATCGCCGCGCGCACCACCGCTGCCGTGTTTTCCGGGCGCATGGTCAGATTTTCACCGTTCAACGCGTCGGTAAAGCTGTACATCTCTTTCTCGACGATGTCGGTCACTTCGCCGATACCGCGCTTGAACAGCTGCGTATGCTCGACGATCGGCGTACGAATATTCTGGTATCCGTACGAACGCAGCATCGACTTGACGGTCGTTTCGAAAAATTCCCACAGCCCGGCTTCCTGCGGAAGGATGTCGTTCATGCCCTTCACGCCGGAGAGTTTTTCGAGCTTTTTCTTCTGTTCAGTCATCTGTATTTCGAGAGCCGATATTTAGTTGGCTACCGTGGCGCGGCCATAGCTGCGCTCGACGTAGTCACTCACGATTTGCTGGAATTCTTGCGCGATGTTATCGCCGCGCAGCGTCTTGACCTTCTCGCCGTCGATGAACACCGGCGCGGCCGGGTTCTCGCCCGAGCCCGGCAAGCTGATGCCGATATTCGCCTGCTTCGACTCGCCCGGACCGTTGACGATGCAACCCATCACCGCGACGTGCATTTTCTCGACGCCAGGATACTGATCGCGCCACACCGGCATCTGCGTGCGCAGATAGGTCTGGATTTGCGATGCGAGTTCCTGGAACAACGTGCTGGTGGTACGGCCGCAACCCGGGCACGCGATCACCATCGGCGTG